>CP065016.1:314123-628247 GCA_016700375.1 Candidatus Saccharibacteria bacterium
CGTTACTATTGTCCTTTCCTACCTAGCCGGACTACTCACCGTACTTGCTCCGTGCGTGCTGCCCATGCTCCCCATTATCCTGGGCGGCAGTCTTGCGGGTGAGAAAAAAGACCGGTGGCGACCGTACATCATCACCGCCAGCCTGGTCGTGTCGCTCATAGTATTTACCATTTTACTGAAAGCCTCGACGGCACTAATTGGTATAGACCCGCGTGTATGGTCTATAGGCTCGGGATTGCTGGTTGTAACGCTTGGAATTTTCATGCTATTTCCAATGCTTTGGGCGCAGATGATAGGTCGGCTCGGAATTGAGCACCGCACGCAGGGCCTATTGGGTAAAGCGTACCAGAGCGGAAACGGTACTCTTTCAGCCGTACTCATTGGTGCCGCACTCGGACCGGTCTTTAGCAGCTGCAGCCCAACCTACGCATGGGTCATCGCAACCGTACTGCCCGAAAGTACTCTGCGCGGCGTTTTTTATCTCGGCGTATATTGCCTTGGTGTTGCATCGTCGCTGCTGGCAATTGCGCTTTTGGGCCGCCGTCTGTTGCAAAAAATCAAGTGGGCAACCAACCCCGGCGGTTGGTTCCAGCGGGCTATTGCCGTACTTTTTATTCTCGTTGGCATATTTGTCGCGACTGGCTGGGATAAAAAAATCCAAACCTACCTGGTCGACAAAGACATTTTGAACCTCATTCAGCTTGAACAAAAACTAGTCCCTAAAGACTCCTCCACAACGGCGCCTGCTTCCACCACATCTGGCAGCAAAAAGCGGTTTAATGTTACGCCCTACAGCGCACCAGAATTTAAAAATATATCTACATGGCTAAACACAGCGCCACTGACCGTAGAAAGCTTGAAAGGGAAGGTTGTTCTCATAGACTTCTGGACATATTCGTGCATAAACTGCCAGCGAACACAGCCGTACCTGAATGCATGGTATAGCAAGTACAAAGATGCCGGGTTTGAAATAATCGGCGTGCATGCGCCCGAATTTGCGTTCGAAAAAGTGCCCGAAAACGTCAAACGCGCCATAGCAGACGAAAGCATTTTATATCCGGTAGCACTCGACAACGACTTTGCGACTTGGCGGGCGTATCGTAACCAATACTGGCCCGCAAAATACCTCGTGGACAAGGACGGCCAAGTACGCTACACCCACTTCGGCGAAGGCGCCTACGACGAAACCGAAAGAACCATTCAGGCGCTATTGAAAGAATCCGGTAACGCCGTTACTGCTCCGCTCGAAGCCGCACAAAAAGGAAGCAGCGTTAGACGCGGGCAAACCCCCGAGACATACCTTGGCTACGACCGCGCAGCCCGTTTTATGAACGCCGACCAATTTGTGGCCGACAAGCCCGTTACCTATACAACCGCTCAGAATCTTGAAAGGGATAGCTGGTCGATCGGTGGCCGCTGGCAAATGGGCGACGAATCGAGCCAAAGCCTCGCGCAAGGCGCAACGCTCACACTGAAGTTCTCTGCCCGCCAAGTCTACCTCGTCATGAGTGGTCCGCCCGGTGCCCGTATCGATGTAACGGTCACTGGCCAACCTGCACCAGGGAGCAAAGAAAGCAAGAACAGTTCCGTTACCCTCGACGGTCCACGTTTGTACACCCTGGCCAGCCTAGACCAGTTTATGACCGACCAAACGCTCAAACTGACGTTCCCAGCAGGTGTTACCATAAACGCCTTCACGTTCGGCAGCTAGAACTCGGTAGCGAGGAAAATGCAGTGCTTGATTCATCGGTCATATAGGCTACACTAGAAACATGAAAGATGTCTCGTTGGCAGACGGTGTTGTACACAAACTTCCCGACGATTTGCGGGCAGCCATACTAGCTGACTCCAAGATGCTCAACATGTGGCATAGCATCACGCCGCTCGCCAGAAACGAGTGGATTTGCTGGGTCGCAGATGCCAAAAAGCCCGAAACCCGCGCTCGGCGCATAGAGGTAGGTCGCTCCAAAATGCAGTCCGGCATGCGCCGCCCCTGCTGCTGGGCCGGCTGCACCCATAGAAAGTAATGCCGGGTTGGTAGTATGTTGTCGAAATAGTATATTCCAATCCAAGAATGAGCCTGAAGCTACCAGAAACAAACAGCTAGCGTTTTGTATATAGTGTCTTCAACAACTGGTCTTTTGCTTTGTTCATGGCTATCGCCCAAGCTGTATCACTTTCAGCATACGCCACTTCGTCTAGTTTCTCAAAACTGCTGCCTGTCTTCAGGTATTGTTTGGCGTCTGGCAATGACTTCAGCTTCTCGTACGGTACCATGTACCCATTGACTGGGTAGCGATGTGTCCTCTTGCCCGTCTTTGAGTCAACGCTCGTTATGCGGTAACCGCAGGGTCGGTGGAAGTTCAGGTAGGGCACAAACCACGTACAGTACCAGCTGTTAATATCCGGAGCATATTCCCTGGGTATATGCGCATAGCCTAGGGCTTTTCGGATAATGCTACCATTCTTGGTTTCAACCAATCCATTGTCTCCGCTTTGGTAGGCTCGAGACTTACTGAGCTTGATGAGCATTGCTTTCAGGAGGGCAGCAACTTGTTTGTTGATGTACTCCGAGCCATTGTCGGCGTGGAATTCTACAATGACAAATGGGAACAGCACCAAAGCTGCTTCGAGGGCTGGCAGCATGTAACGCTCAGTGATTCTCTCGACCGCGACCACCACCTCCCACTGGGTAACTTCATCAACCAGATTGATGTGGTACACACCCTTTTCTTTGTCCTTATCTCCCTGGTGGACAGTATCTATACGGATGAAGCCAGGTTGACCGTTCGGGCGTGGTTTGCGGCGCTCGCCAATAGCTATTGTTGTTGCTTGCGTTTTGGTGAACGTATGGCTTTGGTTACGGTATGTTACGGTGCCACGTAGATTGTATATGTGGCTGACGGAGATTGCGCTAAGTCGTTCGTAGCGTGCATCGCCAAATGTCACAAAGGCTCGTTGGGCTAGAACTTTTGCCGCTTTGCCACTGAGCCGATCATGGGCATCATCCAGCTCTGCTAGCAGCCCAATGTCTTCACGCGTGTAGCGCAGTGCAAACTGGTTTCTCATGTTCACTGGCTCCAGCGCAATACAGCCAGTCCGCAGGTACTGTCCAATAAGCCGAGTCACCTGGGCACGGCTGTACCCCGTGACGGCTATGGCGTATTCTCGAACGACGCCTTTGTCTTTTTTGCCCAAGTGCTGGTAGTCAAGACGAACGACCAGTTGCTGTAACCAGGCATAAGCCTCTTGCTTATGTACGATTGTAAGGTCAAGTGACTGAGTGCCTGAGACAAACTGTCTGAGTTCTTCAATAGTTGGTAGCGTGTGTTGTCACCCTCCCCATATACTGAACACACCGTCTAGCTAGCAGGCGGTACAATATATCTAATCTGAAGGGAGTTTTTCGTATGCCTGTTGGCAAACATATTGAGCAACATATAAAAGATGAAATCATCCTCAAAATACGAGATGGTGGTCTCAAGGTCAGTGAAGCTGCTGACCAGTACGGGGTTAGTAGCAAGACCATCTACGGTTGGCTAAGAGCTGGTGTTGTAGACGGCAACCGTAACCTCATCCTCGAAAACAATCGACTCAAGCGTGAGCTTGAGCAGGCCTACCGAGTGCTTGGTAGGCTGACCGCCGAAAGTCAGCGCCCAAAAGGTTAGCTGCCCTGGACGAGGTCGACCCAGGGTGGCGCAAGCAATACAGCAAGCTCCTGGGCCTTGGCCGGACAAGCTACTATGTTCGTCCAGCGAAACAAGCAGAAACCGACCGACAGGCTATTGCGCGGCTACAGGCAGCCCACGAACTCCACCCATTCTACGGCGTCGACCGGTTAGCACTGCACCTTGGCTGGAACAAAAAGAAAACCAGACGTATCCGTACGCTTGCGGGTGTTATCATACCGACACCAACTAAGAAGCGTCGGAGCGGTTGGTCTGCAGCAGCAGAGATTAGCGCACCGCCTAACGCTCTACAGTGCTACGCTCGTCTTAAAGACGAGCTGCGGCCACAGGACGGTCAAAGCTATGCCGACATGGTCAATGCTCATGCGTGGGCGCAGGACTTTACATACCTGTGGTTCGAGAAGCGCTGGCACTATCTGGCGGTGGTGCTCGACCTGAAAACCAGGCAAGTGGTTGGTTGGCGGCTCGGTACACGACATACCAGCGAGCTGACCCACGAGGCACTACTCGATGCACTCAGCAAGCATCCAGCGCCAGCAATCCTCCACTCTGATCAAGGTTCTGAATACTTGAGCTACAGGCACCAAGACCTCTGCAACAAAATGGAAATCCAACTTAGTGCGAGCACCAAAGCCAGCCCCTGGCAGAATGGTTTCATGGAGCGATGGTTTGGTGGCTTCAAGCGCGAAGTCTGCAACCTGACACAATACAAAAACTTAGCGGCACTCCACGAAGCCATTGCCCTGCACATCTACTATTACAACCATAAGCGTATCCACAGCGCATTAAAGATGAGCCCGGCAGCTTACGCTGCCAGTCTCAACAAGAGAGACAGGGTGTTCGCTAAAAGGGGAGGTTGACAGTGTTGCTGCATAGTAATAGTCATCCTCCCATGCTATGCCAGCTGTCGATATTTCAGGCTCATAGTATTTTAGAACCTGATAGGCGGTTCAGGCTCATTTTGCGTTGGATAAGAGTGAAATTTGCGATTTGATTCTATTTATGCTAAGATGTAAGGGAATTGTTATTTGATGCGTTAAGGTACGTCCCGCGCAGCACCAAGAGTCCAGAAGTGGTTTCGTAGTTATTACTCTCAGGATTCATAGCAATCTGTTTGTATTAACCAAGCTACAAAAAGGACTTATTTTTATGCCCACATCAACAAGACGTGGCTTTGCTTACAAAAGCAGCCGTTCGCCGTACAGCAAACCAAAACCGCAGCGCAAACCGCGCGGCCGCGGTCAGTATATTAACCCAGAGCGTTTTGTTCGCGTCGCGACACCTAAAGACAGCGAGTCGTACGAGACAAAGCACAAATTTTCTGACTTTGCGCTCGACAAACGATTGCAGCAAAACATAGCTCGCAAAGGCTACGACACCCCAACGCCTATTCAAGACCAAACCATCGCGCTTGGACTGGCTGGGAAAGACGTCATCGGCATCGCGGGAACCGGTACCGGCAAAACAGCCGCATTTGCGCTACCCATTTTGCACCAAATACTAAACGACCACACGAGCCGCGCCCTCATTGTTGCCCCAACAAGGGAACTTGCCCAGCAAATCGCAACCGAGTGCCGAGGCATGGCGCAGGGCAGCAATATTATGAGCGCGCTCCTCCTTGGCGGTATGTCCTACGGTCCTCAGCTTCGTGACCTGCGCTCTCGACCGCGACTTGTCATAGGTACACCGGGCCGGATAAAGGACCACCTCGACCGCGGCACGCTCCAGCTTGGTCAGTTCAACCTGGTTGTATTCGACGAAGTTGACCGAATGCTCGACATGGGTTTTGTAAACGACGTCCGTTTACTCCTCGAGCATGTGGCTCCAAAACGCCAGTCGTTTTATTTCTCTGCAACCATGGATACCCGCGTCGACGGACTCATTCGAACATTCTCACCACACGCAGAACTTGTCACCGTAAAAACAAATGACACCAGTGAGAACGTGCATCAAGACGTTGTTCGTTTTAGCGGCAAGACAGACAAAGAAAACAAACTCCACGACACCCTCATTCACCCAGACACAGAAAAAGCCATTATATTTGAGGCGACCCAGCGCGGAGTAGAACGGCTGGAAAACGAGCTTCGTCTGCGCGGCTTCAATGTTGCCAGCATCCATGGCGGCAAAAGCCAGGCCAAGCGCGCCCATGCCCTCGCCAGCTTTAAAAAAGGCGATGTAACTATTCTGGTCGCCACCGACGTTGCAGCGCGTGGTCTCGACGTTACCGACATAACCCATGTCATTAACTACACCCAGCCACAGACATACGACGATTACATTCACCGTATTGGGCGTTCTGGCCGAGCAGGGCGTATTGGCTATGCATTAACGTTTGTAGAGCAATAATCATGCCGTCTTCCACAAAAAGCGCCGCCTTCTTCGCCAGCGAAGAAGGACAGGCATTTATACAGTCTCTGAAAGAAATGACGGCCGACGCTCGCTACATTACCAACCCAGGCTACAGCCCAAACGGCGAACTCTACCCGAGCCATGTCATTCCGTTTGTGGAAAAGCATATTGAATACCTACGCACGCACCCCACTACCGACCCACAGCACTACCTCTCAAACCTTCGTCTCATTACCCGCATCCGATAAGTAAATACTGGCGACATATAGCGTTCGTACCAGAACCACGGTACCATAGTGCTATGAGTTTTTCGTTTTTTTCGCGGGGCGGCGTTGTATTGCCCGTAGAGCAGGCGACAGTGCCGCTTGCGAGCATCGAGTATTCCTACGGCTACGGCGTGTACGAAACCATCCGCGTTTCGCACGGCATAGCACGTTTTGTAGATGAGCATTGCCGCCGGCTAGAACTATCTGCAGACGCAATTGGGCTCGAACACCACTACCAACCAAGTGAAATTGAGCGGTATATAACAGATATCATCGCTGCAAATGAAGTGGAAACGTGTAACATCAAACTACTGCTCATTGGGGGCAAAACAGCGGCCGATGCCGAGCTATACATACTCTGCCTGGCGCCGTATTTTGTTGAGCGCAAACTCTACAAAACTGGCTGTCACTGCGTTACCTATGAGTACGAGCGCATGTACCCTCACGCCAAAACGCTCAATATGCTGCCGAGTTATTTGGCGTACCGCGGCGCCCAATCACAGGGCGCACATGACGCGCTGCTTATAAACCGCCGCGGCGAAATTACCGAAGGTACGCGCAGCAACTTCTTTACACTGAAGGGCAGTACCATTTACTCACCGCCCGAGGAAGATATTTTGCTGGGCGTCACGCGCGACCATGTGCTCGCGCTTGCGAAAGAACAGGGCTTTGACATTGTTCACCAGCCCATACCTCTCGACACACTCAGCAGCTACGACGCCGCGTTCCTCACCAGCACCAGCGCGAAAATCCTTCCAATCCAGTCAATCGCGGGGAAAACATTCGAATCTGTACCAGCAGCACTTCGTAGTCTAATGAACACATTTAACGCATTGTATTAACGGATGATGACCTGGTCGCGGCGGGGGCCAACGCCTATGTAGGTAACGGGGAGGCCGGTCCATGTTTCGAGTGCGGTTATATAGTCTTGAGCGGCCTGCGGCAAATCCGCGAAGGAACGCACCTCTGTTATATCTTCGCCCCAGGAGGAAAGCTCTTCGTACACCGGCTCGCACTTTTCGAGCGCCCAGGCAGAATCTGGCGCCATGGTCAGTGTTTCACCGCGGTATGTGTACGAGATACACACTTTGATTGTTTTGCCGTAGCGAGGCACCCAGTCGAGCTTAGTAATGGCGAGTTCGGTTGTGCCGTTGACCATATTCGCGCGGCGTATGCCGGTAATGTCTAAGTAGCCCAGCCGGCGGACGCGTCCGGTCGTGGTGCCTTTTTCGGCATCTATAGTCGACATGTCGCCGTGGAGAACGCTCAGAAGTTTTTCATCATGAATTTCCGTTACAAACGGCCCGCCGCCCACGTGTGACTGCACCGCTTTAACAATACCTATTGAACGCTCGAGGGTCGTCGGGGCAATCCCGAGCCCAGGCGCCACACCACCTGCTGTAGTAGAGGAGGACGTGACGTACGGGTACATGCCATGGTCTATGTCCAGTAAAAATGCCTGTGCCCCTTCGGCAAGCAGCGTTGCGCCGCCAACTAGCCTCTCGTTTACGTACAACGATGTGTCGGTTACAAACGGCTGGAGTTTTTGGAGCGCTAGCGCGTACGATTTCACTTCATTTTCTATGTCAACAGATGCTAGACCATGCTCTTTTCGTGCCGGCCCCACAGACTCAAGCCCTTCGCGCACAACCTGTAGGAGCGACTCATGGCTCCCGAGCAGGCGCTCTGCGCGTACACCAGCACGCTGCGCCTTGGCGGCGTACGTGTCAGCTATACCGGCCTTGGTAGAGCCCTGCGCACCACGGCCGAGCTCGCGGATTTCCTCGAGCTGCTTATAATGCGGCAGCACCAGGTGAGCGCTGGCGCTCACCTTTAAGTTTTCCGGCGTAACCTGTATGCCAAGTTTTTCGATGTCACGTAACTCATCGGCAAAGCGTACAGGGTCAACAATGGTGCCATTGCCTATAACGTTCACGGCCTTCGGGTGAGCAATGCCGGAGGGCACAATGTGCAGGGCGAGTTCCCGGCCGTCCGGCAGTACCACGGTGTGGCCAGCATTACTGCCGCCATTGAACCGCGCTACAATGTCACATTCCTCTGCGAGCATATCCACAACACGGCCTTTGCCTTCGTCGCCGCGTTGCTGCCCAAATACACCGATGATTTTCACCTGTATATGGTACGCGTACGGCTTCTAACAGTCAAGTAAACGGGAAAGGTTAGCGGTCTTTTGTACGGTAGACAAATTTCAGCCCCGACCACTCGGCATCAATTGCTGCGACCTTGACGTCGACTAATCCAATAGAAAGCCCGTAGGCTCGTACAATATTGCTACTCAGCACCGCTGTGGGGTTCGCTGTTTGTTTTGGCCATGAAATCCATAACATACCGTTCTTTGCGAGCTTGGAGGTAGCGTAGTCGGCTGAGCGTTGGAGCTCGTCGGGTGTTTTTACAAAAATATGAATGAAATCGTATGAGCTGGGAGCGTTCAGTGTGATATCATCACGTACTTCTGTAAAGTAGGGGGCAATACTGTCCACGTACGATATCTTGCCAGGGACATAGCCGAGTTTTTGTAGCAGCGGTGTGCCGCTATACCCTGCGGGAGCACTCATGCTCGGCTCCTCGTTTTTTGGTGCTCCGAAGCAGAACGATTCACTTCCGCTATGCGGTACGTCACCACACGTCGAATAAGCTCTTCTGGCAGGGGCTGATTGTGCGGGAATTGCACGGAACCTTTGCCCTGTACATAGGGAGCAAACTCGGTTTTAAATGCCTCATGGCCGTTGGGAGTTGCATAGAAGCCAATGTGAGTATCGTAGCCAGCAAAATACACGAGCGGTTTGTTATGCAGCTTGTACGCTGGCATAGCGTACGCCACCGACTCAACGGCGTCTGGTGCTGCAGCGCGAATAATACTGCGTATGGTACAGAGCCGCCGAAGAGTTTCGCCGCTGAAGTTGCTGAGGTATTCGTCGATGCTCATGTAGTAGTAGTGTGGTGATAGGCATTTGTAATCATCTGCCGCAGCGTTGCCTCGTCCACCGCATGCAAGTTCTTTATGTACAAGCAACCTTTGCCTCGTTCGTGTGGGCCAAGGCTACCAAGCAGTTCGCTGTTCACTTCATTTTCCTCGTAGTGCACAAGCCCATAGAGTACGAGTGCTGGTTTGCGCGGTGAAAAACCAATTTTGAGCATGTCGCCCTCGCGGCCAGATGCATACGTGTAATGATAGCTGCCAAACCCAATCATGCTCGGCCCCCACATCACTGGCTCCTCGCCTGTTATGTCGCGCATGATTGCTAGTAGTTTGCGTGCTTCACCCTGCCGAGGTTCCGCCACGCCAGCAATAAACGCATCGACGCTGACATCGGTCGGTTTGGTCTTGTTTTCGCTTTTTGCCATATGGTACCTCCTGTATGTACGCTATTTTATGACGTTGTTTTACGACGAAAAAGCTGGGCAGCGACTGGCACGGCAATGACAAGCAGCAGCACGCACCAGGCAGCCGCCTTCCACAGGTACCCGCCAACCGGGTTACCAAGTATGAGTGCCCGAATCGCTTCAACCACCTGAGTGATTGGTTGATTTTCGGCAAATAGTTTCAAATACTTTCCCATGCCGTCGGTTGGGGTAAACGCACTCGAAGCAAAGGTGAGCGGAAAAATAATGACAAATGTCAGCCACTGTACCGCCTCAACGCTTTTTGCAAGCACCCCAATAATGGCCGACAGCCAGGAAAACGTGAGCGTAAAGAGAAGCAGTAAACCAAGTATCTGAAACCATTCAAACACACTGGCTTGCGGCCGAAACCCAATTACAAAACCCGCCACCAGCATAACCAGCGTGGAAATGCCGTTTCGCAAAATATCTGATATGACATGGCCATTCAACACCGCCAAGTTAGACATGGGAAGGCTACGAAACCTGTCGACAATACCTTTTTTGAGGTCATTCGTAACCGCAATAGCAGTGGTCGTCGAGCCAAACGCCACCGTCTGCACAACAATGCCCGCCATGAGAAAGTTTATGTAGCTCACACCGCTCGGCAAGGCCTTTTCTATAGAGCCACCAAACACCGATGCAAACAGCACCAGAAACATAATTGGCTGAAAAAACGCGCCCAGCAGCTGGTCGGTATTGCGCAGTATGTGACGGCTACTGCGCCGTATCATAATGAGCGAATCGCTTACCATAGAACCTATTTTTGATTTTGAGGTAAAGACAAGTTCAACCGCCATACTTACACATCTTCCTTTCCGGCCCCCGTTGGTTTTTTGGTAACCGCCAAAAAAACGTCATCCAGCGTCGGCTTATGAATATCAAGCGAAGCTACCGTAATCTTGTGCCGCTGAAGGAGCTCGAGAACAGTTTTGACCTCAGTGGGGTGCTCGATAGGCAAGGCTACCTGCAGTGTTTCGGGGTGAGCAACACCACCATGCGTTTCAAGCACACGGGCCGCGTCCTGCACCTGTTTGTTTTGCGCAAACGTCAGTACCAGCCGGTCTTTACCAACCTTACTCTTTAACTCCGCCGCTGTCCCTTCGGCCACCACCTTGCCACCGTCTATGAGTACAATCTGGTCAGCCAGTTGGTCAGCCTCCTCAAGATACTGCGTCGTGAGCAAGATAGTCGTACCCTGGCTCATAAGACGTTTAATAATATCCCACATGACCAGTCGCGAGCGAGGGTCAAGCCCGGTTGTTGGTTCGTCCAAAAAGATGACGGGGGGCGTCGCAATCAGACTCACGGCCAAGTCAAGCCGGCGGCGCATACCGCCCGAGTACGTTTTGCTAGGGCGGTCTGCTGCGTCCACCAGGTCAAACTCCTCCAGGAGTTCTTGGGCCCGAGCCTTGGCACTTGGGGTCGTCAGGCGGTACAGCTGGCCCATCATAACCAAGTTTTCACGACCGGTCAGCAGTTCGTCTACTGCGGCTGACTGGCCAGTCAGCCCAATAACAGAGCGGACCGCTTCGGCATCGTCGCGCACATCGTGTCCTTCCACTGTTACCGACCCGCTATCAGGCAGTAACAGCGTACTCAAAATACGAACCGTTGTCGTCTTGCCCGCGCCATTCGGGCCAAGCAGTGCGAGCATGGTCCCGCGTTCGACCACGAAACTAACGCCGCGCAGGACTTCGTTGCTACCATACGACTTACGCAGGCTCTGAACGACTATAGCCGGTTTACGAGTAGAGCTCACACTCATACGCGACTACCGTCTGTTGTGTCCCTTTTAAACATACCTTACATCTCCATTCTAACTTATTAAATCATGTCCTGTGGCACTGTCACGGTATCGCTGCAAGCGCAGCGTCAGATTTACGACACAAACAGAGACGGTGTTCTAGTAATACCTATAATGATTTTTGCTGCACTCACTATTTCTTTTGCCTTTTTAAGTATACCGAATTGAGCAAAAAAAACTGTAATGTATCAAACAGTTCGAGCCCAGACACGCATTTCGCACTTTGAGCTCATGTGCATTTTCTCCTTGAAGCACGGAAGGAGCCGTACTGAGGTACGGCGAGTGAGTACTGGAAAGGAAAAATGTGCAGGAGTCAAAGAAGCCAGCGGTGCAAGCAGCTTTGCTGGTTGGCTGGCTGGCTGGTGCGAAATGCGTGCCAGATTGTGGTCTAGACCACAGTTTATTCACTCCCATTCGCTATACTATAGGTTGGTACCGTGGCAACAGCACGGCACGACTAAGGAGGATTGATGAAAAGTTTTGCAAAAACAACACTGCTACTGGGCGCCCTGACAGGTCTGTTTCTTGCCGTGGGTTACATGCTCGGCGGGCGGAGCGGGGCAATTATTGCGTTGCTGCTCGCTACCATCATGAACTTTGGCATGTACTGGTTTAGCGGCAGCATGGTCCTAAAAATGCAGCGCGCCGTGCCGCTTGACGTCAAAGCGTACCCGCACATAGAAAAAGCCGTACGAGAACTGGCTAAAAAAGATGGCCTGCCCATGCCAAAACTTTACTTCGTAGATTCACCCATTCCAAACGCCTTTGCCACTGGTCGCAGCCCCAAACATGCCGTTGTAGCGGTAAACAGGGGGATTACCGAAATCCTGAACGAACGTGAGCTTCGCGCCGTTATTGCCCACGAACTCGGCCACGTTAAGAACTACGATATGCTGGTTTCTACCATAGCCGCAGCCGTTGGCGGCGCCATATCCATCTTGGCGGAAATGGCGTTTTGGGGCGGTTCTCTTTTTGGCGGAAATGACGAAGAAGGCAACAACTGGGTTGGCGGCATAGCTATGCTTATTCTTGCGCCGTTTGCCGCCATGCTCATACAAATGGCCGTGTCACGTAGCCGCGAGTTTGGTGCTGATGAGCACGGCGCACACTTGATAGGCCAGGGCGGCGACCTTGCCAGCGCCCTAAAGAAGCTCGAAGATTTCAAGCCAAACATGGCAGGCTTACAGCCACGCCCGAACGACCAAGCGACCGCACACCTCATGTTTACCAACATGTTTAGTATGCAGGGACTGTCCAGCCTGTTTTCCACCCACCCAAGTACTGCCGCCCGGGTTGAACGGCTCCAGCGAATGAGATAAGACTCAACGTTCAGCAATCAACTACCGAGTTATCAACAAACAACTTACAACGAATTGCGAAACACAGGTTAACGACAAACGAATGCGGCCGTAAGGCCGCTACATACCATCATCGCGCAAGCGATGTAACTAGTGGTGGCCATGCGGAAGCACCTGGCCAGACTGTTGTCGGCTTCTACAACTTCCGACAGGCAACGAGACTTGTTTGACGAACAGTTAGTATGCCGGTGGCATACTAACTGAGAGGAGTTGTCGAGTTGGTTGTAGAAACGAAAAACATGTCTGCCAAGACGCTGGAGCTCTGGCCTGGTTTTGGTTCCAAGGCCTTTTGACAGCAAAAGGCCTTGGTCGGCTGGAAGTCCGAGAACTGCCATGTGAAGCAAGGTTTAGTGATACTGTGAAGTTCGGTAAATACGCTAACGCCTGAGAAAGCGCATGGATCCTGAAACAAGTTCAGGATGACGGGGTGGAGTATACGGTCTTGACGTCCTGCGAGAGGTGTTCGTTCCACATAGGAGCGGTCACGGCCTGCACTACGTCTGCACCGGCTGCACGATACTCGGCAAAGTCAGCCGGCGTCATGACGCCGCCCACACCAATAATTTCGTAGCCGTAGCCTTCTTTTTTGCGGAGCGCATCCAGCCGTCGTACCATATCCAGCCCCGCCCAACGTATGCCCGCACCGCACACGCCGCTTCGTAGCCGACCCGGCCCAGGTAACGCTTGCTCGCCGTTTTCATCCACAATGGTTCCTTGTAACGTGTTGATAGCACTAATGGCAGCGACATACTCATTGACATCCCGGATGATTTCCTCAAGGGTAATTTGCTGATCCCGGGTGAAATAGCCAATTTTTATGACGAGCGGAGTATCACCCAACACTGCTTTGGTACGCTTACATATTTCAACGACCGCATCGTGGCTGTAGCAGATAACACCCTCGCTTGCGACATTCGGACACGATAGGTTTATTTCGACCACTTTTGCACCCGCTTGTTTGGCGAGGCCTGCGGCCGTGGCAAAGTCATCATAATATTCATTTGCCCCATAGCCCTCACGGATTGTCCCCACCACGCTCATTATGAGCAGCTGCCCGTCGCCCACACCCGCGAGCGCAGCAGGCAGGTCTGCTGTCCAGACGCTCGGGTCTGGCGACGGCACGCCAAATGAGTTAGTGATGTTTAAGGCAGTCGGGGTGGGCGGATAGTCGGGAAGCACGACCAGCGGTTGTTTGAGCTTTTCGAGCGTCAAATCACCATCTACCGCAATCGGTAGAACGTTCGGGAAAGGATTGCACGGAAACTCGTGTGCTCGCTGGGTTTTATACACCACTACATCGTAGCCCAGGCGAAAAGCCGCGCTTGTATGCCGAGAGGTCGGCAGGGAACCAGCCGCTATGCCAAATGGGAAGTTTATAGGAAAGCCGAGAAACGTATAGGCCGGTTCAACACTTGAGTCGCGGTAATCTTTGGCATCAACATCAAAGGGCCCCTCCGCTACGTTCTCTGCATATGTTTTGGTTGGGTCGTATAGCATTACTCTACGCTCAATAATTTTACATACCCGCCGGCATAATCGGGGTGGTCAGCCTGAAAATCATCGCCATGACCTATATCGGTCACTATCGGCTCGCTTTTTGCGCACAGCCCATTTGCAGCGCATTCTTCCGCCGTCCAAACTTCGTATTCAACACTGGTCAGTTTCACAAACTTTGGCACATCCAGTTCATCTGCTGTCGCCCCTTTATTCGCTGCAACACAACCAACCCCCACAACTATGCCACCAGCTTCACGTACCGTTTTTATCATAGCCTTAACAGAAGCCATTTGGTTTACCATGTCCTCCAGTATGAGTACACGTTTGCTTGCGACCGCTTTGGCGAAACCTTCACGTTCGAATACAAATTCTCGTTGAGACGCACCCGAAACTTTATCTGCCCACACACCTAATATGTCTTTTGTGGTGCCTTCCATAAGATGTTGTGCTCCCCAGTGCGCAAATGGAATTGCGCCCACAGCGGGCGATGCAACAACCTCCACGTTTTCATCCGAAAAATGGCTCACCAGCACCTTCATTAGTTCGCCCACCTCGCGCACATGGGGCATAAGTGGGTCTATGTTGCAGTAACCGGCTAGGTGTTTCGTACTCACACCTACGAAATGACCCGTGTAAATACAGCCCATTTGCTTCAAAATATCTTCTGGCTTCACTTCATTTGCCCTTTCTGTAGGAGTTAATTTCACTTCGGAGTGCATCTGCTTTGCTGCGGGCGGCCTCGGCAAAGTCGCTGCCGGAGGATACAAATAGTATCTCGCGCGAGCTGGAAATAATGAGCCCGTCGCCGTGGCTATTCTGCGCGGCCGCCATGGTAGCTTCCACGCTGCCGCCCTGCGCGCCCACACCCGGCACCAAGAACCAAACATCATCGCCCACAATCGCACGAACGCGCGCAGCTTCTTCGGGGTAGGTTGCACCGACCACCAGCATGCAATTTTGCTGCCCATTCCAGTCGTTTGCCACCATCTTCGCAACGTGCTCGTACAGCTTGTGACCATCGATTAGCCGGTCCTGGAACTCACCCGAGCCGGGATTTGAAGTGCGGCAAAGAATAATTGCACCCTTATGACCACGCGCCAGAAACGGCTCGAGTGCTTCACCCCCAAGATACGGGTGCAGGGTAATCGCATCTGCCCCCAAATATTCGTAGGCAAACTGCACATACCCGGCGTTGGTATTGCCTATGTCGGCCCGCTTGGCGTCGAGTATGATAAGCACATTGGGCGCCACCGAACGAATGTAGCCGCACGTGTCTTTCAGTACCTGAATGCCTTCGGCACCCCGCGCTTCATAAAACGCCGTGTTTGGTTTGTAGGCGCACACCAGGTCATGCGTGGCATCGACTATGGCCTTATTGAACGCCAGCTGGTCAAGACCAGCAGGCAGCTTCGTAACCTCACTATCAAGCCCAATACATACTAGAGAACCGTTTGCCGTAGCCTGTCCTAATCGCTCCTGAAAATTCACGTCCGAGCCCTCCATTTGCTGCTATCAGTCTAGCGGAAAACCTTTCTCTTGACCAGACAGCGAGATATTTATATAACCCAGATAGCGTCAGACATATGCTATGCTTGAGATGGTATAAATCTAACCAGGGTGGCGTGAAATTCGCCAATCGGACGTGATTGACCGTTTGGGGTCATAAGTCGTCGATCCGTCAGCTGACGGAATGAGAACGTGCAATTCGTTCACCGGCCGTACAGTCGGAATCCGTCAAACGACGGATGCTTCCCAAGGAGGCAGAAAGGGAACTAGTATGAAGAAGATTGCCCAGGCGGGAGCTTTGGCTGTTATTATCGCCGCATTGCTATGGAGTATAGATGGCCTCCTGCGTCGCCACCTATACTCGCTGCCACCAAGCGTCATCGTGTTCTGGGAGCACTTGCTTGGGCTGGTTTTTCTGGTACCGTTTCTTCTAAAAACACGCGAAAAGTTTGGCGAACTCACCCGTAAACAGTGGTGGGCGATGGGTCTTGTGGCGCTACTATCCGGCGCCCTCGGAACCATACTCTACACAGCAGCACTTGGGCAAATTAACTTCATCAACTTTTCGGTTGTAGTACTTCTGCAGCAACTCAACCCCATCTTTGCCATAGCCACCGCCGCCGTGCTGCTGCGTGAAAAACTGAGTAAACAGTTTATTTTGCTTTCGGTCATTGCCCTCGCAGGCGCCTACCTGGTGAGCTTCCCAGACATGCGCGTAAACCTCGATACGGGCAAGGGGACACTTATTGCTGCGCTGTACGCCGCTGGTGCTGCCGCAAGTTGGGGTATCGGTACGGCGTTTTCAAAGTACGCGCTGAAGGGCACATCCTATCCGCATGTCACGGCAGCACGGTTTGGACTTACGGCCGTACTATCACTGTTTTTCGTCATTGGCAGCGGCTCGGCTAGCGCGATTTCTGCGCTCACACAAACACAGTTTTTCTACCTACTTGCTATTACGTTTAGCACTGGCCAGGTTGCACTACTCATCTATTATTATGGGCTACAACGAGTAGCTGCGAGCCGCGCCGCAATCCTAGAACTCGCCTGGCCCCTCAGTGCCGTCATCATCGGCTGGCTCTTCCTGAGCCAAGGCCTGACCCTCACCCAAGCCCTAGGAGCCATAACCCTGCTCGCCACAACTTACCTGCTTGTTTCTTCAAACAACGAAATTACATAGCCGCCACAACAGGACCTGTTTACTTTTTTTTAGAAAAATGCTGCCAGTCTTTGTTCAAGCCGTTAAAATCGCCACCCCAAGTCCAGCCCCGTTCAGTGAACAGTTGAATTACCTGAGCACCCAGCGCGGTATCTCTGCCGAGCATTCCAGGACTTAATTGATCCCTATTGAGATAATCTGTTCCTGCTAATGGCGATACTTTTGTTCCGTTCAAGCTTAGAAATGGATTCTGCAAGGGGTTAATATCTACCGCGAGTCCATATCCGTGGCTAGATACGGTCGGCGGTGTTTTATCGGGAACATTCCGGCAATTGAACCCAGACGTGTTATTCGCTTTCATAGAATATGCGTCGATTTTTTGTGCCTCAAATAGATTGGGTGTTGCCAAAGTTTTTGGTGCAAGCTTTTCAAGCGGCTTAACGGTGTCGAGCGGAAACCCTAACGAATACATTTTCTCAAAGATTTCGGCAATATCATTAGCGACCGATTTATGCACATCAATCTCACCCGTGCGACTACTGCCATCAAAGGCAACATACGGAACATACACTCGCCTGAGTTCAGCTGGCGTAGCCAAGCAACCAGCCCGCCACGACACATTATTCATTCTAGCTATTTGCAAATCTGTAAGGGTATTTATACGACTTTTTGGCAACCCTATGCAACCACCGCCTGTCTGCAGAACGGCGCCCAAAACTGCTTCACCTAGAACAGATTGATTAAACCGGCGAATATCTTCCTCGGGCAATCCCTCTCGAGTTGCTATTTGCCCGAGGTCCATCGGTTTTTCGACAGGGGTACGCGTGTGTCCTGTGGCCACAAGAGTTCGGCATGTATCAGATAGGTCATTGGGCGACGGCGTAGCACCTATAGCATTCGGTGACGGACCAACCGTGGCGAAGGCGTCTGCCTCTGCTGTTAACACAGAGGCAGGTCTTGCTGGTCTTGCCGATTCATCCGACGAACATCCACCCAATAAGACTGCAGTGACCAACCCTGCTCCAATAATCACATTATGGTTTGTTTTCATGCTACAAACACTTTTATTACTTTATATCCTACTTAAATATTGCGACAGCAACGCTGTTTGCATCAAAAATATCGCTCTGTGGATCATAGGCTACCATGGTTTTTGCAAAACTATTAGGATCTAAGACAAGTATCTTTCCTTCGGCGGTAACTCCTCGAATGACAAAGATGTGGCCACCTTTTGTACCAGGTGTCGCGGGATCTGTATCGGTTCCATTGGTAATGACATAGCCCCCAGCGTCAGTAACCTTTTTAATCTCTTCAAGAGAATCGGGATTAATGTTTTTTGCTTTTAGACCAAAGTGTTCCGCGATAGCTGCAAATGCGCCGTGTGACGTTCCTTCGTCGGCTCGAAAACCTTTCTTTACGTTTAATTCGCCAACCTCAACAGGGCTAATAAACCGCCCCAAAAGGTTAGAATAGACCATAGCTTGGCTGGTAGGGCCGCAGCCGCTCGATGTTATTGTTCTGCCACTTTGGTCAGGGCGTTGATATGCACTTTCGGCCCACCGTTCATCATGCTGGTTTAAGTAGGTATGACCCTTCCACTTGTCTGGTACGGTTTCGCTGCCTTTTTTCATGCCTACTACTTTGCCGTTCTCATATACTGGCACGATTGTTCCGTGCCATTCGCCTTCAGCTCCTTCCGGCGCCGCTGGCTTTTCAGCCTTTGGCTGTACTACTGCCTGACCCGCAACCATAGCCTCAATTTTTGCTTTGTTTGCCATGATTTTCCTGACATACTTCTGGGTTTCTTCAAATGGCGGTATGCCTTTGTACTTCAATACATTTCCGAACCCGGCATTATAGCCTGCAAGCATGAGTTCATATGGATCCCCCTGTACCTTACCGGCAGCCAACGCACTCTGCGCGTTCTTGAACTGCTGGGAAAGATAATATGCCTGAGCAGGAATTGCATACTTGACATCAAATGGGCTTGCGTCTGACGGGAAGTTTAGGTCTTTAACTATTTGCCCCCAGGTTGCATCTATAAACTGAGCAATCCCTTTAGCTTCGCCGGATTTTGTCATCGGACCGACAGCGTCCTTTTTAAAGTTCGATTCTGCTTGAGCATCCGAAACAGTAATAGACACAGGGATGCCATATTTATTAGCTGATGCAATGAATAAGTCAATATATTCTTGTGGTACTTTAAATTCAGCCAAGGCATTTTTTAACGCTGCCAATTGCGCTTCTGGGTCTATAGGTTTTTCTGCACCAGGACTTACAGGCTTTTGTTCCCCTGGAGCGGGCTGTTCCGGAGCATTTGGAGTTTCTGTTTGTACAGGCACTGGGGCGACTGGTTGCTGGGCGGCCTCGGCTGCTTTTGCTTGTGCAATAATATCGGCGAGTTCTTGCGCGTTTAAGTTATGTACATCAGAAAGCGCAACTAGTTTCGCTAGTTTCTGTAACTGTTCTTCGCTATAGAGATTTTTTCCAGCGCTAAATTGTTCTGTTTTGAGGAATTTTTCCATGCCATCCTCTACAAACTGCAAAATATACTTCTTGTCTGCCGGGGCAATACCTTCGGGGAGGCTTGAGAGCAAAATATTATAGACTTCTTTGGTTTGCGAGTTATCAAAAACATCTGGAAGCTGCGAGGCAACAACTGCGTGTGCAATGTAATTTTTGGCTGTCGTCGTAAAATCACCGTCTTTCTTGCTCACGGTATCGGCAACCCCTAAGAACATATTCGTAACGCGGTTAGGATCTTTCAGGGTAGCACCGGTCACTCCCTGGAACCCACGGAGCAGACTATCCGCGAGTTCCAGGGTACTCTTCGTAAGAACTTCAGCATGCTTAACTGCATCTTTTAAGATAGTCTCTTGGGCGGGAGGAAGCGTAACTTTTTTTGGGGTCACAATCGATTGGCCAGAACCGACTTCCGGTTGTGAGGGCGCTTGCCCATCAAGTGTCGGGCCAACGGCCACCGCACCAAGCGCCTCGCCACTGCTAAAAACTCTAGGCGCAGCAGTTGAAAACCTAACCTCGGAGGCAGCGGGTGGGGCAGCAGGGGCAGCTTGTGCGCCACTGACCGATCCGCCGAGTCCGGTTGAAACGACGATTATGCCGCCGAAACCAGCCTGAACGTCAGCTGGCTGCGCGGTCGTGCGACTAGACTCTGCGACAGGCCGTGGTGAGCTGGGCATGGCAGCAGCGCCAGATGCATTCGTAACGATTATTGCGCCCGCCACAGCGGCGGTTGCAGCGGTCCGGACGGGACCTTTATGTGTTCGAAGCCATTCCCCAACATCTACCGTTGTGACCCTGCCGCCCGACTCTTGACCGGGGATATACGTTGGGTCGGTAATCTTGGGCTGTTTTTTCTCGGCACCAGGCATACGGACATCAACAATCGGTGATTTTTTGGGCGCAGACTCGGGTGTTTGCGCAGGAGAATCCGACCGCCGTGAACCATCCTTTTGTGGCTCAACATAGGTGCGCCCACAGGCCTGGAGCACCTGGGCTGCAGAGTGCCGATAGTTCGCAGGGAAGCTAGGAGCATTCAGCATTCTTTCGGCTGCCGCTACCAAATGATTTACCGTAGCACTCACACTTTCGAACCCTTTTTGGTTGTGTGGATTCTGACGGTTGTGAGCTACGATTTCTTGACTGATAGCAAGGGTTGTCTGCATGAGATGTGTCACATCTATGGGGTCGGGGCTTACTGGCTTCTTTGGATTACTCGCTAGCTGTGCCAGGCATCGGCTAAGTAGTGTCACCATACGTGCATCAAGCGCCTGCGGCAGCCCAACGAACCGGCTGACCTCATCATAGCCGCGCATTTTTGCCCGCTCGCCAACTATAACACTATTCGCAAAATTTCCTGCGAGTGCTTCGGCCTTCTTTGCGGCCTCGCTCGGCGGCAATTTTTTGTGCTCCGGGAGGTGCCGAACGGCTTCAATAAATATTTTTTCATTAAAATCCTTTTCCGGTTTACGTAGTTCATGTTTCAGACGCTCAAGTAAAGCTTCTCGATGTGCTACTCTGTCAATGTCGTTTAAAGCCAAAACCCGTGCTTCCGACACAGGCAACCCTGCTTGTAGCGAACCGGTAAACGCGCCCCGTTTGTATAGTTCATCAAAATCGCGTCGAAGCCCTGAAACGTAAGGATTCTTGGCCATTTCTGGGTCATTATCATCGGCAATCCGCACTAATACTGAACCTTTTGCTCGGCTCGCAAACACCGGAAGCGCCTCAAGCGGTACTACTGTCTGATACATATCATGTAACAGCCCGGCAGCATTCTGCCTGAGTGTCCGAACAGCGTCAGGTGCAAAATCCTGCTGCGCGCCGGCTGGTGTTTCGGTTTCGACTGGTGGCATAGCTTCCGGTGCTGCGTTTCTACTTCTTCTAAACATGACTGGCTCCTATTACCGTATATTATTTACCCTTGGTCTTTAACGATATTTAAGATAGACGGAACCTCTCTGGGTTTCCCAACAACTGCACCCGATATTGTGCTCGGCTGAGGATCAGGGGAATGCGGAAATAGTCCGCTGGGAGCATCTAGTACCACCTGCGCCCTATCGCGCAAACCTCCCGCGACAAGCCGTGTTGTTGCGACAATAGATGTATACTGTCTTACAAAATCCATGACTCTCATAAGGACTACCGTCGCAAGTTCATCGGACAACCCTTCAGTAGCAGCAATAATTTTTCGCATTGCTTCCCGCTGCTTCGCCGCATCATTCTGGGCGTTCGGGATAGCCACATGTAAACGATTTAGTAAACTTTCAACTGTTTGGTCAACATCATATTCTTTCATCTCTTTTTCAAAATCACCCAGGATACGTCCTTTGGGTGGATTTTGCACAAGATGAGTTCGCTGGCGAACAATTGACTGCATGTCCTGAAGTGCTAACTTTGAGTGAGAGTCCTCTGTCTTGACGGCAGCTTCATAACCCTTGTGAAAACCACGAAATAGTTCTTCTTGACTCCTGTTATGCGAACCGTAACGTCCCAGGGCTATTAACAGCTCATCCCCCCTCGTCACGATGCCATCTTCGGGTAATCGTGCGTCTTCTGCAGTTGGCTGGCCAGGGAGCTTTCTATCGCGGGCAAATAACTCCGTGCGAAAATATTGACTACGAATATCTGCTGCGTTTCGCACAGCCCCGACCACAAATGAAAGTGCCCCCACTTGAAGCTCAACCCGCTCAAAAGGATTTTTCACCGGGTACTGTTCTTGTTCATAAAAACTGGTCGATAGACCCCTCACAATTTGGGGCAGATTTACTGGTGCTACGTCCACCAATTCTTCGCCAACCGCCAGACTGCCCACTGGTGCTACCGCAAACTGAGCATCTGCATGTACAAGCGCCAAGCTTTTATCACTCTCAGGTTGAATCCTTTGTCTCAGTGTATCCATTATTCCCATGTCGGCTGGTACTCCTTTATGATTTATCCGGTATTAGGGTTGTTACTGGGTCGGGTTGGTCGGGCTTGGTGGCTTTCGTGACGAGCTGCACGGTGCTCGTACTGACTTTCGCGGCCGCAAGATACGCCTTAACAACAGCCTCTCCTTGGGCGGAGATGGTGTCATCACCCTTAAATATGACCTGGAGGATGGTATTTGGGTCATTCAGACCATAGGCCTTTTTCATACCTTCCTTAACCATGTCGATAAGTGTTACTTTATGCTGACCACTGTAGATACTTTGCATACCTGCCGCAATAACCTCTTGTATCATATTGACCTGGTTTTCTTCGTATTTCTTTTTGATGTGAGTAATTACTGCCTGAACGGCCATCTCTTGGGTTGAAGTGGCTGGATAGAGATTGGGCGGTATGACTTCTTTAAGTGGGGCAGTTGGCTCGGTAAACAGCTTCGCAACATTAGCGATACACGTCTCATACGGGTTACTTGGCTGGTCTTTTTTGCAGTCAATACGGTCAAAAAACGGCGGCACATCAGTTTTGGTTGCAGCTTCGGACGGGTTTGGTTTGATAGTCACAGAGACTTTACTGAGGTCAACAGTTGCGATTTTCTTTGCTTTGTCTATAGCCACCGCCGATTTGGCCGGGTCGACGTCGTACGGCGCATTCAAAACAATCAGGCCCGTCCAGGGTGCGGTAGTACGGAACATATTTTCCGCCGGCAAATCGGTGAAACCATTAAATTTGGTCGGGTCAGCAGGAGAGGTAAAATTCCAAGATGTTTTAGCGGTTGTTTCTGCTTTAAAGGTAGCGATTGTGGCATCCTTGAGCGGCCCTGTCTTACCATTCACAATTGCAGCACCGTCGGCAATAACAAGACTCTCTGCCGATATACCTGAGCGGCCGGGCAGGAAGCTCATTAGCTTGTCGCGAAATACCACCCCAGCGCCAGATAGACCAACCGCAAGTGCAGCCACAACGGCAACACGTTTTTTGTGCGAGGTTCTTGGCCGCTCCAGTGGTACCAAATGGGAGGGTAATTCACCTATATGACGAACGGTGGTCGGGCCAGATGGCGCTACGGGCGCAGAATTATTACCGTACCTTAAGGGCGTGCCGCGGCGGCGACTCTCTAACGCAGCACCAAACATACCTTGCGCAAGCACAAGTGCTGCCCCCTCTACGTCTATACCCATTAGCGGCGAGGACCCCGTACCCTCATAGTATTCGGATGGGTGAGTATCATCTGTGCCTGGTATGGTTTGTCGTCGCGCCACCGTGCCGGCATGAGGGGAACCAAGGGCTTCGTGACGAGTGCGTGCGGCCTGACGGTCGGTTGATAAACCAATCGGGGCACTGTGCGGTAGCACAACGTATGGTTCCGGCGCGGGCCGGACTGGCGGTTGGTCCGCCGCTGGCGGTATTTCAGCAGCCGGCCCAGAAGCAGACCGTCGCCATGGCAGTGGGGGCATTACCACACCTCACTTTCGTTCACTTGGAGCGGTATAGCGACTTCACGAGACTCGACCGCAACCACGCTAGGGACAACAATAGACGAGATGGACGAGATTCCCCGGGTGGGTTCTGCTGGCGGCGTGCATAGCACATCACTCTTGGGCATAAGGGTATTGATTGCGACATTGGCAACGGGATTCTGTTTTGCCCAGCATATACCTGCCGCACCAGACTTGTACGCGCCCACTTCAGCACCGTAGTGTACTGCTGGAACGGCCGCTGCAAATAGCACGAGGCTAACAACCCTCCCCGCTAATCCGCTTTTCCTCCCCTGGGGGCTAGGACCCCGTCGTTCAGCGCCCATTTGCGAATACTGCGGGTAAGGAATGCGGTCATGTGGGGCAAAATCTTGCCGGTACGGAGCGACTGCGCGAGTTTGCGGCAAATTTGCAGGAGCATTTGGGTCTACGATAACCAGTTCTTGAAGACCCGTTCGAGTATTCACAACCCGAATCACGCGCTGACCGGCCCCAACATCATGTCGCTTACTCATAGTTTCGTCGCCCCCTCCAAGCCTTTATTTACCTGCTCAGGCGACAAAGGCTTACAAACCGGAGCAGGACCCTGGAGCTCGAAAGTGAGCTTTAATGACTGGTCTGAAGTATTTTTTTCTAAAACCTCTTTCTTGGCGTCTGCATACTGATTGTCGAGCGTAATGCTGTCGGGGAGCGTTACGGCAACATCGGCTGGCGTTATTGGATTACCTGGATTGTATTGGTTGTATTCTTTCACAACTTTGTCTTTAAGACTTGTCGCAACCTGTTCCTTCAGCGTTATCCAGGCTGGGTTCGCGCAGGCCTTTGTAACATAGTCTGCCGCAGCCCAGCGAGCCACATCGCGCCCGTAGGTGCGCAAAATGTCAGCACCAGAGGCGCTGGGGTCATTATTGAGCCCAAGGGTAAATAGCACCGTCTTGAGTTGCTCGTCAATCTGCGATGCCGCCGTGCCGCCAATATTCATCACTTGGCCATAGGCCTTTGGGTCGATAGGGTTTGTCGGATATACGAATGTTTCCCAGGTAGAGCCATCGGCCGTTAGCGTAACCCGCGGTGTACCTTTTTTTGCGTCATTATCTATGATACGTTCGAGCGTTTTTGACTGCGGGCAAATAATATTCGTCATATTCCCAGTGTATGTCGTGACAATAGTCGGGTCTAACGGCCCCATCACAACTGGTAAATCGACATCAACCTGGCTTTTCGTTGCCACGTCTGAGCGATACCCCCCTATACAGGTTCGGTCAAGAGCAAAGGTATCGGTGACCTTGCCGTGTTTCACCTCTACCGATGTATGTACGCCGACCTGGGCCATTGTATCTTCTATCAGGTTCGAGAATCCCTGGAAGGCACCGTGCAGTGCGGCACCTGCCAAGACCAAGAAAGCACCGGCGCGTAGCGGGTGCCTCGCTACGTTGCCAAATAGCATACCGGGCATAAACACACCAGCGTCAGACCGGAGTCGGTTCATACCTGTTATTTGTGCACTGTCTTGCGTGCAGTCTGGCATACCGTCATTCGGTTGCGATTGCGTTTCAGGTGTTGGAGCCGAGAGACTCATGGTGCATTACCTCTTTGGTTATACTTGTTACGCCGGCGTCCAATAGGGCACCGGATCCCTCTGTTGCGGCAACCAAGCACGTGGACAATGTCGACACGTCAGCTCGGATGTCGTCCATGCACCATTTCATGAGCACGTAGCCCAAGAAGTTGCATGGCCAGCGGACGGGAACCACCCCTTCGTGTCTGCTGGTCATACAGCTCTTGCGTTCCTTATACCTCACGCAAGTATGGTTTTGAGTATACATTCTCAGTATCGTATGTCAACACATTTTTTACTTTTTGTATAAATGATGTAATGTACTCAATCTGCTTATGCTTATTCTATGCTGGCCTTAGGTACCGGCACAGAACCAGCTGGCAATCCTGCCAGCCCGAGCAGCTCATTGTGTGGCATATAGCAAATATTCCAGTCTAATGATCGTAGCCGGGAGCCTGCTAATGAACCATCGAATTGCTGATGTTTCGCGCCCGAATTCATAAACGTACCATCGCTTTTCTTGATTCTATAACTCACAAGTAGCTGTCGAAAGCCTGGGGCTGTATACGTTCCAAGTCGCTCACGCTGCCAAAGCCCTGACTGGTCTTCTGCCCGTACCGCATGGGCAATTTCCTCTGGGCTCATGAGGAGGTTTCCGCCTGCGACTTCGCTAGCCCGCCACTGCCTGCCCCACCACAGCACCGTTCCAGGCACATGCGGTGGGTTATTCATGACGCTTTCTTGAGCGCTCATGGCCTTATGTGTATTGGCCGCCTGCATTCTGTCACGCGAACCCCACATCCAAGGTGGAATGTAGGCAACCAGCTGGCGTTTAGGGTCTGCTAGATTCGTAAGAAGTCTCTCAGTAAAAGCCTGTAGCATATCACGCGTCAAATCATGATATTCACCGCGTATTTGATATTGCTCAAAGTTCACCGCCGGGACAATTCCAGTAGCGCCGTTTGTAGCTTCTGTAAAATAGTCTGCCTGTTTTACCGGGTCTGAGTCGGTCAGAGCGTGATAGGCAATGGTAACGAGCCCCGCGTCTGCCAACCGGCGCCGCATAGTGTCATAATTGGGCTCACGTACTGTAGCTCCTTGCGTGCTAGATTTTGGCATACCCACCGTTGCGCGGACGGCACAAAAGGCCAGGCCAGCTTTAGCCATTTTTTTCGCATCTAGCAGCCCACTTGCAAGATTGTTGGCTGCGTCTGGCCTTGCTTCTAGCGCATCATAGCGAGAAAAGTCCGGCCCCATAAGTAGGGGCTGCGTGGTGGTAAAAATGGGTGATTCTGTCGTCGTACCGGTAGTAGACCGTTCTTCACTGTGAGCTGACCCACCCGGGGTGCAGGCCGCCAAAACGCCAGCAGCGACAAGGCCCGTACTAGCAAGCATAAAGCTTCGGCGAGATATAAGCGGTGATTCGAACTGTTCTGACATGATATAACTCCTGGTATTCTGCTGCATGCGAGCTTCGTACTGTACACGAGATTCAAACTTTGAGCTCATGTGCATTTTCTCCTCGAACATCGGAACGAGCCGTACTAAAGTACGGTGAAGTGAGTACTGGAGAGGAAAAATGTGCAGGAGCCGAAGAAGCCAGCGGTGCGGCCAGCTTCGCTGGACGGCAGGCTGGCTGGTGCGAAACTCGTGTTGTGAAGCGTCTGAAAGTTAGGTTTCAGCGATGTATTATCTTGGGTCGTGCTGGGGGAGAAGGAGTGAGTATGAGTACTCAGCTTTAGTGTTATCCTTCTTCCCCAGCGTGGTGGTGACCCGTCGACGCCTACGTGGCGTCAGCGTAGACGTGCTTGCGGTGCATCTCTGCGAGCAGCTCCTCGACGTCGTCGGCGGCGTCGTCGGCGTCGTCGACCACTTCGCCCGCGATGACGTCGCGGTCGGCGTGGTTGGGGACCTCGTAGAGGTCCTCCAGGCTGGCCGTCGAGGGCCCCTTGTTGGCCTTCTGTAGCTGGTGCGCCGCGCGCCCGAACCGACGGAGGAGGCCGAAGAGTATGCCGACGACGGCGAATGTGACCTGGACGAGCAGGAGAACCCACTTGACCGACCAGTCCAACTCGGTCTTGTACTGCGGGTCTTGGCTGGTATATGCCAACGCCAGCATGCTGTGCATGAAGTCGTAGACCACCAACCAAAACACCATGCTCAGCACCAACCGGACATCACCCCAGGGGGCGACGTTGCCAACGACCGGCAGCGTTGCCAGCCGGGGCAGGAAGTGCCCGACGACCGGCGCCGCGGCCAGCAGCAGCACCGGGAGGCAGACCAGCACGAACCTGCCGGCACGCCATCCGAAGGCCCACCGGCCTTCGTACGCGGCCGTTCGGTTCCACCAGTCGATGGGGCCGGCCAAGACCAACACCATCAGCGGGGCGGCCAACAACACGTACCAGCCGACGGGCTGCAGGTAGCGCACGACCTCGATGGTCGAGCGCTGGTCGACGGGCAGGGCTGCCCTCGACACGAGCCACAGCCCTGCCAGAGCTGCGACGAGGCGCCACAGCGGCCGCGTCCCGTGGCGCTGGGAGTGGCCGAACTGTCGCTCACCCGCGGTGAGCATGAGCTGTCGTGCTTGAAGAGTCATCTTCATGACCCTCACCTTCCTTTCGACGAGGATTTTTGCGAAGAGCAGTGAAATGACCATAGGGGTCACCACCATGCATAGGTATACACTATTTCATCACACATTTGCAATATACAAATAAATGTATTATGTTAAGCTGATTAAACTATAGGCAAGACTAAGGAGCAACTATATGGCACGCAATAATTATGATGAAGGTGGTTACGGCGACTTCGAATATGATGTATATGGACCAGATGCATACGGCAATACCCCTCCTCGGTTCTACACCCAACCCGGTGCAGGGGACTACCCAGCGAGCGGCTTTGAGCCAGTAGTGACACTCCCTCGCCGGCGGTGGCCTGCATTTGTGGCTGGAGTAGTTTTAACCCTTGGCATTCCTCCCGCTTGGGAAACATTTGTTTCACCTCATTTTGGCACCGTTGCAGCCGCTACACCAACGGAAACGACTGCACGCAAAGCAGCGGCCGCAAGCCCAAGCTCTAGCGCACAGTCGACCAAAACAAAGACCACTGCACCCAGCGTGACGAGTACTGTCACTCCGACTGCGCCAGCCGGTACGTCGCCAAATGCAGAAGCTTGTCCGGTACCAGCTGCCACGCCCATGAAGGCCGCACCAGGCAAGGGAAAGACCGTTGCGCTGACTATAGATGACGGTCCTAGCCCGCAAACACCGAAAGTTCTCGAGATTTTACAGCGCGAGGGTGTACCGGCAACGTTTTTCGTAACGGGTGAGCACGCTGCGCGCTACCCAGCCGAGCTTGGTAAGATAGCGCTCGCTGGCCACCTTGTGGCCGGGCACAGCTACGACCACCGCTATCCTACAGAGGTTAGCGGCGGCTGGACACCAGCTTTTCTTGCCGACCAACTGAGCAGGACAAACAGCCTCATCACCAAAGCTACCAATAATCCGGTTTGCTTTTTCCGTCCACCAGGCGGTTTTATGACCAACGTTATCGAAGCCGCACAGCGTGTGGGGCAACGCACGGTTATGTGGTCCGTAGATAGCGAGGATTGGAAGCAACCAGCGGGCACGACTACTGAGGCAACTGCCGCTATCGTCAAAGCTGCAACCAATGTAAAAGACCAAACGAACCCTATCATACTCATACACGAAGATAAAGCCAGCCACGAGCCTGAGACTAAGGTTTCGTCGAACAGAAGCAATACCCTCGCTGCGCTGCCGGAAATTATCCGGTGGTACCGAGCGCATGGCTATACATTTGTCACGCTTGACGGAAAATAATCTGCCGGGGTCGCTATTTCTTTACCGAACTATTTTTATGCAGTCGGTCTGCATTGCGCTGCTGCTCTATTTCGGTGAGCGTGGGATGTGGTTTACCGCGAAGCTTGTCCAAAAGCCAACCGGCGGTTTCAAAGGGCTCGACATAGCCGGCCACTCCACCGTCAACAAATCGAGTAAGAGCTGGCACACTGGCCTCTCCCTCCACAACCGTCCGGGAACCAGCCGCTACGCCTGGTGCCACCACTAGTACCGCTGATAAGACCAGACCTGTTGTGCGTCGCCTTGCGCGCCGCGCAGCTTGCTCAGCCATATGGCGCCGGTAGCCAGCCTGGTAGGCACGTTGCTGCATGGCACGGGTTGTTGCTGGCTTTGGCGTACCGTCAGTCCCGGGGGGCACTGAACCATCGACATCCTGCCTACTAGCAACCGGTCTTCGGGCTGGCCAAGACGTGCCGTATTCTGATGGTTCAGCGGAATCGTGGTGTAAACTAGGGTTCCCATACCCGCGCAATGGCTCATGCTCACTAGAACTAGGCTGGTATCCGGCAAGTGCTTCAAGCTTGCGCAGTAGCTGTTCGGCAGAGTCCGGAGCTCCGTGGCCTGTCCCGTAGTTTTCGTATGCCATAGCAAAACCTCTCAAACGACTTTATAGTAAAAACATCACAAAGTATACTCTATTCAGCAATTTTGACAAGAGCGCAACTAGTACTTTTGCAATATTAGGAGCCGCCGCTAGGTACCCGCTGGTTCTTGGTTAGCGCAGAGCAGTTGTGCCAGCCTGAATGAGTGTTGGTGTAACCGGTTCGCGGCCCACGCCGTCTGGGTAGGTGAAGGGTAGCACGTAGCTGCCGGGACCAACCTGAACTGTTTCTTTTGCTAAGTCAAAAACATAGCATAATGACACCCGGTCATCTGCAACAGGACCACCGTTCCCGAGGCCAGGGTGTTGGGCCTGAAGCATTTCGTCTATTTGCTTTCCCAGCTCATCTACCGTCCGCGGCAACTGTGTGCCAGGGTCTACGCCTGCTGATACTTCTGTGGTAAGTTCAACCGGTACATCCTGACCATACTGAAGTTTATAGGCGACCGGAAGTAGCTGTAGGATTGCCTGAGCGGTACGAGGCACGGGGTTACGAACATCTTCTCGGAGCTTATCGTAACTAAAGACAACACAGGCTTCAGCAGACTGGGCTGCGGCTGACGCACTGTTATCTCCGCTGGCCTCACTAGCGCTGCACGCAGTAAGTGCAATTCCTGCGGCAAGTGCAGCAGCGACGAGCGGTACAGGTCGGGATAGTTTTTTTTCTACAATAGTAGCGCGCCTAGGCAATTTCATACCACCGTTTTACCTCATCATGTCCAAAAAGTAAATTGCTTGTCTTTGTGTTTTTGTCAATACGCATGTATAACTAGGCCTGAATCTCGGACACACCCGTCCTGATGGTTCGCGTTGTAGTACGCGGCCGCCCACAAGGCAACCCGTACCCACACATTAGGCCCCGGACCAACCCGGTCTGCTGGGCTTATGTCCTTTTACACCCCCCGAAGGAGGAGACCATGCGAAACGTTCAGAAATGGGCGCCAGTAGCGTTCATAGCAACCGCACTAGTCATTGTGCTGGGGCTTGCCCTAGTCACGATATCGGTCGGCGGCAACGCCGCGCCGGGCTGGTTGGCCGCCGCCCTGCTCATCGGCACTGCCGTATGGCTCGCACGCCGCCCACGCCGCCCGCTCCCGCCGTCGCTCCAGGAGCGACTGGGCGTCGAACTCGCCGAGCGCGGCGTCATGCACGCCGTCGCCGGCACGGTCGAGGAGGAAGCTCCCACCCAGGAGCTCCCACCCGCACCGGAACCGACGCCAACGCACGACGAGCCAGGTGACGACCCTGTGGTTCAGCGCGCGCTACGACACTGGATTTCCCAGTTACCATCGTTGCTCGTGGCAGCCGGTTCGCTCGTCGCGTTGGTCGTCGTCCGCGCGAACGAGGACAACGGCGTCTACGGCTGGGTCATCGCGATCCTCGTGATGATTGGCTTCGGGATCATCGTCCTGCGGCCTTACTTCGCAGCCGTAGAAAAGGTTGGCGAAGCCTACCGACGACTCCGGGGCATCAAGCGTACCACAATCGCGTGGACGAGCATCGGCATCGGCTGTCTCATCGCGGCGTTCGTCCTCTGGTGGTACCAAGCCCAGGTCTCACTGGACCTCAGCTGGCTGTGGTCGGCGCTGGTGTGGCTCGCTGAGCGACTGTGGGGACTCGCGCAAGCGGTGTTCCAGTCGCCCGCCACGGCGATGACGGTCGTCATCGCGTTCGCCTTCATCAAGATGGTGTTCTCGCTGCTCGTCTGGGCGAGCAACCCCATTGTGATCACGGAGGCGTCGATCACGGCCGTGTCGGGAATTCTCCGCAAGTCGGAACCAAAGGTCGATTTTGACCAAATCACCGACTTGACTCCCGTCTACCCCTTCAAATTGCGCCGCATCCAGCTGCCATGGTGCACGCTCAAGGTCGAGACCGCGGGACAAAACCAGGGGTTCGATGAGATCCCATGGTTCCCGACGAAGTATTTGCGATACGTCAAGACCTGACGGGTCGCAAAGGGTGTTGAAGGACATGGAGCGCGGCGGGCGTACGAGGCAACCCCTCACACCCCGCCGCGCTCCAAGACACTCTATGTATAAAAAGAAGTTACATTACCTGAATCACGAAGCTTTTGTCCGTGTCATTCCGAGCACTAAATCAAGATGTCACCCTCCCCATATACTGAACACACCGTCTAGCTAGCAGGCGGTACAATATATCTAATCTGAAGGGAGTTTTTCGTATGCCTGTTGGCAAACATATTGAGCAACATATAAAAGATGAAATCATCCTCAAAATACGAGATGGTGGTCTCAAGGTCAGTGAAGCTGCTGACCAGTACGGGGTTAGTAGCAAGACCATCTACGGTTGGCTAAGAGCTGGTGTTGTAGACGGCAACCGTAACCTCATCCTCGAAAACAATCGACTCAAGCGTGAGCTTGAGCAGGCCTACCGAGTGCTTGGTAGGCTGACCGCCGAAAGTCAGCGCCCAAAAGGTTAGCTGCCCTGGACGAGGTCGACCCAGGGTGGCGCAAGCAATACAGCAAGCTCCTGGGCCTTGGCCGGACAAGCTACTATGTTCGTCCAGCGAAACAAGCAGAAACCGACCGACAGGCTATTGCGCGGCTACAGGCAGCCCACGAACTCCACCCATTCTACGGCGTCGACCGGTTAGCACTGCACCTTGGCTGGAACAAAAAGAAAACCAGACGTATCCGTACGCTTGCGGGTGTTATCATACCGACACCAACTAAGAAGCGTCGGAGCGGTTGGTCTGCAGCAGCAGAGATTAGCGCACCGCCTAACGCTCTACAGTGCTACGCTCGTCTTAAAGACGAGCTGCGGCCACAGGACGGTCAAAGCTATGCCGACATGGTCAATGCTCATGCGTGGGCGCAGGACTTTACATACCTGTGGTTCGAGAAGCGCTGGCACTATCTGGCGGTGGTGCTCGACCTGAAAACCAGGCAAGTGGTTGGTTGGCGGCTCGGTACACGACATACCAGCGAGCTGACCCACGAGGCACTACTCGATGCACTCAGCAAGCATCCAGCGCCAGCAATCCTCCACTCTGATCAAGGTTCTGAATACTTGAGCTACAGGCACCAAGACCTCTGCAACAAAATGGAAATCCAACTTAGTGCGAGCACCAAAGCCAGCCCCTGGCAGAATGGTTTCATGGAGCGATGGTTTGGTGGCTTCAAGCGCGAAGTCTGCAACCTGACACAATACAAAAACTTAGCGGCACTCCACGAAGCCATTGCCCTGCACATCTACTATTACAACCATAAGCGTATCCACAGCGCATTAAAGATGAGCCCGGCAGCTTACGCTGCCAGTCTCAACAAGAGAGACAGGGTGTTCGCTAAAAGGGGAGGTTGACAAGATGACGTCTTCACGGTGTCAGTGAGATTCATGATTCAGACTGAAGAACCTGAGTCACGAAGCTTTTGTCCCTGTCATTCCGAGTACTGAATCAAGTTCAGCATAAACTCCGTCTGAGGAATCTCCTTATTTTACTTGTAGCTATATGGTGAAAAGAAGATCTTTCGACTTCTCCGCTGTGCAGCGGATTCGCTCAAAGCCTGCCCTCGACCCGATCGGGGGATGACATTGTATGGTGTTCTCTGGTTTCGTGATTCAGGTTGAAGACTATTGCTTCCGTGTCAATTTTATGTAATAATTAAATGTACAGGAGAACCCTATGGCAAAAGCATCATTTGAAACAGTACCAGAGCTACCGGGCGAGGAACCATTTCGCCCAGCGAGTGAAAAGAGTTCCGGCATTATCCTTTTTGGCACGCCGGCCACGACCGCGCACGGCGTACCAGGCCACTGGACAGGAGGAAATGGAGACAAGGAATTCTACCCTACCCGGGAGTACATCGAGGGTATGCAACAGCCAGATACCCCAACCGAGCCAAATTCGTTCTAAGGTTCAAATAGCATTCCGATGTTGTAAAAATCGTATACTTTATTTGCGTTTGGGCAAAAAGTAGTACTCTATATGGGTAACGAAAGGCTCGTAGAGCCTTGAGGTGTAGTACCCGAACGGACACTCCCGTCCGATTCGGCTTGACATACCGCGGTCGCCCCTGTGGCACCGCAGAGAGGTAAGGTGGTCAGCATGACGACCTCGCTCATCACGGCAGACCCCGTTCCCCAGCCAACCACCCTGACCCTCAGTTGGGGCGGCATCACGGCATGGAGCCTCTTCGTGGGGCTTTTTGTGGTCTTCCTCCTGTACTCATGGAAGGGAAGGGAGCCGGCTCGTTCACACGCAGCCTGGGCGTGGAAGGTTCAGATTCTGACCTTCCTGCTCGTCGGGTTCGTGGTCGGGGTGGTTCTCCCCTGGTGGAACAACCGACGATGAACCCGCCGGTCGGCGCGGAAGTACGAGATTCGTTCTCGCAACCCGCGCCGCCCCCGGCACTTTGGCAGCCCTGCAGGCTCAAGCCTCGCAAACTCACGTCGTTCGTGCCTCCCTCTCAACCCAAAACCTCTCACACTCCCCACTCTCGCCTTTCGTTACATTTCTCTTATCAACTAAACAAACTACTCTATATGAAGCAAACTAGCCCAATATCCTACAAACACGGCTTTGAAATCCCAACACGGTGCGTTGGCTGTCCGTCCTTAAACCGTATTGTTAGTGCAGCCCTGGCAGACATGGCACCGCACCGCGAGGCGCAAGCGCGCGTTATGGAGGGCAGCGGACTTGTGGATCTAAGCACCGGCACCCTTTGGGCCTTTCCAGATGCACCTTCAAAATTGCCGCAGCAGCTTGCTCCCCTCGGTGTCGCCATAAAAAACATCTTCCTCGCTGCCCAAGAAGACATACACAAGCTCAGTCGCAACTGCCCAGGTATGTAGCAAACATGAGATATATGCTGTTTTACATCAATTTTACGCACCTCGTTGCCGGGCAAAAGGCAACTCTTGCATGCCCCTAAGCCAACCAAGCAATTCCGCGCCCGAACCAGAGGTATATAGGACGTTCGAAAACCGTTCCGCTGCGCTCACATACATGTGTGAGCTGCTTGGCTCTGTTGCGGGACAAGCTCTGGTCGTTGTTTCGTCCAAACAAGCACAGCAGGAAGTACTGCGTTTGCAGGTTGGGAGCGGGCAGCGCATACAGTCAGTCCAGAAAGTACCCTCACAGCAAGACCGCCCTAGCATAAGTGTTGCAAGCTACGGTGCAGTATTACAAGCGGCACAGACTCCCTACGGCGTGCGGCAGATTGACCGGGACACTCAAGAACTTGTTGTGTTCGATAATCCTCACCAGCTGGCGCCACGGCTTATTCGTTTGCTCCGCTGTGCCTTTCCGCTAGCGCAGCCATTTCGCGCCCTTACAACAAACGCCTCCCCAACCGCAGAACGGTACATGCGCGAAGTGTTTTCAGGCCCGCCAAAATTAGCTCCCGCAAGCCATTCTGTGGAACGGAGAGAATACATTCCATCATCTTGGGCGGGCACCCGAATCGGGCAGCATTGGCCAGAGCAAACGAACTGTTATGGCGATGGTTTTGACTCACGGTTTGCCCTACGGGAAACTGCAGTCTGGAATAGCATACGGCAAGAAAATTGCCCAAACTGCCCCGTAGCAGATAGCTGCCTTGCCGCCGGCCTTTCAGTGGACCAACACAATGCTGGTAAGCGCCAAAGGTTTTGGGGAGCCTGGGGTGGGCTCAGCGAAGGTGCACGCCGTGAACTCCGTACCGCCCTGCAGCAAGGTGCGTCTCCCACCGAGTCTGCGTACCTTGTTGAGCGCGCTCGAACATCACACCCTACAGAGACAGAGCCAGTTGTCCGCACGTCCTAAACCTTTTTGTTGACTCACATTTTTTATACTAATGTTGCTTTATAAAAAACTTTATTGACTTTTACAATTATTCCTACTACAGTGTTTCTCACAGTAAGTTTTAGGAGAATATTTATGGCACGACGCGGAACACTTATAGGGGAGGGGCGAGGTACACGGAGTTTAGTGGTAGCAGGCGTAGCGGCGGCTGCATTTGCGCTTGGCGGTTGTGGTGATTACCGCCAAACGAACCCGTCACCAAGTCCAAAAACGGGTACAACTAAGGACATGGCTACTTCGCAAGCAGTAGAAATCTATACAAACCCGAACCTTGAGGGTGTATTTGGCGAACGCTCATCAATTGGTGGAATTTTCTTGCAGGTGAAAGATAAGTCAACAAATAAACCAGTCGGCGACTTTGAGTTAGCTTGCTCAGCCGGTGAAATACATGCTATTGATAACACCACGTTTATGGGTGGCAACGAGTTAATCATGAAGGGAAAGATTAATAAGTTCTGCGATGGTAATGAAATAATTCCAGCTTTCTTCGCACAAGATCCCACTACCGTAGGCAAAATTGTCATGGTAGCTCAGGCCGAACAAAGTTAAACTACGAACCAACTACTAGGTTCAGATATGGATTCTTAAGTCTCTCTGCCCGGGCAAACATCTGAAATCATAAGATCGTTGCCCTACGCGCCTGTCGGAGCTAGGAGATTCCGGGTTTTTTGGGCGGCCCGGCCGGTATTGTAACTAAACTCGGCTCAACACCCGCGTAACAATAACCTCGGCCTACTTACGTCCTAGTAACAAGCTTAGTTCTTTGATCTGTTTAGGACCTTCTTAATGATGCTCAGTGTCATCAGACTTATGCGTCAAATTTGACCTCTATTTCATACATGTACCGATTATATTTTTAAAAATCTATTTGTTATATTCACATTTGAGTTGTATAATAAGGTCTAATTTAGTCTTACATATCATGAGGTTTTTTAAAATGAGTGAGCGAATGTCCTTTCACGTTGCCGATGGTCTTGATAGCTCTTGCAATGTAATGTCCCCTTCGTATCTAGGAAATAATCCCGTCCTATTGGTGTCTGCAAATATGCCTGGGTGTGGAGCCACCACGCTAGTAAAAAGAATTGGGGAGAGTATACAACGTTTAGGCTTCCCTGACCCAGCAGTAGTTCAAGTTGGACAGCAGATAAGAGAGCGCCTCGGGGTAGCTAATGAGGAGCAGCTTGCGGGTCGATTAGGTGAAGTTGGCAACCCTAACGTAATCGATCGCGCAATATATAGTGAGCTGCCAGACGACAGAATATGCATCGTTGATGGCAAGCTAGCTACAACTACTGCGCCATTACACTTACCGAATAATCGGCCGATTGTTTCTATCAACCTGAGTTCAGATCTGCTAACGAGTACTAAGCGAGTTCTTGAGAGAGAGTCAGGAGTCACGACTGAAAGGCTACTTACCACTGAGGCCTCGGTGCTAGTCTCTCGACTAGCCTTACTTTCAGCCAGGGCTAATCACGATAATAGCATGCGAGACCAAGTGGGGTCGAAAACTGAAGACCGAAAACCGGATTTTGCGATATCAATTAATACAAACTCCATGTCCATGGACGAGATACTAGAATATTTTAGCGGTAACCCCAAGAGTAAGCATTTTGAAGACTACGTCCCGGACTGGGAAATCGAGGCAGTACGTAATACCCTAGCTTCACTTGCATACCTGAAGGTCGTGTTTGACAAAACTACCAGAGCTAACGATCGTGTACATTTTGACTTCCAATACCAAAGCGTACTGTACAATCTTGATCGACTTGAGACCACTCTTCACCCTGCAGGCCTAAAGGATATCCGCAACGCCCTACGCAAAGCGTTAGTCGACTGCTGGATGGGTTTAATGATGAAGGAAGTCCCACGATTCTTTGAAGACAAAGATGGCAATATATCTCTAGATACAATCTCACATACATGGTCCCCTGAATATTATAAGATTGCTGAAGCTTGGCCAATATTAAGCACTATACTGAAGAAAAAAAGTGTACTTGATCCTTTCGGAGGCGCGGGAACAATGATAAACCTATTAGCTGCACGCGGAATAATATCGAGTGCGATCGTTACTGATTTATCGTACAGAGGCGGCGAGCCGATTGATGACGATGGACACACCTACGCCGCCGAACTTAACGCACAGATGTCTCACGTTTTATTCGACGGTTTGCCCTCGTGGTATAAACCAAATATGGATATCGTGGTAGATAGGTTTAGCGCAAACGCACAGTCCTTACCAGTCCCGAATGATTCTGTTGACTACATCGTTACAGACCCTCCCTATAGTAAGAATCATGATAGTGGTGGAATAGGGTTGCTAATTGGTTGTCTTCCTGAGTTTCAGCGAGTTACACGAAAAGGTTCAATCATAATGGCACCACTAAAGTCTCCTGCTGCGGGAGTAGACTGGCCAGCTCAGATTAGTAATGCCGGTTTCCCAGTCGAAAAACTTAGCAAAGATATTTCTCGTGGCCAATCAGGGTTTCCGATGTGCTACATTAAGGTAGGCCATCGTAAATAAGGATACCCCATGAACCTTAAAGAGTTACAGGCTGACTTAAAAGATATCTGCAACAAAAATGGCTGGAGTAGACTTGATACTACAGCGGTTTTTTTGCTTTTTTCCGAAGAGATTGGAGAGCTGGCGAAGGAAATACGTCTTCATACCGGTATAAAAGGCGAGAAGAAACCGAAAAATACGGCCAATCTAAACGCCGAGTTTGCTGATGTGCTCAACTATTTTATGGAGCTCGCAAATCGATTCGACATCGACCTTACTGAGGCGTACCTGCAAAAAAAAGCTGTCAACCAACTGCGCAACTGGAAATAGTTTTAAATAACATTGCATATAATGCCTATTACTCGTATGATACTACCTGACCACCGGTCAAGGTAACACTCCGCAAAACGCGTCGAGCGCTACCCTAGAAGAGGGTAGTCTACTGGAGGAGGATGGGATTGGGTAGGTCAATCAACACCCAGTTCAGGATGAACGTTCACTCGAAGGAACAGGAGGAGAAGAAGTCGGCAATGCCGGCAGAGCAAAAGAGGGCGCGTCGCCGCAAACGGCGTAGACGGCGCTAAGCAGGCCTAGACTGCCGGGGAAGGTGGCACATTAGGCGTTCAGCGCCACCTTCCCCGCCAAAAACCAGCCTAAACAAGACCTTCGCCTTTACCCATCAATCACAAACCATCAACCCACAATCAACCACCTCCTCGGTTTTCTACCTTCTTCTTCTCCCAGTATGTAATGCTTATAAACCTGAATCACGAAACCAAATAACACCGTACAATGTCATCCCCCGATCGGGTCCAGGGCAGGCCCGATCGGGTCGAGGGCAGGCTTTGAGCGAATCCGCTGCACAGCGGAGAAGTCGAAAGATCTTCTTTTCACCATATAGCTACAAGTAAAATAAGGAGATTCCTCAGACGGAGTTTATGCTGAACTTGATTCAGTACTCGGAATGACACGGACAAAAGCTTCGTGATTCAGGTTTATAACTCTTCTGAAAGACCCCAAGGGTTATGTAATCAAGCGACTATGAATCCTACCTTAGCACTCGCGAGGCCCGTGTAGTTAGTCTCGGGGGAGCGGATGAGTTCTTTTTCTGAGTCGGTGAATTGAGTCCAGTAGCTAGCGATGCCTTCCGTCTGGGATGCCACTTCGTACAGAGAGAGGTTTCGCTCCATTGCCTCGTGGGCGAGTGCTTTTGAAGCCTCGTGCGCGGTTGTGTGGCCGTATTTTTCGAGCAGCAAATACAGCGGTTCGGCAGCAATGGCACCTTTGGTGAGGTAGAGGTTGCGTTGCATGGCTTCTTCGTCAACCTCAATCTTGCTCATGACGCTTTGTAGCCGTGACGCCATGGCCGCGACACTAGCGAGTGATATCGTGTAGAACCGCGCTGACGACGAATCGGTCAGGTCCCGTTGGTGTTCACTCGATATATTCAGGTTGGCGTTCATCACCTGCGCAGTTACTTGCTTCCACATGCCAATAATGTTTTCGAAATTCCACGGGTTACGCTTGTGCGCCATGGTACTGCTGCCTGTTTGACCTTCTTCAAACTTTTCTCGCACCTCGCCGATTTCGCTGCGCTGGAGGTTACGCATATCGTGCGAAAGGTTCGCCATAACCCCCGCAGTAATTGCCAGCTCGTCCAATAGCCGTATATAGCCCTCGGCAGGTACAATTTGCGTTGCGGCCGGAGCCGGTTCCAGTCCCACATAGCCAAGCACTGTTTTTTCAAATGCCAGCGGGTCATCTACAAACACCGAAATAGCATTGTAGGTACCCACTGCACCGGAAAACTTGCCCTTGAGCTCACCGGCCAGCGTTTCGAGATGTGCCATGCTATCGCCCAGCCGTTGCACATAGGTTGCCAGGAAATACCCGAAAGTAATCGGCACGGCGTGTTGGCCATGCGTTCGGCCAATCTGCAAGGTTTCGGCGTAGCGTTCCGCCAGCTCTGCGAGCGTGCTGTGCAATGCCGTGAGGCGGGGGAGTAGTAGCTCGTGCACCGCAGTACGCAGCTGCAAGCTCATGGCCGTTGAGACAATGTCGTACGATGTCGCGCCAAAGTGCACATACGGCTGCGCCGTTTCGGGCAGCTCTTTCTTAATAGTGTTTACAATGGCTTTTACATCGTGACGTGTGGTTTTTTCTTCTTCGGCAACGTCTTCTACCCGAATCTTCCGGCTCGCCGTATCAATCTGCTCGGCCACTTCGCGGCTACATATGCCAAACTCGGCGAGCCCGTAGGCCAGAGCTGCTTCCACATGAGCTTGTGTGAGAATCCGTGTGCGCTCCGAAAGGTAACGGGCAATTTCGGGGTCGTAGTAACGGCCATCGAGTGGGTCAACTGAGTTAAATCGATTGTCTTCACTGGGCAGGTCGAGATTAAGGGGCTGTAGGCTCATGAGCAAACCTCTTCTAGGGAGATTAGCGTGTAGCGTGTGACATGTGGCATTGGTGTAGCGTGTGACATGTAGCCATGGTGACACGTGACAGGGCAATCCAATGTCACAGGTGACAGGATTATGGGTAATCTACTCATTTTTCCTCCAATGCGTGGCGCATATTAGTTTCAATCCGTTTTTCTATATCAGTTGTATCTGGTCTTTCAAAAGTTTGGCCAGTCAGTTTTTCGTACACGTACACGTAGCGGCGTTCTAACTCGGTAATAATGTCTGCTGGCACACTCGGCGCTTCATTTTCTGCATAGGGGTCAAAACGCTCCTTGAACCACAACCGCATATACTCTTTGTCGTAATTTTCGGGCTCTTCACCAGCTGCTATGCGCTGTTCATAGGACTCGCCCAGCCAGTAACGCGAAGAATCCTGCGTATGAATTTCATCTATGAGCACTATCTCACCCTCTGGTGTCAGCCCAAACTCATACTTGGTGTCCACCAGCAGTAGCCCTGCCGCTTCGGCCTTTTCCTGTCCATATGCAAACAGCTTGAGTGCTATGTCGCTCACGCGTTCCCAGACTTCATCCTTCAAAAGCCCCTCGGTAATAGCCTCAGCTGGTGTGAGGTTTCGGTCGTGAACTTCAAACTTGGTTGTGGGAGTAAGAACAGGCTGGGGCAGTTTGTCATTCTTTTTTAGCCCATCTGGCAAGTGAAAGGTGCCGTAATCGCGCTGACCTTCCGAGTACGTGTGCCACAGAGAGGTGTTTGTGACCCCGGTAATGTAGCCGCGCACCACCATTTCGAGCGGGATGACTTCGTACTTTTTGCAGTACGCCACATTTGGGTCGGGGCACGAGATAAGATGGTTGGGCACAATGTGTTCGGTTTGGGCAAACCACCACGCGCTGGTTGCGGTAAGCAAAGCTCCCTTGTTCGGTACGAGCGCGAGTATACGGTCAAACGCGCTGTAGCGGTCGCTCGCGACCAACATAAGCCGGTCACCAAAGTCATATACATCACGCACTTTACCGTGGTACACCGCTTGGCATCCCGGCAGCTGAAAATCAGTCCCCTCAAGAATATGTCCACTCATAATTATGTAGTATACAGAAAAATGAGCCGTGAGTCATGAGGTAGGGCAAAGGGCTGAGGGCAAAGGGCAAAGCTGCGGCCGCAGGCCGCTAGCAATTAAGTCGCCGCAGCGATATAACTAGAACAGATGCCGATATGCAGTGAGTGCTCGCTTCGACGCCGTAAGGGATGATTCTTGGGGAACCGGGGATGCATAACGACTGATTTGCCCATGACTGCTTGGTTGCTTGCGCGCGGAAGCTGTTTGAACGAAACGAAGTTGAGTGAGTTCTGCACAAGCCAAACAAGCAAGCAGTCATGGGCAAGTAAGCCGGTCGTTTGCATTATCCCCGGCGGTTTACTCTCATTTTGTCCGTACAAAATGAGCCGCTTGGCAGGTACGGGAACCTGCGTGAAGTGAGGGGGTTGGTGATACTGTGAGATTAAGTAAAAGCACAAAGCCCTAGAAAGGCATGGATCCTGAAACAAGTTCAGGATGACGGTCTGTGGCAACGGTTAGACTATGGGAGTTTTGTGTTACATACGATACAATTATCAGTATGGAACAGGGAGCGGCAAAAAAACCTACCATTGGTATTGTCGGAGGCGGCCAGCTCGGACGGATGCTGACGGAAGCTGCCTTACCACTCGGATTTGATGTGGTGGTGGTTGACCCCGGCCAAAACTGCCCCGCACACCAGGTTGGCGCCGCCGAAATCACGGGCAATCTCTACGACCAAGCTGCCTTACACGAACTGGCGAAACGAAGCGACGTCATAACCGTGGAAATTGAGCATCTCGACACGCTCGTACTAGAGGCACTCGAAAAAGAAGGTGCCGTTATACATCCAGCCCCCGCCACTGTCCGGCTCATACAGGATAAATACCTCCAAAAGGTCTTTTTGCGCGAACATTCCGTCCCGGTTGCCGATTTTACAGAGGTGAATTCCACCCAGGCTGCCGAAAAAGCCCTCGAAGCATTCGGCGGCAAAATGCTCCTCAAAACCCGTCACGGTGCGTACGACGGCCGTGGCAACATGGTCGTGAGCAGCCCGGCAGATATCAAAAAAGCCTTTGAACTATTTGATGGAAAGGCTCTTTACGCCGAACGCTTTGTGCCGTTTGAACGGGAACTGGCCGTCATGGTCGGCCGTAGCACCAGCGGGGATGTGCAGGCCTACCCGGTGGTACAGACAATACACGAGCGAAACATCTGCGTCGAAGTTCTGTCGCCCGCACCAGTTTCAAAGACGGTCGCCCAAAAAACCCACACCCTCGCCGTCACTGTCGCAAACCTCCTCAAAGGTGCCGGCATGTACGGCATAGAGATGTTCCTCACCCCCAGCGGGGAAGTGCTGGTAAACGAAATCGCTCCGCGTGTCCACAATAGCGGCCACCACACCATAGAGGGCAACCGTACCTCACAGTTCGAGCAGCACATTCGCGCTATCACTGGCCTGCCACTCGGCGACGTCAATCTAGCCGCACCGGCAGCGTGCATGGTGAACATCCTCGGCGAACGAAACGGCGAAACTCAGGTGAAAGGCCTCAGTGATGCACTGGCCATCCCAGGTGTACATGTGCACCTGTACGGCAAAAGCCCCACCAAAGTCGACCGCAAAATGGGCCACATCACCGCCACCGCCGACACCCTAGAAACCGCCCGCCAAAACGCCCACGCCGCGCGGAAGGCGCTAGACATATGATTAGCCTCTGTCATTCCCGCGTAGGGGGGAATCCAGAAATAAATAATTACTGGATCCCCGTTCAAGCCGGGGATGACAACAATGAGGGAGCGTTATGATTAAACTCGTTGTCTTCGACTGGAACGGCACAATTCTTGCCGATACAGCAGTAGTAGTCGCAGCAATCAATTTTGGAGAGATGCCTATACTCAAGCATCCTCCCATCACTGTGGCGGATTACCAGAAATTTTACGACGTGCCACTCCGTCATTATTACCAAGCCCTTGGGGTGAGCGACGAAGACCACAAGAAGCACGCCGCAGCGTTAAGCGAAGGGTTCCATAATCATTATGAACAACTTGTTGGAAAGACCAGAACTCGACCCGGCACACGACATGCATTAGGTATATTACATGAAAAAAAAATACAACGCATCATTCTGAGCAACCACATCACAGACCGCATAACCGAGCAACTAGAGCGACTGAAACTGGCTCATCATTTTGAGTATATTTTGGCAAATGAACACAGCGGATTAGTCCATCGAACAGGCAAGCAACACCGGCTCGAAAAGTACTTAGAGGAGCACAACATCTCCGCTACAGATGTTGTGATTGTAGGCGACTCACTTGAAGAAATCAGAATTGCTCATGCACTTGGGACTAAAGTAATTTCGATAACTGGAGGAACTTGTTCCAGAAAGCGTTTGCAAAAAGCCAAACCAGATAGAATCATAAGCTCACTATTTCAACTTAGTAAAGCAATGGAGGAGTTGGCATGAATAATCCTGTGGTCGGTATTATTATGGGCTCAGATAGCGACCTCGACATCATGAGCGAAGCCGCAAAAGTACTCGATGAGTTCGGCGTGACATACGAAGTACGGGTAGTCTCAGCGCATCGCACGCCAGACGTTATGGAAGAGTACGCGGCAACCGCAGCCAAACGAGGGCTCAAGGTTATCATTGCTGGTGCAGGCGGCTCGGCGCACCTGCCAGGTATGACCGCTTCGCACACGGTACTGCCCGTTATTGCCGTGCCAGTAAAGCGCGACCACCACGGCCATGAAGCATTTTGGTCTAGCATAAAAATGCCTCCCGGTGTGCCGCTCGCCACCATGCCCGAAAACGGCGCAAAAAACGGCGCTCTTATGACCATAGAAATCCTCTCTCTGCTAGATACCAACCTCAGCACTCGGTACGCTGCTTTCCGCCAAAAACAACACGACAACGTTATTGCCGCCGACACAGAGGTGCAACAAAAAGGCTGGCAAAGCTACCTGAAGGAGGAGGATTGATGAGCAAGCAAGCACCGACCTATGCACAAACAGGAGTTGACTATAGCGCGATGGATCCAGTGAAGGTCTTGGCGCAAAAATCCGCCGTATCGACCGCTCCAAATCTTCACGCATTTGGCGCGAGTGAAGTCAGTGCCAGCCGGGGCGAATCTGCCTATGTGTGGGAAGAAGGTGACTGCTACCGGGCGCTTGTCATCGAGGGACTCGGCACCAAAAATCTTGTGGCCGATGCCATGCGTAGCGTCACCGGCAAAACATATTACGATGCACTTGCTCAAGACACAGTGGCCATGATTGTAAACGACCTCATTGTTGTCGGTGCGCTGCCACAAGTGGTTAATGCCTATTTCGCCCTCGGCGACGGCGCGTGGATGAACGACCGGGAGCGAGCAAGCGACCTTGTGCGCGGCTGGGCTGCAGCCTGCAACGCCATTGGTGCAACATGGGGCGGCGGCGAAACCCCAGCCCTCAAAGGCATCATTAATCCTGAAACCATCGACCTGGGTGGCTCGGCCGTCGGTATCATCAATCCCAAAGAACGGCTGGTGCTCGGCGACAAACTGGCCGAGGGTGACGCCATTATTTTGGTCGAAAGCAGCGGCATCCACGCAAACGGCATTTCGTTTGTCCGCCACCTGTATGAAAAAAATCCTAAGCTATATGATACAGCACTGCCAAACGGCAAACTATTTGGTGAAGCAATTCTTACGCCCACACACTTGTATGTGCCACTTGTGCGCAGCGTGCTCGAAGCGGGCATCGTGCCGCACTACATGGTCAACGTCACCGGACACGGTTGGCGCAAGCTCATGCGCGCCAACGCAGACTTTACCTATGAGATTACTGAAATAGTACCGACTCAGCCGGAGTTTGCGCTTATGCAAAAAGAATCTGGTGTGGACGACGCCGAAATGTACGGCAACTTCAACATGGGCGTCGGCTTTGCGTTGTTCGTTGCACCCAAACAGGCCGACCAGGTCATTGCGCTCGCAGAAGGCAACGGGCTGAAAGCCATCAGGGGTGGAACAGTCATCCCAGGTGAAAAGCAGGTTGTCATTACACCCAAAAATCTCACTTTCAAATCCGAAACACTGGAGGTGCGGTAGTGAAAAAAGCATGGCCCTCACTGCGCTGTCATGCTGAACTTGTTTCAGTATCCATACGTCGAAATGCATCCTCTGTGGGAACCTATGGATTCCGGGTCAAGCCCGGAATGACAGGGAATAGTAGAGTAACACTGGAGGTGCGGTAGTGAAAACCTACAGTGGTATAAACGCGTTATCCGTTTCTAAAGCACAAAGTTTGCTCAAACGACTGCAAGACGTCGACAAAAATGTGCGCAGCGTAAGCGCCGAGTTTGTACACTTTATTGATACAGACGCTACGCTATCGGCGGCAGACGACGCCAAGCTTCAGCAGCTCCTCACCTACGACACGCCGTTTAGCGGCAACCGCACGGGCAGTGTGTATTTGGTAGTGCCACGCCCAGGCACCATTTCGCCGTGGTCCAGTAAAGCAACCGATATTGCGCACAATGCCGGCCTCACTCACGTACATCGCATTGAGCGCGGCCTCGCGTACTACATAGACTCAGTCGAGTGCGAGAAAATTGCGCCGCTGCTGCACGACCGCATGACCGAAACCGTGCTTAGTTCACTCGAAGCCGCCGAAGCACTGTTCGGTGAGCCACAGCCCAAGCCGCTCATTATTATCGATGTATCGAAGGGCGGCAAAGCGGCACTAGAAAAAGCCAATAGTGAACAAGGCCTTGCCCTCAGCGCCGACGAAATCGATTACCTTGTAGACGCGTACGCTCGTCTTGGCCGCAACCCCAGCGACGCCGAGCTAATGATGTTTGGCCAGGTCAATAGCGAGCACTGCCGCCACAAAGTCTTCAACGCCGACTGGGTAGTAGACGGCCGCAAGCAGCCAAAAAGTTTATTCAAAATGATTCGTAATACCTTTGAGCTAGGCGGGGAAGACGTGCTGTCGGCATACTCAGACAATGCCGCCGTGCTGGCTGGCCCCACCGCTGGCCGATTTTTCCCTGACCCCGAGACACATGTGTACGCTTACACCACCGAACCAATCCACACCGTCATTAAGGTAGAAACACACAATCACCCCACCGCCATTGCGCCGTTCCCTGGTGCAGCCACCGGCACTGGCGGCGAAATCCGTGACGAAGGAGCCACCGGCCGCGGCGCAAAACCCAAGATGGGGCTAGCCGGATTTAGCGTCTCGAACCTTCACCTGCCCGACGCTGCGCAGCCGTGGGAAAAACCATACGGCAAACCCGACCGTATTACCTCACCGCTGGGGATTATGCTAGATGCACCACTGGGCGGCGCTGCCTTTGCCAACGAATTTGGCCGCCCCAACCTCGCTGGTTACTTCCGCACCTACGAACAACACGACGGCCACGAAGTCCGCGGCTATCATAAACCGATTATGATTGCTGGTGGCCTCGGCAACATCCGTGATCAGCACGTTCAAAAGGGCAAGCTCCGCCCAGGTGACAAAATTATCATTCTCGGCGGGCCAGCCATGCTCATCGGCCTCGGCGGCGGTGCAGCCAGCAGTATGCAAACTGGCGCCAGTAGTGCCGACCTCGACTTTGCTAGTGTGCAGCGGGGCAACGGCGAAATGGAACGTCGGGCACAGGAAGTCATCGACGCTTGCTGGGCGAGCGGCGAACAAAACCCCATCGTCATGATTCACGACATTGGCGCTGGCGGCTACTGCAATGCCGTACCAGAACTAGTTCACGATGCTGGACTCGGCGCCCGCGTCGAACTGCGCGACATCGCCAATGCCGATCCTGGCATGTCACCCATGGAAATCTGGTGCAACGAAGCTCAGGAACGCTACGTCATCGGCCTCCGTTCCAAAGATGTTGCCCGTTTTGCAGCCATGTGCGAACGGGAACGCTGCCCGTATACGGTCATTGGCACAGCCGTGGACGAAGACCGCCTCGTTGTACACGACCGCTTGCTCGGTAACAACACCGTCGACCTCCCCATGAGCACCCTCTTTGGTAAACCGCCCAAAATGACCCGCGCGTTCTCCCGCATTACAAAAAAACCAACGTCATTTGATGTGTCATCTATAGATATAGCAGAAGCCGTGCAGCGCGTTTTGCACATGCCCAGTGTAGGAAGTAAAAAATTTCTCATTACCATCGGCGACCGCAGCATTACCGGTCTGGTCGCGCGCGACCAAATGATTGGACCATGGCAGGTTCCAGTCAGTGATGTTGCCGTCACGGCCGCAGCTTTTGATACCACCGCCGGTGAAGCCATGTCCATGGGCGAGCGCGCTCCTATAGCCGTGACGAACGCCCCCGCCTCTGGTCGCATGGCCATTGCCGAAACCATTACTAACATGCTCGCGGCCGACATCAAAAAACTCAGTGACATCAAACTATCCGCCAACTGGATGGCAGCCGTCGGCCACGAGCGCGGCGACGAAGAGTTGTACAATACGGTGCACGCCGTGGGCGAGGGTTTTTGCCCCGCGCTTGGCCTCACCATACCAGTCGGCAAAGACTCTCTGAGCATGCGTTCCACGTGGAGTGAAAACGGCAAAGCAAAGAGCGTCGCCTCACCGCTGTCACTCATCATAACTGGTTTCAGCCCCGTAGGAGACGTTACAAAAACGCTGACCCCTCAACTCGACGTTGGCCAAGATTCGGTACTCATGTTCGTTGACCTTTCCGGCGGGCATGCTCGGCTGGGCGGTTCAGCACTCGCTCAAGCCTACGGCAAAACCGGGGGCGAAACACCCGATGCCGACCCTGAGGCACTAAAAAAATTTTTTGCAGTCTTCACCAAACTAAAAGAGCAGGGCAAAATCCTCGCCTACCACGACCGCTCCGACGGCGGCCTCTTCACCACCCTCTGTGAAATGGCGTTCGCCAGCCGCTGCGGCCTAGACATCGACCTCAGTAGCCTGACAAGGACAGTCCTTGTCAATAAAGGGGGGTCGTTACTTGGGGCGCTGTTTAATGAAGAACTCGGTGCTGTCATCCAGGTGAAAGCGACAGATGAGAAAACCATATCCCAGGCGTTTTCGGGCTCCTGCTTCGTACTCGGCAAGCCAACCAAAGCCCAAGAAATCATTTTCCGTAACGGGTCAGAAGTAGTTTATAAAAATACTCGGGCCCAGCTAGAACAGTGGTGGGCAGAAACCAGTTATCGCATACAAAAATTGCGCGATAATCCAGAATGTGCGGATGAAGAGTACGCTTCGATCGGCGATGACGCCGATCCTGGGCTGACGCCCAGGGTGGAATCTGGAATCTGGAATATGGAATCTGGAATGGCTACAATGGCACAGACTGGAGGCACGCAGGCTTTGAGTGCCAATGAGGTCACGCCAGTGGCCGAACCGCTGCGTAGCGGCGGCGCGAGCGAGCAGCGAGCGGGGGAGTGGAGGCTGGACTCGAGCAAAGCGATGAGTCCACCTCAAGAGGGGCGAGCCCCTCTTAGTCAAACAAAGAAGGAACAACCACGCGTCGCAATCTTCCGCGAACAAGGCGTCAACGGTCAAGTCGAAATGGCTGCCGCTTTCGACCGCGCCGGTTTTACCAGCGTCGATGTTCACCTGAACGATATCATACAGGGCAACGTGACCCTCGCAGACTTTAGCGGTCTGGTTGCTTGCGGCGGGTTTAGTTACGGCGATGTCCTTGGTGCTGGCGGCGGCTGGGCAAAAACCATTTTGCTTGACCCAAAACTGCGCGCCCAGTTCAAGGCGTTTTTTGAACGCCCAGACGCCTTCACTCTCGGCGTTTGCAACGGCTGTCAAATGCTTTCTGAACTGAAAGAACTCATTCCCGGCGCAGAAACCTGGCCGCAGTTCTTGCAAAACCGCAGCGAACGCTTTGAAGCGCGCCTCCCACAGGTGCGACTGAACAAAACGCCGTCAATATTTTTTGCCGGCATGGAGGGTTCTATTTTACCTATTCCGGTGGCACACGGCGAAGGCTATGCGGTGTTTGCAACAGAGGCAGAAAAGCAATCCGCGGTAAAAAGCGGCCTTGTCGCCGCCCAGTACGTAGATGGCCATCACAAGGTCACCGAGGCTTACCCGGCTAACCCCAACGGCTCACCCGAAGGCATCACCGCACTGACCACCCCCGACGGCCGCGCCACCATAATGATGCCACACCCCGAACGCGCCTTCCTGACCCGCCAACTCAGCTGGCACCCTGCCGACTGGGCAGAAGATTCGCCCTGGATGCAGATGTTTGTGAATGCCCGGGAATGGGTCGCGGAGAAAGGGAATCTGGAATCTTGAATCTTGAATCTAGTAAAACAACAATCCGGAATTTTACCGACCTAGATACCTGGAAGCAGGGCCATAGGCTAGTAATTCATATATACAGTGTCACAAAACAATTCCCAATAGATGAGCAGTTTGGTCTTACAAGCCAAATTCGTCGGGCAGCCGTTTCGGTAACGTCAAATATTGCAGAGGGCTTTTCGAGATCATCTTACGGTGATAAAGGCCATTTTTTCACAATTGCTCATGGCTCACTGACTGAAGTGCAAAATCAGCTTTTGATAAGTCGTGATGTTGGCTATCTTTCCCAGGCTGAGTTTGACAAATTAGCCGAACAAACTGTAGTAATACACAAACTACTCAACGGTCTGATAAAATCAACCAAACAAAAACACCACAAAATTCCAAATTCTAGATTCAAGATTCATAATTCATAATTCAAGATTCAATTAGACAAGGAGTAAAAATGTCCATCGACCACCTACTAAAAACAAATAACAATGCACTACTATCCGTCTACGATAAAACAGGCATTGCCGAGTTTGCGAAAGGCCTACACGAACTAGGCTGGAATATCATTTCGTCTGGCGGCACCGCAAAAGTGGTAGCCGAGGCTGGCGTGCCGGTAACGGACGTCGCTGAGTTGGTGGGCGGGGAGGCCATATTGGGCCACCGCGTGGTAACGCTCTCGCGTGAAGTACACAGCGGACTGTTGGCAGACGCCGACAAGCCGGAAGATTTGACCGAGCTGAAAGAACGCGGTATACCACTCATTGACCTCGTGGCAGTAGATATGTACCCACTGGAGAAAGAAATTGCCAGCGGCAACGCCACGCTCGCAAGCGTCATAGAAAAGACTGACATAGGCGGCCCAACTATGCTACGAGCTGGCGCTAAAGCACGTCGGATTGTGCTGTCGCGTGCCAGCCAACGAAGTGAAGTGCTCCAATGGTTAACAGATGGAAAACCAGACGAAAAAGCCTTCCGAGACAAACTATGCGCCGTCGCCGAGTACGAGTGCGCCCGCTACATCCTCATCAGCGCCAAGTACCACGGCGGCGAAGACGTGGCTGGCTGGATAGGCCAGCGGGTCGCTCCCACCAAATACGGCGAAAACCCGTGGCAAACCCCTGCGGGGCTGTATGCCGACAACCGCGTCGCTGCCGACCCGCTCGGACTCGACCAGTTTACACACCAAAAAGGCTGGGAACTGAGCTACATAAACGAAACTGACATGCACCGTTTGCTGCAAACACTCACGCACGTTGCCGCTGGCTTCGAAGTGAATTTTGGTAAAGTTCCAAGCGTTGCGGTGGGCGTTAAGCACGGTAATGCCTGCGGCGCTGGCGTAGCAGACACAGCAGTGGAAGCCGTGCAGAAGATGCTGGAGGGCGATGAGATTGCTATATTTGGCGGCGTGGTCATGATAAATGGCCCGATTGATACCGACGTCGCGGCCGCACTCATGACACACCACATGCCCGAAGGCAAAAACCGCTTGCTCGACGGCGTCGTGGGAAGCGAAGTCACACCCGAAGCCATGGAAATCCTTTCTCGCGCCAAACTCCGCATCGTCACCAACCCGGCGTTGGCAAACCTTAGCAAAGACACTCTAGAAACAGCGCCAATACTCCGAAACGTTCGTGGTGGCATGCTTGTGCAGCCCAACTACACCTTTGTAGTCGACTATAGCGCCGACTACATGGAACAACACGGCGACCTAAGCGAACAGGCCAAAAAAGACATGCTGCTCGCCTGGGCAGTTGGCAGCACCAGCAATAGCAACACCATTTGCATAGTGAAAGATGGCCGCATGCTCGGCAACGGCGTCGGCCAGCAAGACAGGGTCGGAGCAGCCAAACTTGCCGTCACCCGTGCAACTTCACGCGACCACGATGTCACCGGCGCAGCTGCCTACAGCGACAGCTTTTTCCCATTCCCCGACGGCCCGCTTGTGTTGGCAGACGCCGGTATCACGGCCATACTTACCAGCAGCGGTTCAGTGAAAGACCCAGAAGTCGTGGAAACCCTGGCCAAAAAGAACGTCACCGTCATGATGCTCCCCGACAAAACCGGCCGCGGCTTCTTCGGCCACTAAGTCATTCGTATATCATCGTAAATTTGCAGTGACTATATTATTTAGTCTATACTTTCTATATCAGCTGCAATGTATGTTGCTGATATCTACAATAAATGGTATAATACAGAAATGAACTTTCTTTCTAGCATCCGAAGTAAGCTAATTGGAGTCGACCCAGAAGCTGTCGCAGCCTATCAGACTGTCTTGCCGAGACAAATTGACGTTACAGTCCGCAAAGACGGGAAATATTTTATCGCAACTATTAAAACAATAGAAGATACACCCATAAAAGGCTCGTTGATGACGGAGGCGAAAGACATTCAAACTCTTGTAAATAACGTGAATGATTTAATCTACACAAAGATTAATATGCCAGCCCAGATTCGGCCATATTATGGCAACGTTTTTAAGCCCGAAGGTTATAAAAACAATGCTAAAGAAATGTTATTAGTTAAAGTTTAGCTGCCATATGGGCGAGTTCTACAAACCTTCTAGCTACCGAGCATTTAAGAAATTCTTGAGGAAAAAGGGATTTACAATCCGAGAGAGTGGAGGTCATATGATAGCTTCCTTACCTGGTTCAGAAGATGTCGAACTTGCCATCCCCCGCCACAATACACTAAGTAATGGCCTCACAGAATCTCAATGTAAAAAACTTCTTGAACTTGGATTCGATAAAACAGAAATCAAGCGCTGCATTTTGAAATAATTAAGTGTAAGGATCTTGCCTAATACTGCTCATGCTTTCATACTAGAAGTGGATGCAGCATCAACTGAAGAAAAATTTAGGGGTGACCCGGCACGGGGATGACACTGAGTTCCGCGTGTGGGCGCCGTTTGCTTCGGCCGTGAATCTGGCAGGTACCGTCACCGGCGAGAAAGAAATAGCCCTTAAAAGCGAAAACGACGGCTACTGGTCGGTGAGCATAAAAGGGGTCGAACCGGGGCAGAACTACGTGTTTCTCATAACCACAGCAGACGGCACCGTGCTCACGCGCAACGACCCGCGTGCTCGGCAACTCACCACATCTGACAGCGGCGCGTCGGTCATAATCGATCCAGACTTTGACTGGCAAGGAGATGCCTTCACCCCTGTACTTCCGCAGCAGCAGGTTATGTATGAGCTCCATGTTGGCACATTCAACCGACCAGATGCCGCCACCATAGGCACCTTTAGCGATACACTCGAGAAGCTCGATTACCTGAAAGCCCTCGGCGTCAACGTTATAGAACTTATGCCCGTTACCAGCATGGCACACAGCTACGGCTGGGGCTACGCCCCGAACCACATATATTCGGTAGAGAACGCCTACGGCGGGCGTCACGGGCTGCTCACGTTTGTGCGCGAATGCCACAAACAGGGAATTGCTGTTATTCTCGACGTTGTGTACAACCACTTCTCAGGTGAAACCGACCTCTGGCAGTTTGACGGATGGAGTGAAAATGGTCGCGGCGGCATATATTTTTATAACGACACACGCGGCGACACGCCGTGGGGAGGACGTCCAGACTATGGCCGGCCAGAGGTACGTCAGTTCATACTCGACAACGTCACCATGTGGCTAGAGGAATACCACCTAGACGGACTCCGTGTCGACTCCACCATTTACATGCGCAACACCGAAGGTCATGACAACGACCCGGCGCACGATATTTCCCATGCCTGGTACCTACTGCAAGACATCACCGAGCTTGCTCACAAACTCAATCCAAATGCTATTGTTGTGGCCGAAGATTGCGCGAATAGCGCGTACCTTACTAAGCCACGCAGCGAAAACGGCTGCGCCTTCGATGCCCAGTGGGAACTTGGCTTTCCGCATGCCTTACGCGATGGCCTCGGTCTCCGTGGCGGCCGGACACTCGCGGGCGTACGCTACGAACTAGAGCGCCGCTACAACGGCAACGCCTTCGAAAAAGTCGTCTTTAGCGACTCGCATGATACCGCCGCCAACGGTTCAGTTCGGCTCAACGAAGCCGCCAGTAGCGGTGATGCCGCCGACAAACATGCCCGCGAAAAAACCGTCCTTGCAAACACCGTCATGCTCACCGCACCAGGCATACCGATGTTCCTTCAGGGCCAAGAGTTCATGCAGGAAGGCAGTTTCAATGACTGGCAAGAACTTGAGTGGGATAAAGCCGAAACCTACAGTGGCATAGTGCTCGCGCATCAGCACCTCGTAAACCTCCGTCTAAACCAAGGCGGAACAACTGCTGGGCTGCTTGGCCAAAGCACCGCCGTATTTCACCAAGACGACAACAACGGCGTCATTGGCTATCACCGTTGGGACAAAGGCGGCCCGGGCGACGATGTCCTTGTCATTGCCAACTTTGGCGGTGATGCGCACGAAACGTATCAGCTACAGGTGCCGCTTCCCGGGAAATGGCGCGTCCGCTTCAATAGTACCTGGAAAGGCTACAGCCCGGACTTTCACGAAGTTGCACTAGGCGAAATTGCTACCGACGAAAACCGTCTCATTACCCTTAATCTCCCCGCCTACGCCGCCCTCATTCTCTCGCAGTAACCACGCACGTGTACACCTCCTCCGACATGTATAGTAGAGGGTATATGAATCTAGAAACTTTTTATGACGAATACGTTGACACGGTATACAAGTTTTTTTACATAAAGTGTTTGAATCGTCATGTCGCTGAAGACCTAACGGCCGATGCCTTCACTGCGTTTTTAAAAAAAGTCCAAAACACTGAGGTAGAGGACCACAAAAAGTATCTTTACGGCATAATGCGTCACATCTGGACCAACTTCTTACGCGAAAAATACGAGGCCCAACTGACCGATATCGAGTCAATAGAGAACTTCGAGGAATACGCCACTAGCGAAATAACCGATTTTGAAGCAAGCGAGGAGCCTGTTTCGCGGCTCATGCCCTATGTAAAACGACTACCAGAAAAACAACGTGCCGTCGTCATGCTACGCGCTTTTCAACATCTTAGCGTTAAAGATGCCGCCGACGCACTCGGCAAGGACGCCAACTACATTAAGACCACATACGCCCGCGCCATACGAAGCCTGCGCGCCATAGTCGATAACCCATACTTGGAAAGAAAGGAGACAGTATGAGCAAATTACCAAAAGACCTTCGTCGGCGGGTGGGGAACCAACAGCTCGCCATAGATAAAACATTTAAGCAAAATTTGAAGGAACAGTTATTCACTCAATCACAAGGAGGCTCCATGGCACAGAAGAAAACCAAAGTATCTGCGCGGTCACTTTTCCGCAGCGTATTCAAACAACTTTCAACCGCAACAGGCCTTGCCGCCTTGGCAGTACTGATTGTAGTTGGCGGTATGTCGGCATTTGTCGCGGCAAATAAAACTAGGCTGAACAGCGAGCAGAAGACCGCACTACCAACAAACCTAGCAGATGTCCTTCCCATAGAAGACATCCGTGCAGCTGCGCTCAAAGACGTTCCAGACGGCACGATAACCGGCGTTGAGCTCGAACAAGAAGAAGGCGCGTTATTGTACAAGGTGCGATTTAGCGATGGAAGTTTCCGCTACTACGACGCAAAAACCGGCGTTGCCGTTATGCGCTCACAGGACGAAACCGAACAAGACGAGAGCGTTCCAGCTGGCTTTATAGCGGGTATTACCGTGCAGCAAGCCCGAGACATTGCCCTTGCACAGCGCAGCGGTAGTATTACGAAGATTGAACTAGAAACAGAAAACGGCGTTGTTGTATACAGTGTGCGGTTTAGCGACGGTGGTCGTGTCGATGTAAATGCTACGAGTGGTGCAGTCCTCCGCGTGAGGAGTGGCAGTCAAGCTGGCACCAGCGCCGAGGATAGCTCCGATGATGCAAATGATGATTCGTCAGGCACATCTGGCTCTGGGTCTAGTTCCGATGACACCAACTCAGATGACGACGAAGACAGTGATAACTCTGGCAGCGGTTCAGACTCAAACTCGAGGTCAGGTTCAGATGACAGCGGTTCTTCAGGAGGGGGAAGCTCGGACGATTAATCAGCCGACTTCCGCCGCAAAATGAGCCCCGGGGGGGCTCATTTTGCTATACTATGTATATGAAGAAACACGCGGCATTAATCGTTATTGCATGCGTTCTGGTTAGTGGCGCCCTCTATGCCTCAGTGTTTCGGACTACCCAGCCCACTCGCAAAGCGTCCACCACGCCATCAAACATGGTCGGCACGCCCGCTCCCAGCGAGGCGGCTGGCTCGACAACTGAACTTCTGATTGGCAAGGCCACCGCGCCCATTACCATCATTGAATACGGGGACTACAAATGTCCGAAATGCAACGAACTACACCAAAAGGCTGGCAAAGACATCCGCCGCGACTGGGTCGACACCGGCAAGGCGAAGATAATTTACCGGCCATACCCCCTGTTTGGTGAAGATTCCGGCCTTGCGCTCTACGCCTCGTACTGCGCCGCAGAGCAGGGCAAGTTTAGTGCCTACCACGATAAAATGTTCAACTACATGTGGATAAACTTCCTAAGTCGTGGTGACACCGATGCCACCGTGCGCACACTGTTCAGCCCTGAAAAACTGGGCCAATTGGCTGGCGAGGCCGGCTTGGACGCGGAGCAATTTACCACCTGCGCAGGTGGACGCACCCATGCTACCGCCTACAACACCGCCGTCGACAAAGCCGCGGGCGACTCGGTGCAGGGCACGCCCACGCTCATCATAGGCGGGCAAAAAGTGGTGGGTCCGCAGCCGTACAATGTCTACAAAGCACTGCTTGAGATTCAACAACGGTCATGAAACTCCCACTTTGGCTAAAGTTGAAGCTTGCAGCGAGGAATACCTTTAAAATAATCGGCACAAAGCCACTGTACGGGCTACTCGCGCTGCTGTGTGCATTTCTCATGCTCACCATCATCATCTGGTCACTAAACTACCAGCTCGTTGGGTATATACTCACCAACCCAGATATGTCACCAGCGCAAAAACTGCGCTTTTTTAGCTATGGCTACGAGACACTTTTCACTTCATTTGATAGTTTTCTCTCTGTCAGTGTCATCTCGTTAGCTTTTTTGTTCGGCATAAACATAGCCGTCCTAGTGTACGCACTCAGGCGCAAAACTGCTTCGGCGCGAGCTACCGGCACCAGCGGCATTGCCGCCACGCTCGGCATACTTAGCAGCGGGTGTGCGGCTTGCGGAACTTCACTGCTTGGTCCGCTCCTTGCCACGTTTGGCGCCACCTCACTGAGTGCCGTCCACAACATCGGCGCAGCCTTTAGCCTCATAGGCAGCGCCCTTCTTCTGTACTCCATATACAAAATCACCCTGCAAACCCCAACAAAAACCTAATTTGCGTGTCACGAACTTGCACTATTTCTGGCGAGAAACGGTGCGACGTTGCAGCTTATTCGCAGCAAATAGAGTACTTTCTAACACAGTCTTTTTTTCAGATGGAGTCGCGCGCGAAGAGAAGTCGGAATACGTCTTGTACTTGTCGACAATTTTTTTTGCTCGGTAATTTACGATGGCTTCACGCATGGAGGAGTTCCTTTAATTCATCTTCAGTATACCGTTTACCAAGCAGCTTTTCAATGTTATACACATCAACCGCTATTGATTCGACCGTTTTCATGTAGTTATTTTTTGCAAAATATACTGTGACATTCTTGCCGAAAAGCTCGATTGCTTTTTGAACATTTTCGATTGACTGACGATATGACCGCACAAACACATCAACCGGTACAGCTCTACCGTGTTCAGCCTGTCTTTTCTGCACAAAATCCCAGGCAACTAATGGGTCTTGGTGCAAGTAATAGATCTCGACCGTACGTCCATGGTCGAGTGACCGTTCAACATTTTCCCTCCAATTACCATATGCGAACGTGCCGTCAAGGACGACATTTTGGCCACCTTTGCGATTTGCATGGTCAAAAAGTACATTAACTCCTTTGTTCGCGGCCTCTTGAAATAGCTCAGCATTTAATCCATCATAGCCAAGCGGCCGCATACGTTCACGAATTTCATCAGCGTCTATCCTGACAAAACTACCACCAAATGTCTCAATAAGGGTTATGGAAAATTCGGTCTTTCCGGCACCTGGAGTGCCCGCCATAAAGATAGTAATGGGATTGTCTGAAGGCGGATAAATTTCTGGATTACAAAATTCAGCGATTAACTTTTTGCGATTTTCACGAACCCACTGTTTCGCTCTAAGCGAAAGCTGGGTATTACTGCTATGATTGCTATTACTATCCATAGAAGCAGTATATCAATTCTGCTCAGAGAGCACCCGCAACAGGTCGGATTCGCTGCGGATGGCGGCGGCTTCTTCCATGGTGAGGGTGAGGGCGTGGCGGGCCGCAATGGCTTCGTAGCGCTGCACGCGGTGAGCGAGCAGGCGTGGGTAGAGGTACGCGCCGACTTTCCGTGGGTCGATTTCTGTTACATCGCGTGCCTGCAATTTTTCAAGCAAGCCGGGTAGCTCGGCCGCCACAAAATCTGGCCGATAGTAAATAGGCTTCGGGTCGGCAATGTTGCGTTCTATAAGCACTTTTTCGTGCGCTTTCGTAGCGCGAATGTAAATAAGAGTAACCGTTTCGTCTAGCATGCGTAACACCGCATCGTCTTTGGCAGCCGGCTCAACAACTTCACATAAGCTACCAGAAAGGTCAGCCAGAAAATTCGGATAGCCGTAAAGGTCTTCGGCGCGGGCAATAAACTTAGGCATATCGAGCATGGCAGCCACTTCAGCAGTAGCGTGCGTAGCCATGCGCTGCGTGAAATCCGGCAGCGTGGAGCCGTGTTTCTTTGGATTGCCCAGCATGCCCATATACAGCGAAGTTGCGAGCAGGTTGTCAAAATGGACGCGGTGTTCAACCGTAATGGCATCGCGCTGCAGCATGTCGCGCAGCAGCGGGTGAGACATGGCGAGTTTTTTGAGGTAGTCATTCAGCTCGTCTCCCAAGTAATGCGTCCATATGCGGTAGTCCACACTGTAGTGAAACCACCGCGACGAGGGTAGGCAGCGCGCCAGCGTCGTCTTGCCAACACCACTCAAACCCATAACGGCGATGCGGATGGGTTGGCGGGGGTTTATGGGGTGGTCCATAGTTATGAGAGATAAGAGATATGAGTTAAGAGTTAAGAATTTCTTTCTTCAGTTCGTCCAGGGAATTGGCAATCTCCGTACAACGCTCTGGGACCTGTCGGAGTTTGGCAAGTTCAGCAGAATTATCGACTGCTATGCCAGTGGCGTGGGTGATTTCCTCGGCAAATTTTTCGGGTGCAGCAGTAGAAACAATGACATCATGCGTAGTCTTACCCGGGTTTTGCTCACTTGCATACCATGCCACCGCCGTGTGCGGGTCGAGCAGGTAGCCTGTTTCCTCGTACACTTTCTGTATGGTAGCAACTGTTTGCTCATCTGAAACCTGAGCCGTTTGAATGTCTGCACGAAAAGCGCCCACATCACCACCAAATATTCGTTGCAAGCGAGGCAGGTTGTTTGGCGCACCTATGTCCATAGCGTTTGACATGGTGGCAACGGCCGCAAATGGGGTAAAGCTGCCGGTGCGAGCGTATTGGTCTATGGCGTTATTTGCGTTATTTGCAGCAAAGAACGAGGCAATTGGCACGCCCATTTGCTGCGCGAGCACGCCGCCCGTTATGTTGCCGAGGTTGCCGCTCGGTACCACAAACCGCAAATCTGTTCTCCCACCAAGCTGTGTGAAGGCCCGTGCATAGTAGAGAGTTTGCGGCAGCAAGCGCCCAACGGTAATGGAATTTGCCGAGGTTAAGCCAACCTGACTGACCAGCGCCGTATCGGCCAAAGCTTGCTTCACCAGCGCTTGGCACGCATCGAAATCGCCGTCAACTTCAAGCGTGTGAACATTGCCAGCGACACGCCGCAGCTGCTCCTGCTGCAACTGACTGACGCGACCTTTCGGGTAGAGCACAACAACATTTGTGCCAGCTACATCGCCAAAACCATGGGCAATCGCGCCACCCGTATCACCGCTAGTGGCGACGAGTACGGTTGAGGTCTTGCCAGTCTTAGCATTGAAATAGCCCATGAGCGCGGCCAAGTACCGCGCCGCAACATCTTTGAACGCCATGGTTGGGCCATGAAAAATCTCGAGCACGTGTTTGTCTGCCACCGGCACAGTTGGCGTTTCAAATGTGGCTGCACGCTCCACTATGGCTGCAATGTCTTCTGGCGGTATTTCATCACCCAGCCACGCCGAGAGCACAAGCCGGTCAATTGCCTTCGTATCAAGCCCCGGCAGCGACGCTATTTGTTCTGCGGTCAGTTTCGGAATTTCCACCGGGAAGTACAAACTGCCATCGGCCGGAATGCCGCGCGACAGCGCTTCTTGAAAGGAAACAACATCTTCCGGGTTTCCCAAACTCACAAACTTCATAACCCTAATACTACTCTATCCTCCCGTGGCTGCAAATGGTGTTATTTATGGCATACTAAAAGCATGAAGATTGTAAAAAGAGCGAAAGCCACAATTGCAAAAGAAGAAGCACATGGGGGGAGTGGGCAGCGAAAGGTGTATGCCTCGCCCGAACACCTGCAAAGTACGGCGTTTGAAATGATGACGCATGGGTTTATGCCCGCTGGCGGGATGTATGACTGGCACGACCACCCGGGCGTTGAAGAAATAATGGTGGCCGTGAAAGGCACTGGGTTTGTTCACGACGAGGACGGCGAATACCCTTACGAACCAGGCGATGTTTTTGTATTTCCAGCGGGTGTCCGCCACAAAATATCCAACCCCACCACCCACGAAAACGAGTTTATATTCGTCAGGGTCAAGACATGAAACTACTGCTTACATCCGGCGGACTACGAAACAATGCTATCAGGCAAGCGCTGTTAGACTTGGCCAATGCCCCTGCCTCCAAGCTGAAAATTGCATTCATCCCCACTGCCATGAATGTTGAGTCGGGCGACAAGAGCTGGGTTGTCGACGAGATGAATAGGCTTCGCGATATGGGGATTGCTCAGCTCGACATCGTCGACATCACGGCATCGCCAAAGCGCGTATGGCTACCTCGGCTTGAGGAAAGCAATGTGATATTTGTAAACGGTGGCAACACAACGTACCTCATGGAGCGTGTAACCGATTCCGGTCTTGCGGCAGAAATGCCGCGTCTCTTGCAGGAAAGGCTATATGTAGGCGTAAGCGCTGGAAGCTATATAGCCACGCCAGACACCAGACTTAACTCTGATGAGACCAATTCAGTCTTGCGGGGTTTAGGACTTGTGCACTTTGGTATCCAGGCGCATTATCTAAACCCCGAGTTTGCAATCGCAGAAACCGAAGCTCTTGTTCGAGAAAGAGCCAAGGGTTGTCCTTATCCCGTATATGCGCTTGACGACGAAACGGCTATAAAAGTTGACGGTGCGGTAATTGAAGTTGTTGGAACAGGTCAGCATTTCGTACTTCAAGCCTCGGAGCTATAGCTTTACATAACTTTATAAAGTTTGACAAAGTTTATAAAGTTTTATAAACTATAGCGTATGAAAACGACACAAATACTGAAAGCCCTCCTTCAGCAGAGTGGATTGACCCAAGTTGAGCTTGCGGAAAGACTCGGCGTCTCGCACCCGACGTTCAGCGCATGGCTACACGGTAAAAGCACTCCCAGAAAGGATGCGGCCGAGCGCGTACAGGCAGCGGCTTTTGAGTTGCTTGGGATTGGGACGGTCAGCGCATCGCTTGTAGATGAGACGGTGCGGGCAGCAAGCCATGCCAAACTACATCTGGAAGACATACTACAGGAACAACGTACCCTTGATACACTGTGCGTTCTCATGACGTACAACACAAACTCCATAGAGGGCAGCACGATGACCCTCGCCGATAACAAGAAGGTACTTTTAAGCCAAAAAACCCTCAGGAATCGTAGCGCCCGCGAGCAGCTAGAAGCACGAAACCATCAGGCAGCCCTACTTTGGCTGCTGCAGCAAGTTGCAGACGGCGGTATGACTGCGTGCTATGGAGAACACGTTGCTCGTGAGCTACACGTTCGGCTCATGAACGGGTTACTCAGCGATGCAGGGCAGTACCGTGGGCATGGTGTACGCATCATGGGTTCTCACACGCCTGTGGCAAATTACCAAAAGGTTCCCGAAAAAATGGCAGCTCTTTTCCGGCACGAACCGCCAACCGATTTTGAAAGTTTGGCTAAGTTTCATGCACAGTTTGAAAAAATCCACCCGTTTAGCGACGGCAATGGTCGAGTTGGACGGCTGCTTTTAGCAGGACTATTGCTCTCTGCGGGCATAACACCCGTCATTATCCGCCGTGAGTCACGCAGCGCCTACTACCGCTACCTTGAAATTGCCCAGTTAGAAGAAAACTACCAGCCACTGACCTATCTACTCGCCAGAGAAACCTTGGAAGCATACAAATCCCTTGCAAAAACAAAGGTACCGGAAAGCCCGGCAATATAAAAAGACCTTCCGCGTTGTAGCCTAGAAACTACCGGCCGAAGGTCTTGGTGAAATACTTGCATGCACACCCCCTTCTTGCCAATACCAGCTGGGTGCTTAAGGCTATATTTGATGGTTTTCTGGACCCTCATTCACGCTTTTTTGTCAATATAACGTGAACAGGTAGGGTTTTTCCATGATATTAACGTTTTTTCGATGAGTTTACTAGCAAATAAAAAGGCCTTCCGCACTGGGTAGGCGAGAAACTACCGGCCGAAAGTCTTGCTTATGTAGTACCGCGCGTAAGCTATTTTGCCAATCCGGGGTAGTGTATGCTAGATGCTATGACCTGGCAAGCAATCATCGAAAGAGTAAAAGAACTTGGTTTGCCTGAGGGTCAGTATATTGTGTTTGGATCTGCGCCCATGGCACTGGCCGGGCTGCGCGAAACCAATGATATTGACCTGTTGGTAACTGTTGAGGTGCGCGAGCAGCTGGCGAATTCTGGGTGGGCCGAGGTGCGGAAAGGTGAAAATGACCACCCCGTAACACATGATGTTTTCGAGGCGCATGATGCCTGGAACTTTGACGCATATCAGCCAACGCTGGACGAACTACTGTCTCGCGCAGTCGTGCAAAACGGCGTGCCGTTTGCTTCGCTAGAAGACGTACGCCGTTGGAAAGAAGCCGCCGACCGACCGAAGGATGTGGCAGACCGTAAACTCATCCGAGACTACCAAGCACGTCTTTCGAGCACCTCAACCCTGCAATCCCAAGTGGAAACCGCCCTTGATGAGTATGGCATCCGACACGAAGTACTGGCCTGCGACCCGAGCATGGCTGATACGGCTGCATTTTGCGAACACTATGGGTTCACACTGGAGCAGGCAGCAAATACCCTTTTGGTCGCATCACGCAAAACCGAACCAACTAAGTATGCTTTGTGTGTTGTGCTCGGCACGACCAGGCTGGACGTAAATAAAAAAGTGTGCGAACTGCTGGGCGTCAAGCGTGCATCTTTTGCCGATGCCGAAACCACACGGGAGCTTACCGGTATGGAAATAGGCGGTGTCGTGGCCATAGGCACAAACCCAAAGATTCCAGTTTATATAGACAGCCTTGTTCTCGAGCAAGAAAAGGTAGTCATGGGCGGCGGCAACCGCACCAGCAAAATTGTACTTGACCCGAAAGAACTTCAGAAACTGCCACAAGCAAATGTAATCAATAATCTTGCGAAAGATGTAAATATATGAAAAACGCGTTTATTTTTCATGGTACGAGCGGCTTCCCAGAGGAAAATTGGTTTCCGTGGCTCAAGAACAAACTTGAAAAACGCGGTATTGTGGTAACTGTGCCAAAGTTTCCAACGCCCGAAGGACAGTCGTTGCAGGCATGGCTAGAAATCATGAAGCCGTACGAACAGGAGGTGAACGCCGAAACAATCCTTATTGGCCACAGCTTGGGCGGATTATTCCTACTGCGCTACTTGGAGCAGCTCAAACGCGCTGTGGGTAGCTCCATATTCGTAGCGGCTTCTGCCGGCGTAAAGCCAATCAAATTTTACGAGCTAGACGCGGCTTTTAGTGGCGGATTCGTATTTAACTGGGGCGCAATTCACCGCGTAGCTGGTAAGACGGCTGTTTTTCATAGCGACAACGACCCATATATATCGCTCGGCAACGGCGAATTAATCGCAGAAAAACTTGGCACCGACTTCCACATGCTGCAAAACGCCGGGCATTTCAACACCGCATCAGGCCATACTAAGTTCCCACAATTGCTCAATATAATAGAGTCAAAGCTATGAACCATAAAATAGTAGTTTTTGATAATCGGCTGCAGCCAAAAGCGCAAAAACAAATCCAGTCTTTTACGGCAGAGCCTATAATTTTCCCAGTCGAACGCAATATTTCCGAAAAAGAACTTATCCTGCGTACGGGCGATGCGGATATCGTCCTCGTCAGCCCGTGGGATAAAATTACTGCGAGCTATCTAAACGCGTGTTCTTTTATCAAATATATCGGTCTTTGTGGCACATCCACGGCAAATATAGATCTGGAGGAACTCAAAAGGCGAAATATTGCGTTTACAAATGTAGAGAGTCACGGCAAAGAATCTGTTGCGGAGTTTGTATTTATGCAGCTCGTACGGCTTGCTCGTGGAGTTGGTGACTACCAGTGGAAAGCCGAGCAGCATCACCTTATGGGGCACACAATAGGTATCATTGGGCTTGGTCACGTCGGAGAAGCAATCGCCCATATGGCACTCGCTTACAAAATGAACGTTTTATATAGCAGTCCGCATCATAAACCAGAATGGGAAGAACGTGGCGTGGGCTATCGTGAAGTAAATGGGCTTTTGCAAAGCAGTGATTTTGTGGTTTTATGTGCTCCAACGAATATCCAGGTACTTGGTACTGCTGAATTTGAAATGATGAGACCCGGCAGCGTACTAGTACAGACGAGTTCAGGAACGTCGTTTGATAAGGAGGCGTTTTCCCGGTGGATTTCGAAAGAAGGCAATTTTGCCATATTTGACAAGTCTGCTGGTGAAGAAAATTACCAGCAACTCAAGAACATCCCTCGCGTAATTTTCTCAGATAAAATTGGTGGTGATACCTATGAAACAGATGAACGCCGCGGAACAGTTGTAGTCGATAATCTCAGAAAGTATATCGCGTCGGCGCAGTAGCCCTATTTTTTGAAATCTCGGGCATAGAGGCCAGATTGGCGAACGATAGAGCGGAAGGTTCCCAGTGGAATTTCTTTGCGTGGCGTCGGGATAATGACAGTGCGCTCACCACTGCGATATTTTGCGTGACTTCCACGCTGTGAAACAAACTCGAACCCGTGTTTTTCGAGCGTACGAATAATCTCTTTAGAAGATGGCAGTTTAGGCATGGCGCAGACGAAGCGTATGTATTGAAGGAGTTTTCACATCTGTTACGACAGAATTGGGCGCGTCCTCAAAATAGAGTTCGAGCGCTTCGTGCAAGTTTGCCAAGGCTTCTTCGGGGTTTACACCAAAGCTCGACACATCAACATTCAGACACTGCGCCACATAGTAGGCACCTTCCTGATACATCACCGACTGGTAGGTAACTTGCTTTTTCACATGTATAAGTATATCACAAGGTTTCACGCTTGCGTCTGTATCGTATAAAGCGCTCCGGCAAGGAATAGCTCAAGACACCGTACACTAAGCTATCTTAAAATAAATCGTACGGCCGTACGATTTATTTTAAGGAACAGGGGGGCAAATTTATGGCACTGGAAAAATGAGGATTATTCGGTACAATAAAACATAAGTTAGATACATAGAGCACGACGAGAGTAGTCCATGCAGCCAAACGGAAATAGAAAAGTCGTTATGAGTTTTCGACCAGAGCACCTGGTTGGTTGGGGCGTGACTATTATACTCTGCCTGGTGCCCGTTGCGCTCTGGATGCGAATTCATCCGCTTAGCACCATTCATGGCTTCATACCGACCATGCTCAATCTTGGTCGCATAGCCGGACTGGTCGGCACGGTTATGTACGCGCTGAACCTAGTGTATGCCACCCGCTTACGATTTCTGGAGTACTGGTTTGGCGGGTTGAACCGCGTATACATTGCCCACCACCTACTGGGGGGGCTAGCGCTCATTATGCTTTCGTTTCACCCACTTTTTTTAGCACTGCGCTACGTCACGACAAACATCAAACAGGCAGCACTGTTGCTCGTGCCGAATGGGCTATTTCCGCTGAGCGCACTGTTCGACACCAAGCATGAATACCACGCCGTAGTGCTCCAGCAATGGGCAACCATGTTCGGGAGTATTGCGTTTTGGGGCATGGTTGGACTCTTGCTAGTAACGTTTTTTATAAAACTACCATATCGCCTCTGGTTGTTTACGCATAAGTTCCTGGGCGTCGCTTTTTTCATAGCCGGACTTCATATATTTTTCATCAGCAGTGACACATCAAATGATGCAGCGATGAAATGGTACATTCTTACCATTGTTGCCATTGGGTTGGCCGCTTTTGTCTATAAAACACTGGTCGGCAATATTGTTATTCGCAAATACAAATACAAGGTAAGCTCAGTGCAAGTTGTAGCCGGCAATGTCGTTCAGGTACTCATGACACCGCTCGCTGCTACTATGCACTATAAGCCGGGCCAGTTTGTCTTCGTAAAGTTTAGCGGCGGCGGACCGCATGTAACAGGCGAGTGGCATCCCTTTTCTATTAGCTCTAGCCCGAAAGACCCTGGCTTAGAACTAAGTATCAAGGGGCTGGGCGACTACACAAACACACTGGTAAACCTCCAGGTCGGTGCTACCGCCACCGTCGAGGGAGCCTACGGGCGCTTTAGCTATGTGAACTACAAAGTGAAAGACCAGGTTTGGATTGCCGGAGGCATAGGGATAACACCGTTTCTGTCTATGCTGAAGGATTTGCCACCCGAGGGACATCGGGTAGATTTGTACTACGCGGTCAAAACCGCCAGCGAAATGATTGACCGAGACAAACTTGCCCAGCATTCGCATGCACGGGAGAACGTGCGTGTTATACCCTACATAGGCGACCAGCAACCAGGGCACCTTGACGTAGACTTTATAGAAAAAAACAGCGGCGAACTGAAGGGCAAAGATTTTTACATATGCGGCCCGCCACCCATGATGCAAGGACTGAAAAAGCAGCTCCGTGCTCACGGTGTTCCCGCCACCAGTATCCACAGCGAAGAATTCGGCATGTCATAAGAAAGAATGGAGAATAATGAATGATGAATCATGAAAAATCCACAACAGCCACGCTCATGTCACGGGCTTCGCACTTCGAGTTCATGCGCATTTTCTCGGCGAAGCACGGAAGGAGCCGTACTAGGGTACGGCGAGTGAGTACTGTAGCGGAAAAATGTGCAGGAGCCGAAGAAGCCAGCAGAGTTGGCGGCTCTGCCGACAAGCCGGCCGGCTGGTGCGGAGCACGTGTATGTGGCTAAAGAAACTCGTGGGCCTGAGCATGCTTATCACCCTCGTCGGCATGAACGCCATAGTTCTCGCCGGATTTTTTGGGCCCGATAAAAATAAAGGCAATTTTGCGCTTTCACAAACGTCCGCTACACCACCGACAGTCACGCTCACGGCAGAGCCTGCCGAATCTTCCGTTGGCTCCTTTAGCGCCCTTAAGTGGGACGTCACAGGCGATGTCACAGCCTGTACCGCCAGCGGCGATTGGAGTGGTACAAAAACGCCCTTTGGCAGCGAAAGCACCGGCAGACTCACCGCCGAAGGTACCAAAACGTATACACTTATTTGCACTAACAAAGCTGGCCAAAGCCAACCCGCTACTGCAACAATTACGGTGAAGCCAGCGGCCACGGTTGCGACCACACCTACCCAAACTAGCACCACTACACCAACAACCGGTTCGACACCTAAGACAGTCGTCTACTGCGACGGTGCAAGTCCGTGCTACGGCCCACGCGAAGTTGCGTCGCATAGCGGTGCCGGGAATTGTTGGGGCTACAACGCCGGGCGCATCTTGAACATCACCGGCTTTGATGCCGCATACCATAAAGGTAAAAGTGGCATCAGCAGTATCGAGGTTGGAGGCGTGTGCGGTAAAGACCTCACTGGCTCCCTGGGCGGGAACGTTAGCGCTGACGGACAAACCAGAAACCACAACTCAGCCACAAAATCGAACGCCGACCGCAACATGATTCCGTATTTTGTGGGGTATTACGATGCAAATAAACCGTAAGAAATTGAGAGATAAGAAGTAAGAGATATGAGTCAAGAGAAAACACAGAGGGCCAAGGGTAAAAAGCAAGGTCAGTCCATAAATGAGGTAAAACTTTCAGATGTAAAACGCCGTCCCAGGTGGAATTTTGAAAAAAAGCTGTTCGCGGGCAGTCTAATACTCTTCACGATATCGCTCGCTATGCTCCTGGCCGCCGTGTCCATTGCGGGCGAGCGAACACGCGTGCCATTTGTGGGCATGGAAATAGGCAAGCCAGTTACGAGCGGAGTTAGTAGTATGACAGTAACCAATGTCCAGCATACAAGTGGCAAAAAACCATTTGTCGCTCCACTAGAATTCGAATATCTTTTGCTCACACTCACCATAAAAAACAACAGCGAAAAACCATTCGACGTTCTACCGACAACAGATACGTATGTAAAGACAAGTAGCGGTGAGGTGAGTTACGTTACACCGTTTGCGCTGACGCGCCCATTTCGAAGTGGGCAAGTACTGCCAGGGGAGTCAACGACGGGCGAATTAAGCTACCTTGTTCCAAAAAACACCGCGTACAAGTTCTACGTTGAATCGGGCTGGTCGGGCGGCGCCGTGTCATTCATGGTACAATCAGATAAACACAAGCAGGATTCACCCTAATGGCATTTGACCCAGTTGTCGTCGAATTTAACGCACCGAAAACGCCTATAGGAAGGTGGCGCGACAAACTACCCCACGTCGGGCCACGCGGTACGAAGATAATGATAGTCATCACGTCTTTTGTGATGATTGCGAGCATGGTAAGTTTTGCGGTTTTTACCGTCCAGAGCAATAACGAAGCCTTCAGCAAAAAGCATGGACTTGATATAAATGCCCCTCAAACAAGTGGTACCGAAAAGAACTCCTCGGCGCTACCTGGTGGCGGTATTGCAGTAGGCATAGGCGGCACCACGGGCAAAAATGCCCCAGAAATTACGCTCACGGCCGACCCCGCATCGGTAGTACAAGGTCAGACAAGTACCCTCAAATGGAGCGTCACGAACAATCCAAAATCGTGTGTTGCCAGCGACGATTGGAGCGGGGCAAAAAACCTCAGTGGCGGCACCGAAACAACTGCCGCACTCACCCAAGTCCAAAACTACTTGTTCACACTTACCTGCAAAACAGATACCGGGACGGGTTTCAAAACTGTTGCAGTTAGTGTGACCGCCCCAAACACCACAAAGCCAGGTAGCACATCTACGACCTCTTCAGGCGTACCGGCCGTGAGCATAGCCGCAAAACCGAACCTGATTTTTGCTGGCGATAGTTCAACAATCAGTTGGGAGGCAACAAACGGTGCATCTTCATGTACCGCTAGTGGCGATTGGAGCGGCACAAAATCCGCGAGCGGCAGCATTAGTACCGGCGCACTGACCACGGCGAAGACATATACGTATACACTAGTATGTAGCAATGCGGGCGGCAGCAGTCAGGCAATTAGTGCAAAACTCACTGTTCAGTCAGTGCCACCAGGAAGCCCCGTAGTATTCCTCAGTAGCAACCCAACCGGCCCTGTACAACCAGGGGCAAACATTACGCTCAGCTGGACAACCGAAAACTCACCCACGAGCTGTACGGCTAGTGGCGATTGGAGCGGCACGAAAGCAGTTAGCGGCGGTAGCCAAATCATCACAAACTTGTCGACCATAAAGGAATACGTCTTTGCCATCACATGCACCAACCAAACAGGCACCATAGAAGATTCCGCAACAGTACAGGTTATTCCAAGTCCGCCGAACGTGTCACTCACACTCAGTCCGAGCAGTATATTGAATGGTCAATCATCAACCATCAGTTGGTCGGCTACAAACAGCCCCACGACCTGTACCGCCAGCGGCAGTTGGAGCGGTGCGAAAGCCAGCAGCGGGTCACAAAGTACTGGGGCAATGAGCGTAGGGAGCTACGTATACAACCTAAGCTGCACCAATGCAGGCGGCACTGGCTACGCCAATAATGTACCCTTAACCGTTTCGAACCCTCCAGCACCAGTCGTCAGCCTCAGTGCAAACCCAATCTCTGTTAGTGTCGGTAGCAGTTCGAACCTAACATGGTCAGCCACAAACAGCCCCACGAGCTGTACCGCCAGCGGCAGTTGGAGCGGTGCAAAAGCCAGCAGCGGTACCCAGAGCACTGGCGCACTCGGAACCGCGCAAACATATACCTACACGCTCGCTTGCTCAAATGCGGGCGGAACGGGAAGCGCCAGCACTAGTGTCACGGCGACGAGTGGTGGCGCATCAAGCCCGCCGGTGGTTTCGGTAGCCCTAAGCCCAACAAGTGTCGGAACAGGCGCTCCCGCAACCTTGACATGGTCTGCCACAAATAGCCCCACCAGTTGTACGGCAAGTGGAGCATGGACTGGTGCAAAAAGTGCGAGTGGATCACAAAACGTTTCTCAGACGACAGCTGGTACGCACACATACAGTCTGAGTTGTTCAAACGCAGCCGGGTCTGGTTCGGGTTCGGCGACACTGACCGTCATAGCTACGCCAACCGTTTCTGTAGCAGTTTCGCCAAGCACGATTACCGCAGGCAGCAGCACAACCGTCACCTGGACGACAGGCAATAGCCCAAGCTCCTGCACCGCAGGCGGCACCGGATGGTCAGGAAGCAAAGCCGTGGGAGGCGGCTCACAAAGTGTAACGCTCGGCACAGCCGGCACCTATACGTTTACCCTGACATGTACCAATGCAGGTGGCTCAACCACAAGCAATACCGCAAGCGTAACTGTCAATGCGGCCGTGTACTGCGGTGGACTCACCCCATGCTACAGCACGGCCGATCTCAACACCCATACCACACTCGCGAACTGCTGGGCGTACAATACCTCGACCGCCAGCGCGTCAAATAAATCGGTGTACAATATCACTACCTTCAATAGTGGCTGGCACCAATCGCGCCAAAATCTGTTGCCCAGCACCACCACCGCCGGCGTATTGTGCGGAGCAAAAGATATTGCGCCGTTCCTGGCAGGGACAAGCCTGACCGGCGTCGGCAGCCGCAACCACGCCACAAACACCAAACAGAACACCAATACAACCCTCACCGCCTATAGGGTAGGGTACTACGATGCGACAAAACCATAAATAAGAGGTATGAGTCATGAGACAAGAAAGGAAACCCTGAGATGAGAAAAAAGCAAGAGACACCCATCGAAAAGCTAGAAGGCGCTATCGAAGATGAGGCAAAAGAACTCAAAAGAGAGTATAGACGTTTTGAACGATTTCGCGATGAAAACAGCTTGTTATTTGGCATTTTTGTTGCGGCCGTTGTGGCTATACTAGTTGTCAACACACTGTTTTGGGTACAGTTTACCAACCGGCGTTACGAAAAAGAAAACCGGGTCACCACAACCGTTGCGAACCTTACCAGCAGTACTTCATTGCAAACTGCCCATAACTTTGCCATATCTGCCCGGGTTAGCAATGTTGGCACAAAAACAGAGCAGGACAGGGCATTCCCACTCGAGCCGGGTAAAACACTCCTCATTATGGACGTTACCGTCACAAACCGAACCGCTAGCGACCAACAGCTGATACCAGTCAGTCAGTTTTATGTACGCAGCGGCGATGGTCAGTACGCCACGTTGTACCCAAGCACAAAGATTACGAAAGCTCTGTTGCCACAAGACCTTCGGCCCGGGCAATCGGCCAGTGGTCAGCTCAGCTTTGCTATCCCAGAGCGCACCGCTACACCGCTACTCTACGTCGACACCATGTGGAACCGCGCCACCCCCCTTGTTATAGACGTCCTACACTAGAAAAACTAGCTGGCGAGTTGCTGGCGGAAGCGACGCAGGCGCTTGGCTTGGATTTTTTCGGCTTGCAGCAGCCATGTGTCAGTGTAAGCGTCGCTATCGAGTTCGGTAGAGATATCTGCAACTTGTACAGGCTTATTGAGAATCTGCAGTCTCTTGAGTGATTTGATGTATGGTAATCGTTTCATAGGGCGAGAGTTCCTTTCGACGATGTTAGTTTACGTTGGGGCGCATCGGCACAGTGTCATGCGCATCACCCCTACCATACACCAAAACCCTTATGTTTGTCTGAGAGCTAGATTACAGATTTCCCAATATATTGTGCTAGTCTTCGGCGCAGAACCCTTCCTCATAGCAAATACTAGAATGCCTGTTTACTTTAAGAGTTCTCTGCAGCAGAATCGCTAGTTCTCAGGCTCGAGGTCATACAAAATATCAAAAGAAGCATCACTCTCTCGAATGTACCCAGGAAATATAGGTTTAACAGTTGTATACTTTTCTCATGAGTCTTACCACAGAAACCATCCAAGCGTGCACAAATACAGCTTCATACGAACGCGGACTGAAATATTACAAGCAGGGCAGAGTAGTTGATTTCACGCAAACTGGCGCCGTCGCCGAAGCGACTGTTGTGGGCACTGACAAATATCACGTTTCTCTCGATACCGCAAACCTGGAAGAGGGCTGCAACTGCTACGTCGCTGGCGGAGATATATGGTGCAAGCACGTTGTTGCGCTGGCATTGACAATCGCGCATGGTACTGTACATGCGACAGAGCAACCCGCCGTCAAAAATTCCGGCAAGAAAAAGCAACTGAAAGCCGACACGCTCGAGCAAGAGCTAGGCGCACAAGCTGCCAACACACTGGCGGGCATTATCAAAACAGCCGCCGATACCCATCCCGACATATGGGATATCGTGGAACGCGTGCTGTATCCACCTACTATCAGCACTCCCCACGATATACTTGCGCTCGTCAAAAAAGCATTTGCCCCAGTAGAACGAGCCCGCAGCTGGGAGCGACAAGTCGATGCTGCCTTGCGCGCAACCGAAGATATGGAATATATCGCAAGCGAAGCACCAATATCTGAGGCTAGCGTTCAAGGACTCTTGCAGGCTGCCGTCTGGGCATATAGTAGACTTGACCATTTAGATGACTCTGACGGTGAGCTACAAGATGGTATCGCAGCGCTTACGAACCGCGCTATCACCATTGTCAATGCACAACATGCATGGACACCACTCCTGTACGAACCTCTTGCTCAGAAAACCGATTTACCGCTCATAGACACCATATTGGCCAGTGGTGACCAGCATGTCCAAGAAAACTGCGTGCAGCGTCTCGACAAACATCGCAACGCACGCGACCAAAACCTCGCAGCTATCGTCCGTGAAAGTGCAGAATACACACTGCTTCAACACTACGCAAACCACGGCGATACTCGGCTGCTCGATGTACTGAAAGACGCATCATTTCACAAAAACACTCGCCTGCACGCACTCGTTGTGTATCACGGCAAACGCGGTGAATGGCAAGAGGTAGTCGCGCTTTTGTGGCCAAAACGAGGTGATGAGTACTATCACCGGCCACTGCGCGAAGCTTTGCAGGCCGTTGGCGACACAGACAAACTCATCATCATGCAAACAGATGAAGTGCTTGCTCTTCAAAACCCAAACCGCGCACTGCCGAAGCTAGAGCACATGCTAAAAACTGCCGGAAGGAGCGCTGAACTACCGGCCATCATCGAAGAAATCCTTACCAAGGGTCGTCTGTCGTATGAGTCTAGGCTCGATCTGCTTCTCAAGCTGAAACGATTCAACGAAGCTGCCGTGTACTGCCTGCAAGTACTCGCCAAGCCTCCCGTGAGCTACATGTACAATGCACCCGTCGTCGCTGACATCATAGCAAATTTTGCCCAAAAACTATCTGCCGTCTCTGCTCAAGACGGTCTCACCGTATGGCGAGAGCTATTTACGCAGGAAAAAGGCCGCGTCACCACCTCGTCGAACTACACCCGCTTCACGCTTTACTGCGAAAAACTACACGCCGCCGGCGACGACGTTTGGCTTCGCCCCCAGCTCACACATCTCATTGCTACCTACCCAACGCGCAAAAAACTCGTAACCATATGCGAACAGTTTGTGCGCTAAAGCCCCTTGAACATACCCAAGAAGCCTATGTAGCCAGCCTGTGATACCGTTAATTTATCCCGATTTCATGCAAAATTAACGCTTAATTGACAAGCGGCCGTTAATTTTAAATTCCTTACTAGCCGCCAGCCGCCAAAAAGATGCTTGGATGATTTGGAACTCATAGGAGCATACAAACCAAGCTTTAAAACAGATTGAATCCATCGTATACTTCAACGTATGAACGAGGCAATCAAAAAATACCTGTCTGATATTCAAGAGCAGTTTTTATCTGGACAAGCGATTGAACACGCATATCGTCCCGCCCTCAAACAACTTATGTCATCCTTTGACGATGTTATAGCCGTAAATGACCCTCGGCACAGCGAGCATGGGGCACCAGATTTTGTGTTTATCCAAAAGTCCAACACAAAAATCTTCAAAGGCTACGCCGAAGCTAAAGATATAGGAATCAAGTTAGACAAAGTTGAAAAGTCAAACCAGATGGAACGTTATAGTGGATATGACAATCTATTCCTGACAGACTATTTGGAATTCCGCTTCTTCAAAAACGGCGAGAAATATCAGACTATCTCACTAGGGCACGTGAAAGATGGCAAATTGGCTCTCACGCCACAGCATAGCCAGCTGCTTCACGACGAGCTTGAGTCGTTTCTAGGAGGAGCACCTGAACAAATTCGCTCCGGCAAACGCCTCGCTGTCATCATGGGCGGGTACGCCCGGCGCATTCAGGGCAATGTTACCCGTTTTCTATCGACCGAGAACGAAAAAAATGAATCTCTCGAGAAAATCTATTCCAAAATGAAGGAACTACTCGTTCACGACCTCAACGTAGAGAAATTTGCAGACATGTACGCTCAGACGCTTGTTTACGGGCTTTTTGTAGGGCGCTACAATGACACTTCACTGGAAGACTTCACACGGCATGAGGCACAGCAAAACATACCGCGCAGCAATCCTTTTTTAAGGCAGTTTTTCGACCACATAGCAGGGATAGAGTTCGATGAGCGACTCGCCGTAGTCGTAGATGAACTTTGCGCCGTGTTTGCTGTCAGCGATGTACGGCGCATCATAGAAAAACATTTGCGACTCTTTGAAGTGGAAAATGACCGCGACCCACTCATTCACTTCTACGAAGACTTTTTGAAAGAATACGACCCCAGCCTGCGAAAAAAGATGGGCGCCTACTACACACCGACTCCCGTGGTGCGCTTCATAATTCGCGAAGTCGACCGGATACTCAAAGAGGATTTCGATATAGCCGATGGCATAGCCAGCGGTGAAATGGTTGAACGTGAAGTCGAAACACAGCCGTGGCGTATGCCCGGAGAGCGCAAAGACCGTACGACTAAACAAATAAAGAGTCACCGCGTGCAAATTCTTGACCCAGCCGTTGGCACCGCGACCTTTTTGAATGAGACCATAAAGTACATTTACGAACAAAAGCGGAGCACCCAAGCAGGACAGTGGCCTAGCTATGTGCGCGAACACCTTATTCCGAGACTTTTTGGCTTTGAACTGATGATGGCACCGTATACCATAGCCCACCTAAAGCTTGGCATGACTCTTGCGGAACAGGGCGTAACCGACCTAGGCGACGAACGTCTCAACATATACCTCACAAATACTCTCGAAGAGGGCGTGCCCACCCAGCATAGCTTCGATTTTGGCTTCTCGGAAGCCATCAGCGAAGAATCCCGCCTTGCCGCCGATGTCAAAACCACCCAACCCATCATGATAGTAGTGGGCAACCCTCCATACTCAGTGAGTAGCAATAACAAAAGTGAATGGATCCAAAATCTCATAAAAGACTACAAAAAGAATCTTAACGAGAAGAAAATAAACCTTGATGATGACTATATTAAATTCATCCGCTTCGCGGAACAGATGATTGAGAAAAATGGCTCGGGAATCGTTGCCATGATTACCAATAATAGCTACATCGATGGCATCACACATCGTAGAATGCGTAAACACTTGCTACAAACATTCGATAAAATCTATATCTTGGATTTACATGGAAGTACTATGAAGAAAGAAAAAGCACCCGATGGGAGCAAAGACGAAAACGTCTTCTCAATCATGCAGGGAGTTTCAATCGTTCTCATGGTCAAGATTGGAGCCAAACACGATTCAGCTATTGGTGAAGTCTACCATGCTGAACTTTTCGGCACTCGCAGAGACAAGTTCATAATGTTAAGTCGAGATGAAATCGCATTTGAAAAACTAACCACTCATGAACCAAGCTACTTCTTTGTAAAAAAAGACTTGACCCTAAGTAGCGAGTACGCTGGAGGTATCGGGCTCAATGAGTTGTTTATAGTCAGCAATTCTGGCATCAAGACTGATAGGGATAAATTATTTATCGATTTCGAACAAGATATTCTGAGCAAACGTGTCGAAAAATTATTCGGCGGTGATTTGAACGAGGGATTTAGAACAGACTATAGAGTAGAAGACTCCAGTAGCTACAAACTTACCAGCATTTTAGAAAAAAACCGCTTCTCAGCTGAGCATATTAAGCTAGAAGAATACAGGCCTTTTGATTACAGATATATATACTATGATCGCTCTGTAATTAGTCGCCCGGGTTATGCTGTAATGTCTCATCAGCAAGAAGACAATCCAATGCTAATCTCAACAAGGCAACTTAGTAGTTTTGATTATCAACATGCATTGGTGAGCACCGACCTTACCGATATATGTTCCATCTCGTCACAGACAAAGGAAACTGGCTATGCGTTTCCACTATATACCTACGCTAAAAATGGCGAAAAAATTGAGAATTACAACCCAATAAGACTTAGTGAACTACTTCGGTTATGCAGTAATAACGAAGTCTCGGAAGTGTCACATCAACCAGAAGACGTTTTTGACTATGTATATGCTACCTTACACTCGCCAAGTTATCGCAAAAAATATAAAGAATTTCTTAAATCCGATTTTCCCAGAATCCCGATTCCAATCCAGAAAGAATTTGAACGACTAACCCCACTTGGTAAACGGCTGCGTGAACTGCACTTAATGACATCTGGCGAATCGCATGAAGTTACAACCACTTATCCAGAAAGCTCAGAAGAGTGGCAAAATGAAGTAAATTTACCCTTATTTTCAAAAGATACTCGTGAGCCAAATGGCAATGGCAGAGTATACATTAATTCTCAGCAATATTTTGGCAATGTACCTGAAGCGGCATGGAATTTCTACATAGGTGGCTACCAGCCGGCGCAAAAGTGGCTCAAGGACCGCAAAGGCCGCAAACTCACTAGTAACGACATAACCCACTACCAACGCATTATCACTATCCTCACCAAAACCCAAGAAATCATGCAGGAAATCGGCTAATTTTACAACACTGTCGTATTGAAACACAATCCTACCTACTGTATGATAATCACATAAGATTACATAGGGAGTTATTATGGCAGTACAAATTACGATCGACGGGGAAGGGTTGAGCTATACTTCAAATATAAATATTATTCAAGCCGCGAAAATTATTGGATTCCTTAATACAGAAGAGCCGCTTGGTGCGGCCGACAGCTACCAAAATACTCCGCACCAAGGAGCAACGAATTTTATCGATCCACCCAAGAACAAAGTGGTCTCTTCGCCGCGGGAGGCGATTATACATGCCCGCGCAAGAACAAATGCCCAAAAAATTCTCGTCTTGGGAGCATATATAGTAGAAAGAGATGGTGCCGAAGAGTTTGCCTCGACTGAGCTGAAGAATCTTTTTATCAAAGCCGGTGAATCGGCCCCCCGCAATCTTTCAAGGGATCTGAAATATGCAATAAAATCTGGCTATATAACTGAGAGTATGTCTGGATCTGACATGTATATAGTAACGAACACGGGCTACAATGTCCTCGAAAACGGTTTTGAGGCCACCGAACACTCGTCAACCCCTAGTGCTAACGGAGGGCGTAAGAGTAGAAAAAGACGCAACCCAAAAATTGCACCGAAACCTGAATGGCTAGACTCGGTGGAAATTGACGACCATATGGAAGGCTACCCGACCTATCGGCAAATGAACACTAAGAGCGACAAGGCCCTGTGGATAGTGCAATGGGCTACAGCAAAAGGTCGCGAACGAGTTACGGCGGCAGACATAACAGCTGTCGCCGATGGGCTCGCAGATCATATTCAGCGTAATCAGATTACAGCTACCCTCTCGGGCCACGTCAGTAAAAGCAATGTATCAAAAACTGCGGATGGATACAAAATCTTATACTCTGGGAGCCGCTACCTAATAGGCTCTACAGGGACCAGAGAGTAGGCGACAAACATGGACCGTCTATCGACTAAAGATATCATTGCAAAGTACCGTGTTGCATATAAGCAGCTCAGACCTCTTGAGTCGGAAGCTATTGGCGACAAAGTTTACTTCAATATGTACGGATTTAAGCATTTACTATTTAAGGGCAAGCATCGTCGAGAGACGAAAGCCATCCTGAATCGACTCGTACTAATCCCGCTTATTGTACCCGTTATACGCAACTGTTCGGAAGAAGTTGAAATCCGCATACGCTGGGAAACGATAGATGGCAAGAAAATCCGCGTGACTTATTACGCCCTTGAAGCGCATGTCGGCAAAGATAGCGTACGCGTGCGAGTCGTCACCCGGAAAGTTGGCGATAAAGGTAAGCATTATTTTCAAAGTATAATGAAATATTAAAAACACCTTTGTGCTAAAGGTGTTTTTAATGTGTTCGCTTCCAGACTTAGGAGATTTAACCTTGGTCGGTTCTAGGGCAAGCCCCACGAACACAATCCTATAATAGCACGATATGTTAAGTGTTGCAAGTATTGTATAGTTATTGTGTGATAAAATATGTGTAAAAAAATTTGACATTCATCTGTTATTTCAGTAGCATGAAAATAGAAAATAGCAGAAAGGAATGGCGATGAGCAGGCTTGGAAGTAACATCAAGGCAGCGCGACTCGCGCGGGGGTTTACGCAGGCGCAGGTGGCAGAGGCGATTGGGCTGACTCGGCCGACGTATGCGCTGGTAGAAGTAAATAAACGCGATATTACGCTTGGGCAAGCCGAAACATTGGCTGCCATGCTGCGAGTGAGCGTTGACGAACTGCGCGGTGCAGCCGATGGAGTTGTAGCTCAGTTAAATCCTGAAGCAAGCATGGAAAAATACAAGCAGATGATTCTTAACGCTCTGGAAACCGGAGCGGATAGGGATGGTAAAATCACCAAAACAAAGCTTGCCAAGCTAGTATATCTCGCCGATTTCACCTGGTTTTACAACCACCTTGTACCGATGTCGGGCATGAGCTACCGCCGCCTGCCACAGGGTCCGGTGCCAGATGTATACTTTCGCGCTATAGACGAGCTGATAGAAGGCGGCGCGCTCAATATGGAAGAACGGGGCAGGGCTTTCATGCTCAGTATGGCCGATACAGGGAGCGCGCCAAGTAATCAACTCAAGCCAGAAGAAAAACAAATGCTTCAGCGAATCGGCAAGGCCTGGCAAGGTAAACAAACCCAGGAAATAGTAAACTTTACGCACGAACAATTACCGTGGCAAATCTGCCGGGAGGGCGAGGTAATTCCATACGGGCTCATCACACAGGAAGACCCAAAAAAGGTGTATGGAAATGCCCGAGTCGCTGAACTATAGCTGCAGCTGGCGGGAATATGCCGAGCGTCATTATGCAAAAGTATTTTCCAAAAAGTACAAAGCTGGCTGGCTACAAACACGAGACACTATTGATGAGGTGTGCAAGCGCATAGATAGTATGCTGGCTTATGCACGCGCAGACCTCATCGCCACACACAAGCAGTACAAAATAGTGAAGCTTGATTTTGCTATCGCTGGCACAAAGATTTCCGCAAAGGCTTCAGGAAACCGCTGTATACTCTTCGTGGACGAAGCTGTGCGTCACGTAGAAATATTGCTCGCATACTCTAAAAATGATATCGGCCCGCCAAATGAAACCGCAAAATGGCAGCTATTGATAAAAAAGCAGTATCCAGAAATAATGAAGCTAATCCCGTTATGAAAGAGATCGTCAAAATGAAGCATGATATGGATAAAATCGCGGTATTTCGTAGGAAAGGAATTCGACGGCAGTTGCATAATGGTGAGTGGTGGTTTGCTGTGGCGGATGTTGTGGCGGTTTTAACTAATTCGGCCGATGCGGGTGCGTATTGGCGCAAACTAAAACAGAGGCTGGTAAGTGAAGGGTCTGAGCAAACCGTGACAAATTGTCACGGTTTGAAAATGACAGCAGCCGACGGTAAACAGCGCCGAACCGACGCTATGAAAACAGATGACCTCTTCCGCCTCATCCAATCGATCCCGAGTAAAAAAGCAGAGCCATTCAAGCGGTGGTTGGCGCGTGTAGGGTATGAGCGTGCGCAAGAGATTGAGAATCCGGAACTTGCCCAGAAACGCATGAAGGCACTGTACAAAGCAAAGGGCTACGACGAAGCGTGGATCGAGCGGCGGGTCCGCGGCATAGCCATACGACAGGAACTCACCGATGAACGGGACAAACGTGGCGTGCAGAATGAGCGCGACTATGCCATCCTGACGGCAGAAATATCCAAAGCCACCTTTGGTATTACTCCTAGCCAGTACAAGAAACTGAAGGGACTGCAGCGAGAAAACCTGCGATATCACATGAATGACCTCGAACTAATTTTTAGCCAGCTCGGCGAAGCCGCAACCACCGAAATAGCCCGAGCTGACGATGCGCAAGGTATGAACGAAAACATGAGCACCGCCAACCGAGGCGGAGCGGTGGCCGGAAACGCCCGCAAGCAGCTAGAAACCGAAACCGGCCGACGTGTTATAAGCAAAAATAACTTTCTACAAAATGATAAACGCAAAAAACTACACTAAACCTGCAAGTACAAAGCGCTGGACGTTGTACGTTTTACTTCTAGAAGAGGGCAAGTACTACGTGGGCATAACGTCACAAACCCCAGAAAAGCGGTTTCAGGAACATCTGCATGCTCGAAAAAGCTACTGGACAGAAAAATACCCTCCGATAAAAATCATCCAGACCGTTGACCTAGGAGGGCTAGACCGGGAAGCAGCCCTAGCTTACGAAAATCGTGTCGTCCGGAAGTACATTACGGAGAAAGGAATTAACAATGTTCGAGGCGGCGATATAACCACGCCAAATGTATTAGTCGCACGTTTCAACCGCATTTTTCCCAAGGATGACTGGGAGGCAATAGTAGTGATTTCATTCCTCATCCTTATCATTCTATATCAAACAGTAGTACTGTATATTCGGTAGCGAACTTTCTCAGGCTACCGTATACTAGTCATTATGCAAAAAGGCTTCGTGTACATACTGACCAATCCGAGCTACAAAGATAACATCATCAAAATTGGGTTTACAACCAATCTCAAGGACCGGCTGGCGCAGCTTGACAAAACGGGGGTGCCAACACCTTTCGACCCGTACATGACGGTACAAACCGCAAAGTATAAAGAGCTAGAAAAAGTTATTCACCACGAACTCGATAAGCTCACTGATTTCAGAACTCGAGAAAACCGTGAATTCTTTGAAATTGACCCAGTAGACGCCGCGGACCTGCTCAAAAACTTGGCACGGCTGCTCGACGATGCCGAAATAGTCGAGTATGGCAATCTCAGCAGCGTAGAAGAAAAGAGCGAAGCAACTATAGCACAACAGGGTAACAGGACAACATTCAAAATGCTCGGGGTGCCCGTGGGAAGTAAATTGGTGGCAACCAACAAAAATATCCCGGACGTGACCGTATTAGATGAAATAAATCAGGTGCGGCTGCCGGACGGTAGTATAAAATCCATATCAAGGGCCGTGATAGACGCTGTAGGTGGGCACCGGAATGGGTTCCAGGTCTATAAATTCAACGGTAAAATCCTCTCAAATATTCGAAAATCGTTCGACCAGAACTATCTACCCAAGAGTACTCGCTCTTAATATCTGACTATAAAAGATTCTCTGGACCAAATCTGATTGTATTCTAAGCGGATTAATGTTATGCTTCGGGTTACTAGAAGGCTGCGAAAAAGGGTTTTGTAGGTTTACAGATCAGGTTCTAGAAAGATTTAACAAGTTATGTTCGATGCAAGGCGCAGCTAATCCTTTCTTTGTAAAGATTACCTTCAGCGACAGAATTAATCTCGGCATCCACTTACGTGCATGACGAGAAAAGAAAGGGTTATCCATACTTAATGGCAACCAAACTATTTGTCGGCTCACTTCCATGGGCAGTCGACGACCAACAACTAAAAGACCTCTTCAGCGAATTCGGTGAAGTGTCTTACAGCAAGGTCATCATAGACCGCGACACCAACCGCTCAAAGGGCTTTGGTTTCGTCGAATTCGAAGATGATGCTGCTGCTAAGGCCGCTATCGCCAAACTTGACGGTAGCGAAATGAATGGCCGCAATATCGTAGTCAACGAAGCTCGCCCACGCGAAGACAACCGTCGCTAATTGCGAATGTTGGTAATAAGCACTCCCTCAAGGGGGTGCTTATTTTTATTTAACTGGACTCACGCAAAATCGCACCGCATCCAGATTCCTCTAGCAGTGATTCAGAAGACAGTTTATCTGGAGGAAGAGTAGCCGTAGCTACTCTGACGAGAGAAAACTGTTTTATGAACGCTGGTAATGGTTCTGGTGTAGTGGGAGTTTCGTAAGTCCAGTTTAACTGGTTGTAGCACGGAAATATCAGTAGATATTCGGTCTGGCGGTGGTATGATATAGGGCAGATACAGGAGTACCCATGAAACTAGTTATTGTTTCCATATGTAAAAACGAAGCCGAAACCGTTGCGGAACTGATTAAGCGTATACCAAAAAAATACGATGGTATCAGCGAACTCGATATCTGCATCGTAGACGACGGCAGCACCGACGGCACAGCCGAAGCGGCCAAAAAAGCCGGCGCGACCAAAGTCTACAGCGACGGGGCAGGCAAGGGGCTAGCATTTCGGTTCCGGGAAGTCATAGATATTGCACTCGAACGCGGCGCCGACGTCTTAGTGAATATAGACGGCGACTTGCAGTTTCGACCCGAAGACATCCCTGAGTTCGTCGCACCCATCGTGAAAAACGAGGCCGACTTTGTCGCCGCCGACCGCTTTACCGACCCAAAGACTGGCGAACAGCGCCGCCCAGAAAACATGCCTGCCGGAAAATACTATGGCAACAAAGTAGGCGCTAGAGTAGTAAGCAACTTTTCTCGCCAAAAGTTCAACGATGTCACCTGCGGCTTCCGCGCCTACAGCTACCGCGCCCTCACGGCCCTTAACCTCAACAGCACACACACCTACACCCAAGAATCATTCCAGATTATTGCCGCCAAACGCATGCGCATTCGTACCATCCCCACACACGTCACCTACTACAAGGGCCGTAAGTCGCGGGTTGTAAAAAGCCTCGTCAGCTACATCGCCATCAGCAGCCTCAACATATTGCGCGCTTACCGCGATTTCGCCCCATTACGCTTTTTCTTCTCTGTTGGCTTCATCCCATTTGCAGTCGGGATGCTCGGCATCATTGTCGCGGGCTGGCATTGGGTACAAACTGGCACTATTTCGCCGTATAAAGCGTTTGGCATAGCCGGACTGTATCTAACGACCCTTGGCATTTTCTTTTGGTCGCTCGGACTCGTTGCCGACATGCTTGTCCGTTTGCAGGGAACCAGCGAAAAAACATACGAAGACGTCAAACACCTCCGCTACCCCCGTAACTAACGTATAACCAAAGGCCAGACGGCACTGCGCACTACCCGGGTTACCGGTTGAGCGCTTGGCCAATACCACGTGTCAGTCGAGCGAATGACATAGGCGGCAATACCACCGCCCCAGAGACTTCCCACGAGCAGCAAGCAAGTCAAAGCGATTGCCAGCTTTCGGATAACTCTTCGGCCGACTAGTGGCCGTATGCCAACGTATACAAGGTATCCCGCCAAGGGCAAGAACGGTAACACGTAACGACCATGTATAGAAAGCGGCACAGCAGTCGACAAAAAAGCTCCGTAGTTTTTTAGAAATAAAAACACCACGTAGGTACCTAGCAGTGCTATGCTCAGCTGCGCCGAGACGCCTGAACGGATAATCCACGGCAGTCGAAACACAATGACAGCAAGCGCGACTGCCGCAAGCACCCGACCAGTTGTATACGGCACACGAAGTGGGTCGGCCGTAGGATATCCTACTTCTTTTGGCCCAACCGAAAAATACGACTCGTATACCATTTTTTCGTACCACACCCCCACATACTCTCGCTTTTGTTCTGAAGATATAGAAGTATACCAACCCTGTTCGCGAATTTCCGCATCGCGGCCATACGGCGCAAAACCAAGGCACCGTTCGTGCCCAAGCACAGCAGGGCACTCCGGCACCAAGCTGCCGTATTGCACGTAATTCATACCATAGCGCTGCAAAAACAGCACACTAGCAAGCAGAAATACCCCCAGCGCAACCATGCCAGCGCCACTTTTTGCGGCCAAAACCCAGGCGCGCCACATGTTAGCCACATTGAGTTTTTTTGCCCTCCATAGCCACCCAACCAAGCCCATTAAGTACAGCCCAGCGCCTAGCACGGCCGGGAAAAACGCGTATTTTGTCTGCAGCGTCACGAGTACAGCTGTTCCCGTCCAAAGCAGAAGCGGTAAAGGAATCGTATGAGAGCTTTGCAGCCCGCGCGCAAGACGAAACATCAGCAGCATGGTTACCGCGCACATGGTGAAAAAGAGCGCGTCGTAGGTAAGCTGCCCGGCCAGAAACGGTGTCATCGGCATGAGCAGTATAAGTCCAAGAACGGTATGTGTCCCCGCCTTGCTAACGCGTAGCTCCAGCAATAACCGTCGAAACAGCATAAAGCCAACCGCGACCAATCCAACATCGAAAAGGCGTATGAGTATGATGTGCGCCGTCACTGAGTCTGTAACAAGAGCCATAAGGCGATACGGCCAGCTCATTAGGTAGTGGTACAGATAAGACCCATCAGCCGTAAAAGCACTCAGTTCTGCCGGGCCGGGCGGTTGCGTTACCTGCCATGGGAAAATAACTTTTGCGTACTCCTGAATGGCCGCAAGGTGGAAATGCTCGTCGAACGCCATAGAAAACCGCCCAACACATGCTATATACACCGCCTGAACCACGAACAACACAAGCATAGACCGCCAAAACCATGAGGAATCAAGAAGGTTCACAATATTCTTAGGGAAATGCCGCCTGCGGTTTTTCTTCATTGCTAGGTAGTATAACGCAGTGTCGCAGTGGTACCATACTAGTACATGCATACCAAACTAGTTCGCAGCGGGGCAGTCAGTGCAATTCTGGTCGTAACAATCGCCGCGTTTGCTTGGTACGTCAAAACCCACCCAGAACAACTGATGCAACTAAAGGCCACCAACCCTGCTTGGCTCGCACTGATTTTACTCGCGAACATCGGCGGCATGGCGGCACTTGTTGGACTGTACCAAGTGCTCGTCCGTATGGTGAGTGTGCGTCTGCCAGCCGCCGAAAACATGCTGCTCACCATCTATTCATCTATCGCAAACTTTTTTGGGCCATTGCAAAGCGGACCGGGAGTCCGCGCTGCCTACCTAAAAGCGAAACACGGGCTTCCCCTGAAGCGATATGTGCTGGTAACGCTCGTTGCCTACGCAGCGTTCGCGGTACTGAGTGCGTTTTGTCTGGCGGTCGGCACACGCCCTTGGTGGCAAACGGTACTTGCTGTGTTAGGTGCAGTCGGCGCAAGCACGTTAGTAATTCGGTGGCTCTCCAAAAGAAATAGTTCAGAAACAAAACATCTCATACTCAGTGCTCCGCTTGTGAGCGGCGTTATTGTCTTCACGGCACTCCAAATACTGTTTCTGACGCTCCGGTACTACTTGTCGCTGCGAGCAAGCGGGACAGATGTTTCGCTGGGTCAAGCGCTTTCTTACACCGGTGCCGCCAACTTTGCCCTGTTCGTGTCCATAACACCCGATGGTATCGGCATACGAGAAGCGTTTTTGCTGTTTTCGCAAAGCATCCACGGCGTTGCTACATCCGACGTAGTCGCCGCAAGCTTGGTCGACAGAGCTGCCTATGTTCTGTTTTTAGGGCTGCTCTTTGTCTTCGCCCTTAGTTTGCATGCGAAAGACAAGATTGCACGAGTAAAGCCTGCCAAAACGAGCAAAAAAGCGCTACACTAATTCGTAGCGGTTATGAATATACCCTTTGTTGATTTTCTTATTGTATTTCTTGGCATTGGCGCGCTGCTACGAGGCTACCAAATCGGCTTCTTGCGCCAATTTATTTCGACAGTGGCGTTCATAGTAGGGCTGTTTCCTGGCTCGTGGCTGTCTGCGTTCGCCATGGAGCACGTAAGCGGCCCTTCAAAACCACTCGCTGGATTAGCCATACTGCTTACGGTATGTTTTACACTTATGACTGTCGGCGAGCTGCTTGCTGTCCGCCTCAAGTTGGCCGTGCAAAGCCATGCCGTGCAGCGCATAGACAATGCCATTGGCGCTGCAATGTCAGTCGTTACGCTCTTGCTGGGGCTTTGGCTTGCAAGCGCTCTTTTTGCACTCGCACCACCCAGTAGTGTGCAGACCCAGTTAAAAAGTTCTCACATACTTGGAGTGCTAAACGGAGAACTGCCCCCCGCATCTTACGTACTCAAAAGCCTAAACACAATCATAGACCCCAACCAATTCCCAGAGGTTTTCGCTGGCAGGGAACCATCTCCTGACGCCCGTCATACCTTGCCAAACCCAGATGAATTTACAGCCATGCTCCGCAGCATTGAACCTTCTGTCCTGAAGGTTGAGGGACTCGGCTGCGGCGGAATTGTCGACGGCAGTGGTTTTGTGTTTGCGCGCGAACTTGTTGCCACCAATGCCCATGTTGTCGCAGGGGTTAGCAGCCCAAAGGTGCGAACAGGGAACGACGCCTTCAACACTACGGTCGTCGCATTTGACCCTGCCAATGACATTGCTGTCTTACGAGTACCGGGGTTAAATCGTCCAGCGCTCACCATTAACCGCATGAATCCCGCCACCGGCTCGGCAGCATTCGCACTAGGCTATCCTGGCGGTGGTGAATATCAGGTAAGCCCGGCCGTTGTGCTTGACCGGTTTGAAGCACTCGGAAAAGACATATACGGCAAGAGTCGCACTACCCGCGAAGTCTACAGCCTGCAAACTACCATTGTGCGCGGCAATTCGGGCGGACCTGTTGTCGCCAGCGACGGCAGCGTGCTTGGCGTTGTGTTCGCTACCTCCACCACGTACAATAACATCGGCTACGCACTCACTATGGAACAAGTCCAGGAGCTGCTACGAGGTGCGCAGGACAAGCAAGCCGCCGTTAATACCGGAAAATGCAGCGAATAAAGAATGAGGTATGAGACATGAGACGAGAGACAAAAGATGGCATCAAAGGAAAGAGGGCAAAGGGCAGAGGGCAAAGTCCATCCCAGGTGAAAACCGCCTCTGTTAATAGCGCGTCCCAGGTAAAAAGCCAGTCGCACCCACAGCACCTCAACTGGCTTGAACGTCATGTGCCGACACTGCTTATTGGCAGTGGTGCCCTTGGGCTTCTGGCTGCGTTTATACTGGCACTCGAAGAATTTCATCACCTGAAAAACCCTGGCGCTCCACTCAACTGCGACCTCAACCCGATAATCAGCTGCGGCCCCGCTATGGATGTGTGGCAAGGTCATGCACTCCTGGGCATACCAAACCAATTTCTCGGCATCATTACCTTCACCGTTATGCTCACCATGGGCGTTGCGCTGCTTGCCGGCGCCCGGTTCAAGCGCTGGTTTTGGCTTGGGCTACAAGCTGGAATGTTCGCGGGACTAGTTTTTGTACACTGGTTTATTTACCAAAGTATATGGGTGCTCCAGCATCTGTGCCCGTACTGCATGGTGACGTGGGTCGCGACCATTGTTGGGTTTTGGTACATATTTCTCTACGGGCTGCGCGCTGAACATTTTCGCTTGCGCGGTCGGTGGAACAAAGCCGTCTTGTTCGTCCAAAAACACCACGCCGACATACTGGCCTTTTGGTTCCTTGTTATCATTGCGCTCATCCTCAACCATTTCTGGTACTACTGGCAAACCCTGTTGTAGGAGTGATGGTAGGGGATTTTCGAGACTCAATGTACAAGGTTCAGAAATTTTCAAGGCTCAAGGTTTCAAACAATCCACAAACAACGATTGACGGGATTGGCGAGTTAGATGGTTGACACTAGACAGTGGACATTAAACGTTGGTGCGGCCGCAGGCCGCTAGGAATCATCCCGCCCACTGGCGGGATACAGCTAGAACGAGCATGTGTAGTCACCCGGCTGTCATGTTGTTTGGCTTTGCAACTACCGACAGGCGGCAAAACTTGTTAGAACGGAAGGAATGACTGCTGGTGGCAGTCTGAGTGGAGTGAGTTGTTTTGCCGGTTGCGAAACTGACAACCTGACACCGAGAGACGAAGCCTTGCTCTGGCTTTTTTGGCCAGCTTTTTTGCCACCAAAAAAGGTGGTCGGTTTGGCAGTCCGAGAACTGCCATGTCGGTGAGGGGGCATGGCGAAGCTGTAAAGGTTGGTGAATGCATAGACATCAGTGGAGGGGTATGGATGCTGAAACTAGTTCAGCATGACGGGGCTGAAAAAGCACATGGATTCCCGCTTACGCGGGAATGACAAGGCTTTTATTAGTGGCAAGGCATGAATTACCGTTGGAGTTTACCCTCGACTTGTACCCTGGGGCGGGGAGGGCAAACGTGAAGAGAATATCCTTTACTTCGTTCGGGGTGACGCACTACATGTGGTTGCGTTCGACGTGGTGTTTATTTATACCGTTGGTCACATTCGTAAACCCCATTTGCCGCAGGTAGGGTATGGTTGCATTACTGCGACTACCGCTTAAACAGTACACCACAAGCTCGGTATCTCGCGGCAAGTCAGCCAGTTCCGGCGGGTTACTAAGCAGGCGGGAGGGCGGTATATTTATGGCACCATCAACATGCCCCATTTTGTATTCAAACGGCTCACGCACATCTATTATTACTTTGCTCATACTTTCTCCTTTTTTTGGCTGCTACTTCGTAGTTTAATGTAAATCGTTTACATTAGCAAGTGCAAGGTGTATAGTAAAATGAGATGAACATAACAGAGGCGAAAACACAATCCCAGATGAGACAGAGCAAATACTGCACCGCAATACTCGCCGAATTAGCACGCCTTGGGCACGCTACAAATGCGGAACTACTGCGCGCCATGAGACACTACTACCCAAACGTCAGCGCAACAACAGTGCACCGCGCAACCACGCGGCTGGCCTCTCGGGGCGAAATCGGCTTTGCGCCGTCAGATACATCTGGTGCCATGCGCTACGATGCTCAGGTGACCGCCCACGATCATTTCCAGTGTACACAGTGCGGGAGACTCCAAGATATCGACATCGTAGAGCGTATACGACCCATGCTACTAGCGGCTGCGTCTGACTGTATGCCCACAGGACGTCTCACAATCAGCGGTTCATGTAAAAAATGTAAGGGAGGGAAGGTATGAAAAAAATTGGGTTATTCGCGGGCATTATCGGCGTAGTCATCGGGAGTTTTTTACTACTAAGCAAGCCGGCAAGCTCGCCGCAGGTAAATAAGGAGCCAGCTGCCAAACTTAGTTTTGCAACCGTCTCAAACGAAGTGGCAAAGAAAAGCGCGACCTTACTCGACGTTCGCTCGTCCGAAGAATATGCCAGCGGCCACTTTGCTAGTGCCGTAAACCTCGATGTCGAGGATATCCGCGTTGGCAAATTGCCAGATTCAGCCAAAACTCAGCCGCTCTACATATATTGCAGAAGCGGTAACCGCTCGGCTCAGGCAACCGAACTGCTAAAAGCAGCCGGCTACACAACCATCACCACCTCGGTGGGCTGGACGATGTAGAGGCCATGGGTGGCACGCTCATCACAGCGCCCTAGCGGCAAACGAACGAATATAGCAATGCACCTTTTTTAAATCGTACGGCCATACAATTTAAAAAGGCAGTAAGGAGAAACTATGAAGTTTATAGCGTTTATGGCAAGTCAGCAGGGCAGGCTACTGCGTGGTAGCCTGGGGCTTGCGCTAATTGTTACGGCCATTCTTACACTCGAAGGCGGTGGGCAGATTTTCAGCCTATTGCTTGGTAGTGTACTACTCGCAGTGGCTATCTTTGATGTGTGCCTTTTTGCGCCACTTTTTGGCAAACCACTTTCGGGCAGCAAAATAGGTAAGCGTCCAAGCCACTCGACCGCAAGCACACTCCTCAGTGTTGCGGCTCTATTGGTAATAACAGGTGCCGTTCTTGCTCGGCCTTCAGACACCACAACCCAGCTAACCACGGCGGCAAGCGGTTCTCAGAAAACCAACATCTTGGCCCCGCCAGACGAAACGACCCCAGAGGCTGTCACGGCGAATAAACAGTCTCAAGACGAGCTGCTCTTGTACCTCGTAGAGGAGGAGAAGCTTGCGCACGATGTCTACACGGTCATGTATGAACAGTACGGGGCAAACGTATTTGGGAACATCCTTAAAAGCGAACAAAACCATCAGGGGCAAGTCCTCACACTGTTGCAGGCACGAAGCATCGCCGACCCACGAAGCAGCGAACGTGGCGTATTTCGTAACCCAGAGCTACAAGCGTTATACGACCAGCTCGTCGCACAAGGCAAACAAAGTACAGTCGAAGCCTACAAAGTAGGCGTGGCCGTAGAGGAAAAAGACATCGCGGACATAACCACCCAGCTCGCTACGGCCACAGACAACGATATTGTCGCCACGCTAGAACGCTTGCGTACGGGCTCAGAAAACCATTTGCGCGCCTTCAACCGCCAGCTTTCCCGCTACTAGCTGCTAGTCTATTCTGATACAATACGGTCAAAGCGTTTACGCTTACTAGCTATGGCCAATAATCCCAAACGGTTTGACTCAGATAAACTCCTTGAAAAAGGAGTTGAGATGCCTGCCGTCATGCTGGATAAAACTCTGGAAGCCGGTACAAAGGTTGTCCAGGCAGTTCCGAACAGCAAAAGCCTCAAAAAAGCCCGTGACTACTGGCATGCCCTTGGGCCTGGCCTAACAACCGGAGCCAGCGACGACGACCCGTCGGGTATCGCCACCTACAGCCAAGCGGGTGCGCAGCATGGTTTTGGGTTTCTGTGGCTCAGTCTGTGGACGTTCCCGCTGATGAGTGTGGTGCAGGAAATGTGTGCCCGGATTGGCATGGTGACAGGACGAGGACTGGCTGGCAATATCCGCATTAATTTTTCTCGGCGCATGCTGCGGTTTGTAACACTGCTGCTTTTTGCGGCAAACGCTTTTAACATTGGCGCCGACCTCGGGGCGATGGCCAAAGCCGTCCAGCTCCTTCGGCCTAGTTTTTCGTTTGGCTGGCTGGTGGTTGGATTTGCCGTGCTCAGTTTGCTCTTACAGGTTCTCATGCCCTACGCCAAATACGCGCGCTATCTCAAATGGCTCGCGCTGGTTCTGCTGAGCTACATTGTCTCGGCCGTACTCGCAAAGATTGATTGGAGCGAGGCCGTCCGCGCCACTTTTGTCCCGGAGCTCACATTTAACAGAGATAGCCTTCTCCTCATTTGTGCCATTCTTGGTACAACCATATCGCCGTACCTGTTCTTCTGGCAGACTAGTCAGGAAGTAGAAGAGGAAATCCTAGAGGGCAAAACAACCCTGCGAGAACGCCGCAGTGCGACCGCGCCCGCACAAATCAAGCGCATGCGTATAGATGTGTGGAGTGGGATGTTTTTGAGTAACCTCGTTATGTTTTTCATTATTGCCGTTTGTGGCTGGGTGCTTTTCCCGCACGGCATTACCAATATCACCAGTGCCGCTCAGGCCGCCGAAGCCTTGCGACCGTTTGCGGGCGATGCCACCTACTACCTGTTCGCCATCGGCATTATCGGCACCGGCATGCTTGCCATACCAGTGCTTGCCGGCTCTTCGAGCTATGCAGTTTCTGAAAGTTTGAAGTGGAAGGGCAGTTTGCACAGCCAGCTAAAACAAGCCCATGCGTTTTACGGCGTTATCATAATATCGATGATGGTTGGGCTTGGCCTTAACTTCGTCGGCATAGACCCTATAAAAGCACTTATATACTCGGCAGCGGCGAACGGCATCGTGGCACCATTTGTGCTGTTTTTCATTGTAAAGCTTAGTAGTAACCGGAAGCTGATGGGTCACTGGACAAACCACCGCAGCACCACCTACATTGGCTGGCTCACAACCCTCCTTATGGCCGCCGCCGGCATTGCTGCCATTTGGTCACTTATATAACATGCAAGCATTATTACAGATGGTGGGTAGAGTTTGTTCGAGGCGAAATAGACCGATACCACTACGCTATTCGTGGCGCAGGGCTTCGATTGGGTCCATTCGGGCGGCTTTGAGGGCAGGTATAGCTCCAAAAAAGACACCAGTGCCGAGCGCTACAAGGGGTGCGGCTACCACTACTGGCCACACAAGTACCGGAGAGAGGCTGGTGTATGCCCGGAGCAAGCCCACTGCTCCTACTGACAGTACGACCCCCGCCAGCGCACCGACAAAACACAACGCAAACGCCTCGGTAATAAACTGGCGAAGTATTTGTTTGTTTGTCGCACCAATGGCTTTGCGCAAACCGATTTCGTGAATCCGTTCCGTTACGCTCACAAGCATCATATTCATTATGCCCACGCCGCCTACCACAAGCGCCACCACGGCCATACACATGGTCATAAGAGTGAGTAGATTCAGTGTCGGCTCGGCAACTCCCTGTTTTGAGCCAGGCGCAAGAACCATAACGTCTTGTGTGCCGCCGTGCGAATCAGAAATAGCCTTTTGTAGCTCGGGTGCAAGCGCTTTCACATCAGCACCAGGTTTCGCCTGGACAAATAGTTGATTCATGCGAGGCGCCGAACCAAGCAATGACTGAGCTGCAGCATAGGGTATAAAAACAGCGTCATTGTAGTTTGCCTCTAGCGAAAAAGGGGCAGCTGTAAACGAGCGAAATATCCCGCTCACTATAAACTCTTGGCCACGGTAGGTAAAGCGCTGCCCAAGCGGTGCGGCATCATCAAATAGTTGCGCGGCAACCGACTTTCCAAGAACGGCGACCTTTTCTCCGTCGGCCGCTGCAAAAAAGCCGCCAAACTCTAGCTTTTGATGCAAAATATCTCCAAGCTCTGGCGTCGTAGCTAGTATGAGTGGATTGCTGACTGTACGGTCGGCCTTTATGGCACCACGCATGCTGCTGAGCGGTATGACCTGCTGAACTTTTGGTGAGCGGCGCAGAGTATCGACATCGGCTGGCTCAAGTAGTGTTGCACCTGCGCCGGCTGTGGCACCAAATACACCTTGCACAGCGTCTGGTCGAACAATAAGTACATCCTTCCCGTACCGGGCAGATTGGTTAGCGATTTGCTCTTTCACGCCTTGGCCAACTCCTACCACAAGAACGACCGACATAACACCAATGACTATGCCAAGCATGGTCATAAAGCTTCGAGTGCGCGAGGCGCGCAGACTCTGTAGCGCCAAACCTAGATAGCCTTTTCGTATGCTAATCATGCTTCGGCCTTTCGTTTTGGTTTCCGCTTGGCGCGTCGTTTGGCTGGCTTACCCTGCGTTTTCTTTGGTGAAGACTCGGTTTCATTTGGCCGGATTTTCATAAGGGCAGAGACACCAGCGAGGTCATCTTCTTCTGTTGCAACGGGAACGGTGTACATAAACTTGCTCACATAGCGCCCAACCTCACCAAGCTTGGTTTGTTCGTCATGTTTAATCAGCCCATCTTGCATGTAAACCACTCGTGTCGCATAGCGCGTCAACTCTGGGTTATGGGTAACAAAAATGATTGTGTTGCCGCTTTTGTTTATTTCGCTCAAAAGCTCCATAACGAGTCGCGAACTTTCCGTGTCAAGGTTACCCGTTGGTTCATCGGCAATGATAATCTCTGGTTGGTTCACCAGCGCCCGTGCAATTGCTACGCACTGAGTTTGGCCACCAGAAAGCTGACGAGGGTAGTAGTAACACCGTTCTGTTAAACCAACACGCTCTAGCATGGCTCGAGCAGCCTGATTGCGCTTAGTGGTCGGAAACCCACGGTACAGGAGTGGCAGGGCTACATTCTCAATAGCCGTCAGCCGACCGAGCAAGTTAAACGACTGAAAAATAAAACCAATTTTATCACGGCGTATTCTCGCCCGACGGTTGGTCGAAAGCCGGCTGACACGCTTACCGCCAAACAGGTAGTCGCCGTGCGTGGGGTGGTCCAGAAGACCAATCATATTCATAAGCGTACTTTTACCGCTGCCACTTGGACCCATAACGGCCACGCATTCGCCTTTTTCTATCTTTAAACTAACCTCGTCGAGCGCCACACTCGTGGCATCGCCGAAGCCGTACAGCTTGCTGACGTCTTTTAGTTCTATCAGAGACATGCGTGCCCCTAGTGTACCGCCTAACACAACAGAGGCGCAACCACAGGCACGATATTTTATGTGGTATTTTTAACTATAGCGTACTTTTCACCCGGGATGATGATTTTCCCTCTGTAGGATTTACCTCGTTTGAGCTATACTTACCTTCGATGGAGGGGTCGCCTAGTGGTCTATGGCGCCGCCTTGGAAAGGCGGTTTGCGGGCAACTGCATCGAGGGTTCGAATCCCTCTCCCTCCGCCACATAAAAAGGCTCACCGAAAAGTAAGTCTTTTTCTATGGGCGAAAGTAGGGCGAGTGCCCTCGTTTAGGTATCGGCGAAGGAGGAAGGGAGCGACGAACATGCTTGCATGGTCATCGTGAATACCGCAGTAAGAGTGTGGCCGTTGGCCATGCGATATACCTCTCTCTCTGCCATCTGGATATTGCATTATATTAATTATTATGATAAAATATGTATATGACATCACCCCATAAAGACGGTGAATATTTTGCCTGGAACATTGCCGCCAATTTGCTTCGTGATCCAAATGCGCCCACGGACGTCGCCGAGTTCGTCGTCGATGGCCGTAAGGCAGAGATGACAATATTAGCCGGCAGAACCGGATTACATCATAATGTTGTTATTTTTGGACGCACCATGGGTTCCCCTGAAATTGAGGAAATATGCATAACGTGGATGCCCACAAACACTGAAAGAAAGGGAGGGCACATAAGCGTTAGTCTTCTGCCAGATTCACTACACGTTTACGCCCCGGGACAGAACGATAGCCTACACAAAGCAATTCAGCTACTCCACATGCTACCAAACACTGTTTGGGACCCAGGCCTCACTGTAGCCTCAGGTGATGACGTAAGAATTGCGAACAGTGTACTGCAACCAGCTCTAGCTGAATCAGACCATTAACGGATTGTTGTACCCACAGGTTCGCCAGCCGCAGCACGGGCGATATTACCTTCGGTCAGCAGGTCGCACACAATAAGCGTCTTTTTGTCTTCCAGCGCCATGCCAAGCGCTGCCTTATCCATAACCTGAATGTCGCCATTGGCAAGCGCCTCGTCGTAGGTGAGTGTGTCAAATTTACGCGCATCTTCGAACTTCATGGGGTCTTTATCGTACACACCATCTACCTTAGTGGTTTTGATAATGGCATCGCACTTGAGTTCTAGCGCAAGGTTCACTGCCGCAGTATCGGTAGTGACGAATGGCCTACCCGTGCCGCCGCCAATAATGACGACGCGGTTTTTGCGCAGGTGGTTAACAGCACGGCGATAGGTGTAGCCATCGATAAACTGGTCGACCGTAATGTTGCTGAGCGCCCGTGTTTTCAGCCCGACGGCGTTGAACACATCGGCGAGCGTGACCGCGTTCATAATCGTGCCCAGCATACCCACATTGTGCGCCGTGACGTCCACAATGCCATTGCCCATCAGCTGCGCGCCGCGAGCATAATTGCCCCCACCGACGATGATTGCCACTTCAGTACCAGCTTCGACTGTAGGTTTGATTTGCCCTGCAATCCACTTGGCTCTCTCGGCGTCGAAGCCGCCGTCTTTATCACCCTGCAACTGTTCCCCTGAAAGTTTGAGTAGAATTCGTTTATACATAGTGAAAAGCATAGCTTTTCTCGCAGCGAAGAGCAAGGGGGCACCTCTAAGAAACTATTGCGTTTCGTCGTATACTATTTAGGTAGATGGTAATACATAGAACACCCAGTAAAACCATTCGATTGTTGCGAATTGCCAGCCATACCAAACTTATTTTCGCCCTCTATATCTTGAATTTTATTTCCTGCACACTGCTTTTTATGCTGTTCGAGAATAAACCCATCGGCGATGCGCTGTGGTGGTGTACGGTTACCTGGTACACGGTGGGCTACGGTGACCTGTACCCATTGACTGGCTACGGTCGCCTGTTCGGCATGTACGTTATCATTAAGCTCACACATTTTCATTGTGCTGCTCACGGCCAATGTTGTTGCCAAACTTAGCCAATACCGTGCCGAGGCCGCACTTGAAGAAGAACGTCGCATGCACAAACAGGAAATGAAGCTCCTTCGCGCCCGACTTATTAAAACCACCCAATTCCAGACTATCGAGCATAAAAAGAAGCGCTTTCGGCTGCCATTCCTGACAGAGAAATAATCAGATATACTAACAAGATGAAACTATACAGCTGGAATGTGAATGGGATACGGGCGGTACTGACCAAGGGCGCACTGCAAAAGTTCATCGACGAGCATGATCCGGATATGCTGTGCCTGCAAGAAACCAAGGCCGAGCGGGGGCAGGTGGAGTTTGATTTTCCGCAGTACGAAGAGCACTTTTTTAGTGCGGTAAAGAAGGGCTACAGCGGCACCGCCATACTATCCAAAGTGAAACCGCTCAGATATATAGATGGCTTCCCGGGTGAAATCGTAGAAAAATACGACGTCACGGGTGACACGTACGGCGACCCAAACGCAGAAGGACGAATTATTGCCGCGGAGTTTGCGGGTTACTGGGTAGTCACATGCTACACGCCCAACAGCAAAGGCGATCTGAGCCGTCTGAAACTTCGCTATGAGCACTGGGACAAAGCCTGCCTCGCCTATCTGCAGGAATTAGAAAAGACCAAACCAGTGCTTTACTGCGGCGATATGAATGTGGCGCACAAAGAGATTGACCTCGCCAACCCCAAGGCAAATGTGGGCAAGCACGGCTTTACCGACGAAGAGCGCGAGCGGTTTGGCGACTATCTCTCCGCCGGATTTGTAGACACCTTTCGTACTGCAAACCCAAACGCAACCGAAAAATACACCTGGTGGACACACTGGGCCAATGCCCGCGCCCGCAATGTCGGCTGGCGCATAGACTACTGGCTCGCCAGCAAGGACATTGCTGGAAAGGTAAATAACCCGCAGATCCACCCCGAGGTCATGGGCAGCGACCATTGCCCGGTAAGTATTGAACTGTAGCGCATTCCACACTAGCCTCATACTAGCGACGGGCGTACAATTACATGCACTATGACAGATGACCAAATAGACGACCTGAAACAATTTATTGCAACCACTGTACGCAACGAGGTCTCATTTCAGCTGAGCGAGCAAACGAAGGAGCTGAAAAAGGCTCTCCGTCGAGTCGAAGAAAAAGTTGATGACATTGAGACGGCCACCCATACGATGATTGATACAGTTGGCGCAGAGATTGAAAATCATGACGAGAAACTAACTAATCACGCAACCCGCATTACAAAACTTGAAGCCGCCCAACTTCCCGCATAGCGTATGAACAGAGACGTGGATTTTTTGTACGAACTAGGGGCACTCCGGCTCATTGATCGGCAGTGGCGGCGCTTTCATAGCCAAAACTTTGCGAACCTGGCCGACCACCATTTTCGGGTGGCGTGGATTGCACTGGTGATTGCCGCACGTGAAGGCGGGAAGATTGATACCGGCAAAATCGTTAAAATGGCGCTAGTGCACGACATAGCAGAGAGTCGCACGGGCGACGTGGACTACCTTTCACGCCAGTACGTCACCAAAGACGAAGCGGGTGCGGCGCGCGACATGATGGACGAAACAAGCGTGAGCGGAGAATTCTTAGCGCTGCTCGAAGAATATGAAAAACGCGAATGCATAGAGGCAAAAATAGTCAAAGATGCCGATAACCTCGACGTAGACATGGAACTGTGCGAACAAGCCATGCAGGGAAATGCACTACGCAAAACGTGGCAGTTCAACCGCCGTCTGGTGGCCGATACCAAGTTGTACACCAAAACCGCTCGGCACATGTGGGATGAAATACAGAGCACCGACCCAGACCACTGGCACGCCGGCTCACCCAAAAACCGCGTCAATGGCGGCGACTGGAAACCGGCTGAAAAACCTTAGGTTTTTCAGTAATGCACGAGTTTCGCACTTTCACCCATTCAACCGGGCAGCCAGCGCAAGCTGGATGCCTGGTTTTATGACCTCCCAATCTTGTTGGTATAGCGTCGTTTGGTCAATTAGCCTTCTCTTATGTTTTCGTACCCAGGTAAGCAAAGCTAACCCAATGTGGTTTCTTTGGGCTCGGCTAAGATTGGCCTGACAGCGGGATAAGCCACAGGTTTGTTTGAGCTCTCGATGCAGTACCTCGACACTCCAACGGCGCTCGAAGTATTTCTTGACTTGTTCGCGGGTGAGGTCAGTACGACTTGTACCAACATAATCCGTGCGGCCGTTACTGGCCTCAAACCGGAAGACTCTGATCCACCCATAGCCTTTCAGATATGTCACCAAGCCTGTATCTGGTATATCTAACTCTCTGAGCTGGATATGTGGCTTACCGACTAACCGGTTGCTCCTCAGCCCCATGACCCAGTCCCAGCCATGAGAGCGAACTGCCTTAAGGTTTTTTAGAGAGCCGTACCAGCTATCCGCAACAACCATCTCCGGGCGTAGCCCTCTCTGTCTTGTGCTACTCAGCATATCCTGGAAGTGATCATTCTTAGTCTTGCCGTCTTCTGGCGGGTTCCAGATGCGGTAGTCCATAGGAATGTAGTGTTCTGTATCTACTTGCCACAACGCATTTACAACGCCAATCCCTCTGGTGATGTCATGCTTACTTCCCGCATGCTGCCAGTTCACAAGCTCCATCTTGCCGCTTCGGCTTTTGTCGATGACGACATCATCGAAGACCAAAATGCCAGGAGTGGCGCGAACTTCCTTAGCGGCAGCTTGCCACAGGTCTTTGGGCTGTATCTTTTCAGATGCTAGCCAACGGGAGACGCTGTCGTGAGAGAGCATGGCATTGTCTGGGGCTACTTCGCTCAAGCTGAGCGCAGAATACCGTGAGGAGGTGACCTCCAGGAATGAGCAGTACAGCTCACGAGAACATTTTGAACGAGACATGTTTATTTTCCTTGTTTACGAAAAAGCATGACTGACGTCATGCTTCTAGGCTAGCAAAGAATTGGGGAGTGCGAAACTCGTGTGATGTACGTGTCACGTGTGACCTTTCGCGATGAATTATCATTTTTCCTGTCACAATGTAGCTCCAACAGTTACATGTCACAGGATAATCCTATGTGACAGGTGACAGGATAATTGCTACACTCCTATGTATGAATCCAGACGCATACACCATAGCCGAGCACACGCTCGAGGTTGGTCACGGCCACACCCTGTACATTCATGATTGGGGTAATAAAAAAGCCAAACACCCCATATTTTTCCTACACGGCGGCCCCGGCGGCCAGTGCAAAGAAAAGCACAAACTGCCATTTGACCCAAAAACTCAGCGCGTTATTTTTCACGACCAACGCGGCAGCGGCAAAAGCACGCCGCTGGGCCGCTGGCACCACAACAACACGCAGGAACTCGCCGCCGATATTACAAAAATTGCCGACTTCCTTAAAATAGACCGTTTTATATTGACCGGAGATTCTTGGGGCTCGTGCCTCGCGCTGTACTACGCACTATGTGAACCACGCCGGGTAAGCGCGCTCGTAGTAGGCGGGGTATTTACCGGGTCGCAAGCAGAAATCGACTGGTTGGATAAAGGAATGTTTCAAACGAATTTCCCAGATGCATGGGAACGCTACCTTGCCGCTACACCAAAGAAGTTCTGGAGTGCCCCAAGTGCCTACCACATGGCGAATGTCGTAGGGCACGACGCAGCACTCGCCGCAAAATCTGCCCATGCCTACGGCGAACTCGAAACCAGCGTTATAAGTCTTGACGACAATTTTTACCCAACAAACCCCGAAGATTTTGAGCCAGAAAGCATGATAATAGAAATGCGCTATTTGAATAAGCGCTGTTTTTTGCCCGACCGTTTTATACTGAAAAACGCGCACAAACTAAAGATGCCACTGTACATCGTGCAGGGTCGTTACGACTTTGTCTGTCCACCAAAAACAGCGTATGAACTCAGTCAAAAAGCGCCAAACGCACACCTGACCTGGACGGTCAACGGCCACCGCAATGAACACGAAAATATTAGCGTGAAGCAGCTCATCTACAAACACCTCACCGAAGGGAAGTAGGGTGCCAAAAACTGCATGTATAGTATATGGGTTTGCCGAAGGTCCACGCCACGGCAAGCGCATGCGGCAAGCACTAACCGACCGAGGTTACTGCATCGTCACAAAGCCGCGACGAGCTGACCTTGTTATCGCTCATTCGGGTGGGCATTTGCTGCTGCGTATGCCAAAGCCTGCGCAAACGTACCTAATAATTGATGCCTCCTGTAACACCGGTCGACACGTGTTCGACAATGCGTTTCGCCACGTTTGGTACGACCTTGTGCATGTGCTGGGTAACGGTCAGGTCCAATACTACGCCTGGAAAACGTGGTGGAATGGCGTCTACGTATTGCTACGTCCATTTCCGGCAATAAGAATGTACCAACGTATCCGCCGTAGCGCATATTACCCACAGCGCTTCGCGGGGAAGGGGGTTATTACTCAGGGTGATGACCGTTCGTGGTACAACCCCGCGGTCTTGCCGCTAGAAGAGATTGTTTTCATGAGCGGCGACCACGATGACTGCTGGCGTAACCCCGACCGCTACCTCGACCTCCTCTAACCAACTAACAAAACTACCCCGTGGCCCGCGACCACCGCAAACTATACTCTGTATTTTTAAACTGTACGGCCGTACGGTTTATTTTGTGGTTGTGCAAAAACAGGGGTGCGGGTAGACTGGGACGTATGAATACAACTGGTTTGTCTGCAGAAACCGAAGCCACTCTGCGACGCCTACTTGCCGAACAGCCAACCTATAAGCCCGTGCCGGCAGTGCTTGAAAAACTGCAGCATATATCTTTTGTCTGTTTTGTGGGGGCAACCTGTATGGGCAAAACGACACTTATGGACGCGCTTGTCGCCCTGGACTCATCGCGTTACGGCAAAACACGCAATTTCACCACCCGACCGCCCCGCGCCGACGACGACCCAAAACGATATTACTACTACGAGCACACAGACGCCGGCCTGGCACCTGTGCTGAAGCGGATTGCCCAGCACGAGAACTTACAGCACAACATAAACCCCTATACACTCACCATGTACGGCAGCGAAATCGGCGACTACCCGCACGCCTACAACATCGGCGATATTTTTAGCAGTTCCATAGACGGTTTTCGCCAGCTTGGATTTGGCCATCTTCGCATTTTTTCGGTCGTAACCAACCCCAACGCATGGCTCGCACGCATTGAAGAGCGCTTTCCGGTAGGGCACCCAAATCGCCTAGCCCGACTGCAAGAGGCGGCCGATAGCCTCAGCTGGTCCCTTGCCCAAACAGCATCAGACCACGCGTGGGTCATCAACCCACCAGAACATATTGAGACAGCCGTCACTTCTGTTGATTCGGTCATCCGGGGTGAAACACCAGCTCACCAAGACAAAGCCCGTCGCCTCGCCGAAGCGTGTCTAATCAAAGTTCAGGAGCTCCTGAAGTGAACACTCTGCCTGTCATCTTGAGCGGAGCCGACCTTGGCAGGCGCAGTCGAAAGATCTCCTTATTTTCAGAAGATTCTTCGCTATCGCTTAGAATGACGAGAAAGGAAATGCTGTGATAGAAAAGAAAAAATTCGCCGTATTTGACATAGATGGCACGCTTATACGCTGGCAACTCTACCACGCTGTCGTGCATAAACTGGGCAAAGCAGGACAGCTCATGCCTGGGGATTTCGAAGCCATTAACGACGCACGTATGGAGTGGAAAAACCGCCGTACAAACGAAGGTTTTCATAGCTACGAACAGCTCCTTGTCGAGCACTTTATAACGGCTCTTCCTAGCATTGACACGGGCATATACGACCAGGTTATTCAAGAAGTATTCGACGAATACAAAGACCAAATCTTTACCTACACGCGCGACCTTGTGCAGCAACTAAAGGGGGAGGGCTATCTGCTTTTTGCAGTCTCTGGTTCACCACGGGAAGTGATAGAGCTATTGGCGCAGCACCACGGGTTCCATGACGCCATAGGGTGCAGTTTCACCCGCAAAGAAGGGCATTTTACCGGCGAATACACGACCCCCATATTTGATAAAAAAACGGCCCTAGACAGCTTGGTGCAAAAACACGGCGCGACGTACACACAAAGCTACGCCGTAGGCGACAGCGCCAGCGACGCCGCCATGCTAGAAGTAGTGACGCACCCCATAGCCTTCAGCCCCGACCAAAACTTGTTCAAAATAGCCAAAGACCGTGACTGGCCCATAGTAGTCGAACGCAAAAATGTGGTGTATGAACTCTAGGCTTCAGTCCGATATGGGCATACTACACACGCCGGCAATTTTGTCTCGTTAAACTGTAGGCAAAGCCTTTGGACATCGGCAAGTCGTCTCGAAGCTTCATCTGTATATGCATCAGGTTTCGTTGCACCGGATGCTTCTGCATCTGCCACCTGAACATCGTGAGCCATCCGTTGGAGATCTGACTGATTATGATAAGGAATCCTTTCTTTATCAGTCTTGTCAGCTATTGCATGTGCACCGACATAACAAGGATTAGCACGCAGTGTATCCCAGCTCGGTTTTGGCGTATCATTATGTGATTGGGTCATAATAATTAAATTATAACATAATTGCATATATGAATCAAGTTTACTGGCATAAACAGGGTGAAAAAGCGCTGTTTCCGAATCTGTTATGGGCGCGACCCGAGGTGAAAAGTGCGGCCGGAAAGCTGCTGGTGGTGGGCGGACACGCCCAAAGTTTTGCCGCCGCCGCCGAAGCCTACGCGGCAGCGGAGAAGGCAGGCATCGGTAGCGTGCGCGTGCTACTGCCAGACAGCCTCGAGAAAACGGTGAGCAAGCTTTTTCCTGGTGCAGAATTTGCTCCCAGCAACCCAAGCGGAGGCTTTGCCACGCGCGCACTGGCCGAACTGCTTGCTGCAGCTCAGTGGGCCGACGGCGTTCTGCTGGCCGGAGACCTTGGCCGCAATAGCGAAAGCCTCGCTATGCTTGAAAACTTTGCTGGCAAATACACCGGCCAGCTCACCATCACCAAAGACACAGCCGACTTTTTCTGCACCCAGCCACAATCTATTGCTGCCAGAACCGACACACTGCTCGTTATAAGCCTGGGCCAACTGCAGAAACTTGGGAAGTCGCTGCATCTCTCCTATGCCTTCACAAGCGACCTCGGCATAATGCAACTCGTGGAACTGCTGCACAAGTTCACCGCAGCGTACCCAAACGTTCAGGTCATTACGCGCCACCAAAACAACTATGTGGTCGCGGTGAAGGGCACCATCGGTACATCGCCGGCCCCAAGTGAAAAACCCATCTGGCGCGTCACCGCCGCCGCCTCCGCCAGCACCTGGTGGCTGCAAAACCCCGAAAAACCCTTTGAAGCCCTGATGAGTAGCGCTGGGTCATTGAATTCGCTATAGTAACTCGTAATGAGAAAACACAAGCGGAATGATACTTTAGTAGATATTTGGAGCCTGGTACACGTGGTGAGCAGTGCGGGGCTGGCGTGGCTGATTGGGCCGGTCGCAGCCTTTATAGTCGTGACGCTTTGGGAGCCGCTGGAAATATTTGTGCTTTCGCCACTGCTTGCCAAACGGGGCATTGTGTTTGGCTACGAAACCTGGCGCAATTCACTTTCTGACATACTATTCAATTCACTTGGCATCAGCTTAGCAGTCCTACTACAGGCCATGTCTAGTTGACACAAACCCCAACGAAACAATAACGAACATCAATTCGCAAGGAACAAGATTTTGGCGAAGCCTCGCCTGCAGCGGGGCGCTGTCTGCGCGTGAACAATAGATATGGTGCCGCAGGCCGGACTTGACCTACCTAAGGCAGGCCCAGAACTTTCAGACTGCAAGCTAAGCCTACAATCTGAAAGATTCACTTGCGACCCGCCGCTGGCGGGCCTCACGGCACGTCCTTACGAACACAAGATTTTGGCGAAGAAGCCTCGCCTGCAGCGGGGCGCTGTCTAGCGTTCGGATATTTTTGGTGGGCAAGGAGGGAATCGAACCCTCAATCCGTAAGGAACACGATTTTGAGTCGTGCGCGTATACCAATTCCGCCACTTGCCCCCCAAAAATATCTGAATTTCGCCCAAGCGAAATGTCTACCAATTCCGTTCGCTGCGGCAGCATATCTATTTTTCAACGAACAAAGTGAGTTGAAAATCATTTTAACCACTTGCCCTGGTGTAATAACCATAAGCAAACCCATGGTCACCAGAGGTGTATTGTACTATACTACACAGTGAAACGCGAGTGGGCGGTGGCTTGCTGGCGTCGTAACACATATGAGCACCAATCCACTTTTTCCAGATAACCCCCTTCGGCCAGCGCCGGCCGATATTGCCGCCGTGGAGCTCATACGGCGCAAAGTAGCCAATGCTTTCGGCGAGGAGCCTTCAGCTTCCGCGGAACTGCAAGAAATCAAAAACGAACGAACGCTCAGTAAGCACCAGGTTTTTCTGCAACAGCTCGCTTCACAAGGGAAGAGTCTTGCTGATATACAAACCGAATGGCATGGCTATTACACAAGGCTCCCAGAAGCCGAAAAACATGAGGTCTGGCAGGAGTTTTACGCCGCAAACGAGCACACACCGTACCAAAAACTCTTCCAGAAACAAACGCCAGTACCCTCACGAAGTCGCCTGACACCCGTAGCCGATAAACCCGCTCATCCAGCAGCCACCGTAGCTCCACGCGTTATTACAAGCGAAAACGGCGTCACCATTGCAGACCACACGGCCGTGCAGCCAGGGATTCACGCCCACCCCCATGAGCAAAGCCGCCTCTCAAAAACAAAGGCACGAGCCGGTCAAGCCGTTCGAAAGACAAAGGTCGGCAATAGGGTACTAAACTCTCAAACCGCCGAAGCAACAAGGCGCATTAAACATCGTATTCAACACAAAGTTAGTGCCGGCGGCAAACTAAAAGCTCGTCACCATGTGCAGTCACTACTATTTGGTTTTGGCGTCGGAGCCGTCATGCTACTCATATTGCTTTTTGGATTTTTTAACGAATTTATCATCACGCCCTTCATCCAGCCCAGCAGTAAGGTGGCAGGCATACCAATTATTGTGAGTAACATTTCGCCCGAACAAGCCGCTAACCCAACGGTAATTGTTTCGAAAATAAACATCCAAATGCCGGTAGACTTCAACCTAGTCAGCAGCGACGAAGCATCAGTACAGAGTTCACTCGAAAACGGGGTAGTTCACTACCCAAGCACTGTCAAGCCCGGAGAAAATGGTAACAGCGCTTACTTCGGCCACTCCAGCCAAAACATATTTAACAACGGCAAAGCCAAGTTTGCCTTTGTACGGCTCCGCGAGCTAACTACGGGAGATGTATTTACCATTCTCTACAACGGCAAGGTCTACTCGTACGAAGTCTTTGCGAAAGAAATCGTTCCCCCTACCCAGGTCAGTGTGCTCACCGACACCAAAGGAGAGCAGGCGACTGCCGTACTCATAACCTGTGACCCTCCCGGATTTAGCACAAATAGACTCGTGGTTTGGGGCAAACAAATAAGCCCCAGTGTCGCTTCAAACAAAACCCCAGCAACAGCACCGACCATTTCTGAGCCCCAACAAATCACCAGCAACGGCCCAACGCTCTGGACCCGGATGTGGCGTGCTATCCAGTTCTGGAACTAATGGCCGGATTACTCTAGGACGTACGAGGTCTGCATTAGCTGAAGCGTGCCATTGGCTTGTTGCGTCAGGCTATAGCCACGCAAATAGTTTGGTGCAAAATACACTCCGTACTGGGGTAGGGCATCTTGAAGCGTCTGGCGATTGAGATTGTCGTAGTCATGCACAACAACCTTTCCTGAAGACACATACCAAAGCCTGTTGCCGTCCATCCAACTCGTAGGCGCCTGCGGCTCATCCAATGGAGTAGGCTCAGTGTAGTGATATACACCTTCGTACTCTATGTCGTATACGGTATGTTCGGCACCTCTGTTAGCAACAACAAACTGGGCGTTTGCAGAAAACGCAACATGCTGCGGGTTGATTAGTTTTAAGAATCGAAACGGCAGTGGTGTATCCGTCGGCTTTGCGAGCACCGCATCAAGCGGGTTTCGAAACACATAAACACCCTTCAGAGCATTTGTGCCGGTAACAACGTACCATTTGCCGTCATACTCAGCGATATCGAGCAGGTATGTGTCTGCTACTGCCAAACGTTTGAGCACGCTGCTACGCGTACCCTGTTGCAGCACAACCGAAACGTATCCCGGCGTTTGCTTCTCGCCCAGCGGCGTATCTGTGACATAGAGCACCGTATCGTCACCGTATGCTTTGTAGCTTATCACCCGCTCAAGCCGCAGCGCGTTCGGTGGGTTTGTTCCTAACTGAGCAGTCCGAAGCAACTTTGTTTCAGTGTTATAAATATAGAACTGGTTTTGCTTTTTGTTAAAAAACCGGATTTCGTCGGTAGGCAATAGGGCAAGCTCACTTGTGAGGTTCCTCGCCTGAGTGCCGTCTTGACGGTCAAGCATTATATATTCCCGTGCCTTTGATGTACCGTTTGTAAAAACGCGCTGGGTCAAGAAATGGCGCTCATCATCAGACCATTCAAGCACATTCCATGATTGTACACTTTCTGCGGCAGTAAAGACGGTGGGTTGCTGTGGAACAATTTTCGCACTCGGTTTATCGGCATTTTTCAGGTCAAACACTTGCAGTTGGCTGGGCTGAGCAGTGTCTGCAGCAACCAGCCATCGACGACCCGGGCTCTGGGAAACGAAGTGCAGCTGATTCGCAAAAGTCGCGACTTGTGCACTCTTTAATTTAGCAGGGAACAGCACAGGGTAGTCAAAACGCTGAACATCGCCGCCCGCGACAGTCACCGTACGTTTCCATTCGGTGTACCCATCCCGCGCCAGCCGAATCGTGTATACTCCGCTGCGAAGGTTTGTCTTACTATTGGTTTGGAATTTTTGTAGTTTGTCATTAATGTATACATCTGCTCCGGTGGGCTGACTAGATACAAAAATCAAACCACATCGGTCAACAGTACCGTCACGGCTCAAACAATAGCCATCGGTCTGTTTCAGCAACATCCAACTCATGAGCGCAATCGCGACCCCAATCAAGCAGTAGCTCGCAATGAGTACTATGTGGTTACGTCTTTCTTTCTGAGGGTCCAAGAAATCCATAGTTACATTTAGTATACACCGCTCTTCTGTATGACTTTCACGCCACTAGCTCTCAGCCCGGACAAACTACTTGCGTTTACAGAAGCAAAAGCGGTATTATGTACCTGAAAGAGCAATGCTGACGAGGGAAAGCAAACAGTATGGAAAAAACAGTCGTGCAAGTAAATGGTAAGTCATACGATGCGGTCACGGGCCGTCGGATTACAGATATTATTGCCCCTGTAAAACAGCAGCTACAGCACGCTCCAAAGCCAGAAACTGTTGTCCGCGTAAAACAGCAACAGACACGCACGCAGACTGCTCGTCCTGCCGCAAGTCATGCAAAACGCCACACTCCCCAAACAGCCAAAACGCTTATGCGACGTGCCGTTACAAAGCCTAAAGCAGGTCTAAAGAAACAGCTGCATGTCCAGCACGAAGTTGCCCACACCTCGGAACACGCCATTGCAGTCAAGCACACGGCACTCCACCTCGACACCGCCCGGGCACGCCGAGCCAAACAAATCGAAAAAGACCAGCAGGTGCACCGTTTCCATAGCCCTACTCCCGTACCAGTTACCTTTATTCCTGTCGCCGTCCAAGCAGCGCCCCAAAATGTTGCAGTCCAAGAGGCACCAGTCGCACCACCGCCTACAACCAGCACACCGGCGGATATGTTCGAGCAGGCTATAGCAAACGCAACACACTACGTCGATATTGCCGCTCACAGTAAGCACTTTAAGAAGAAGGCTCGCCGCCACCTTGTTACGATGACAGCGGGCGTCGCGGCCTTGCTCGCTATAGGTGGTTTCATCACCTATAGCAATACCCCAAGCCTTCAAGCACGTATGGCAGGAGTAGTGGCCGGTGTGTCAACCAGTATGCCAAACTTCGCTGCAGCAGGCTTTCGGTACGAAGGTGTTAGCGGGCACAACGAACGCCTAACCTACCGGTTTTCAAGCGAACTCGCCAAATACCAACTCGTTGAGCAGCAAACAAACTGGGATGGCGCCCAGATGATTCGTCAGGTTTCGTCAGTTGCCGCCAACGGCACCCCAAACTACACCGAATTCGTTGCTGACAACGTGACCATATACAAATTTAGCGATAGTCATGCCACTTGGATAAAGGGTGGCACGTGGTACCAAGTACACGGCAAACAACCCCTCACTGATGCCCAGCTAGCTGCACTCGTCAAAAACAGCTAACCGCAACCGCTTAACTCTCCTCTGCTAAATCTGTATACTGACAGTATGAGCACCGTACGAACACGTTTTGCCCCCAGCCCAACTGGCTACATTCACGTCGGTAATGTACGCGCGGCATTATTCCCGTGGCTGTTAGCACGACAGCAAGGTGGGGCCTTCATACTTCGTATAGAAGATACTGACCAAGCCCGGCTGGTTGAGGGCGCAACTGACCTCATACTCGACACGCTCGAGTGGCTTGGCCTTACCTGGGATGAAGGTCCGCGCGTCGGTGGGGCACACGGCCCATACGTTCAGACCGAACGCCGCGAAATATACCGGGCTTGGGCAGAAAAACTCATCGAAAAGGGTCTCGCCTATGCCGACCCATACACCCCAGAACAAGTCCAAGCCTTCCGCGAAGAAGCCAAGGCTGCCAAAAAAGCTTTTCTGTACCGGGATCACCGCCCAACGAATCCTCCAACATGGGATGGCACACAGCCCCTTCGCTTCAAGGTAACAGATGTGAAGCGTTACACCTGGAGCGACCCCGTCATGGGTGAGCTCACCGCCGGCCCCGAAGCGCTGGACGATTTCATCCTCATGAAGGCCGATGGCCTGCCCACGTACAACTTCGCGCACATTGTCGACGATGCCGAAATGGGCGTCACCCACGTCATACGCGGCCTCGAATACATCAGTTCTATACCGCGCTACCTCAGCCTCTACGAAGCACTTGAGCTACCGGTGCCAGTTCTAGCATGTCTGCCGCACGTCATGGCGCCAGACGGCAAAAAGAAGCTCGGCAAGCGCGACGGCGCCAAAAGTGTCACCGACTACCGCACCGACGGCATCTTGCCCGAAACCATGCTGAACTTCCTCGCTAGCCTCGGCTGGAATGATGGCACAGAGCAAGAAATATTTACCCGCGAAGAACTCATCGCCAAATTTGACCTTAGCCGCGTCCAGAAGAGCGGGGCACGGTTCGATGAAGCACGTCTGCTCTGGCTGAACGGCCAGTGGATTCGCCGTCTTCCCCTCGACGACCTGTGTAGCCGCGTCGACGCGTATTGGCCCGTAGAGGCCAGCGACGCTGAAGCCGGCTACAAACGCCAGGTACTCGCCCTTGTGCAAGACCGCCTAAAAACACTCGCCGAACTCCCCATGATGACGCGCTACTTTTTTGTCGAACCAAGTGAAGACCGCTCGCTTATAGCAGAGAACAAACAGCTGAAAAAACTGTTCCCAGGTGAAATCGACCATCTGATTTCGACCGCACATAATAAGCTTGCAGCGGTAGAGCAGTGGGACGCCGAACACATTCAAACCGCCCTTAACGAACTACTAGAAGAAACCGGCCAAAAACCCGGCATCCTCTTCAGCCTCATCCGCATCTACACCACCTGGGCACCGTTCAGCCCCCAGCTCGACGCCACCCTCGCCCTCATAGGGAAACCAGCTACTCTTCAGAGATTGACGAAGTAGACGGCGTAGGTGACTTTGGCTCGACAACCGTTAAAAAAAGTACCTCTTTATTGCGTCTCGGGTTATATGTTTTCCGAGCAACAATCTTCAAACCGTTTGGATTGTGCCTGGTATCTATTTGCTGCAGAAAATCAACCGCCCTCAATACCTCTTGTGGCGATACCGGACGATTAAACAAGCTGGCCATTCGCTCAACCAACTGAGGAAACCATATGCCTTCTTCACTCGACACCAGCGTTTCACGTATCTGTCTAAGAAACATTTTCTTCTCAGCAACTTCTCTGGCAGAACGAGTTTGCGCAGTTTGTTCAGATGCTAACATATAGTAGCTAAGCGAGCCAGTCTCTTCCGCAACAAATCTGTCTAAAGCATCGTTTCCTTGCGTGAGAGTGTCTAGCGCCGCGCTGAGCATTCTAGGCTGCAGCCTGTTGCCCCTATTACCAGGAAACCATTCCCGTATATCATCACGGGTTACCACTTGGTCTTGCCGCACAAGAAATCCCGCTTTCAGCGCTTGCACAAGTGCTTTTGGAGCTGGTTTCGGCGGGACAGACACTTCACCCCGAGTACTTTCTTGATTCGGCGCTAACTTGGGTTGGGCACTCCTGGTGCTTGGCTTTCTGGTGTACTTTGGTGTACTCCCGGTCGAAGGCTGCGAAGAACCTGTAGGTTTATTAGTATCTGATGCCAAAAAGTAGGTTCTTCTTCCTGCCCGCATTTTTGTGCCGATTGCACCGGCGTCTAGAAGCTCAGTTAAGGCCAATTTTGCGGCAGTATATACTGTCTTCGGCGTGGGGTCCACAACGAACGACTCAACGACCCCAGTAACAGACTGCGCGGGAACCTCACCCGTTTCTTGGATAATAGCCGCAATTATTGCTGTCGCAGCAGGAGAAAAATCTTTGCCACCTGGTGGCGCGCCGAGTTCGCTATGCCCGCCAGAAGGTATTCCTTGTTCGTCGTGCACTGTCATCCCCTGCGTTAATAACGCTCTGTCTTTCTTTAGGGGGTTTAGTGTACTTTGAAAAAAAATGAAAGGCAAGCACAAGCACATTATTTTCTGGTACAATACTACTTATGATTAGCGACTTTGTCGGTGGGGATGATTCGCGCCGCAAACCAAAACGAATAGAACCGCTCGAAAAAGAACCCCAACGGTCAATTCACGAGCTGGCCGCTGAGCACGAAGCAAGCGAGCAGCTTGAAGAACAAGCGCCCGCCGAACCCTCGTTTGTTCCGCCAGATGAAATCGTAGAAACAGCAAATGAAGTAAACACTACCCCTGTAGACACACCATCCCAGGTGAAATTGCGCGCCGGGTTTTTCTCGCCCCGCTGGACGCTGAGCAAAAAGTGGACCATAGCTGCCGCCGTATTATCACTCTTGCTCGTTGGTGGCGGGGGAGCAGCGGCCTACTACCTGACGCGCCCAACCGTGAAGGGTGGAGTACACCGCAGCAAGAACCCGCCAAAGCCCGCACCCAAAATCACAACCGTCGCAAACACACTGAGCGGCCTGCAGGTTGACCCAAGCGTAAACCAGCGACCAGTATTCGGCGTGATGGTCGAAAACCATTACCCCGATGCCCGTCCACAAAGTGGCATAGACCAAGCTGGTGTGGTGTTTGAGGCAATCGCGGAAGGCGGCATAACCCGCTTTCTCACGCTGTATCAAGACAATCAACCAGATTATATCGGTCCCGTACGCAGCGCGCGCCCATACTATGTGCAGTGGTGCATGAGTTTTGACTGCGCCTATGCTCATGCCGGAGGCAGCCCCGAAGCATTAGCCGATATCCGTGCTTGGGGCACCAAAGACTTAAACGACACAAGAGGCATATTCTGGCGAATATCGAGCCGCTACGCCCCGCATAACCTCTACACCAGCATTCCGAAACTCAGTGAGCTGGCAGTCAGCAGAGGGTACGGCGCCGCATCGTTCACCGGCTTTAGTAGAAAAACAGAGCAGCCTTACAAAGCACCCGCCACTGCGCCGACTGCGAAGAAACAGACCACCACGCCCGACACTCGTACACCCGCATCAGGTATTAACCTCAACATATCAAGTGGTCAGTACAACGCTCGCTTTGAATACGACCCCGCTACGAACAGCTACAAGCGCAGCCAAGGCGGCGCTGCCCACATGGTAGTAGACGGTGCGGGCGCGCAAACCCAACTTCGCCCAAAGGTTGTTATTGCCATAATTACCACCTACGGCGTTGCGAGCGACAAACATTCCCAGTACGGCGTGGTTGGTAGCGGTCAAGCGTTTGTGTTTCAGGACGGCACCGTCACCACGGGCACTTGGAGTAAAGGTGACACCACGGCACCGCTCACGTTCACTGACAGCACCGGTCAACCGCTGCCACTAAACCCCGGCCAAACATGGATAACCGCTCTAAGCGGAACAGACCGCTTAGCATACCAATAGGCCATGGATTTTTTCAGCAAATACCGCAGACAGCTCACGACAAGACTCATTCTTATTATGGTTGTATTTCAGGTGCTTGTCATGGGTACCGGTTGGCTGCTTGCCAGCAGAGGAAACATATCAACAACCACCATACTTATTGCTATGTCTGCGCTGGGTCTGTGTGGCAGTGTGCTATTTGCTCGTTTTGCAAGCCACGCAAGTGCCGAGCCAATACACATAATCTGGCAGGCCATTCAACACGTTGCCCCTCACGGAGATACGCAGCCGTCACCAAATATCGACACCCTGCAGTATGGCCGAGAACTTGTATCTAACCTTGTAAACCACGTCTACCAAATGGCTAGCGTCGTTAGCGACGTCGAAAAAACAAACACCAAGAAAATCCAAGATATTCATGCAAACTTTCTTGCAAATTCATTACCCTTGCCTATGGTTGTGCTCGATAAAGACGATAACATCGTCTACATCAACGACACTGCCGTCAAATATTTCGCGCTGCCAGTTGACGAGCTAGAAACCAAGAACGTATATACCGCACTCGACATGTCATTTTCCGATGACCAAACCCTGCACAGCTGGCTCCAAACTGTCCGCAGGAGTAGCGTCACCGCAAACATGCGCTGGGAGCGTGTTCGGATAGGCCTCCCTGGTCAAAAAGACACAAAACAGTTTGACCTTGCGGCGCACTTTAACAGCGACAACCCCATGGGCTACGAGACGCTGCTCATCCTGTTTGACCACACCGAAGTCTACAGTCAGGACGACCAAGCAATGAGCTTTGTAGCACTAACCGTTCACGAACTACGCACCCCACTAACGCTGCTCCGAGGGTACATAGAGGTGTTTGACGAAGAGCTAGGGCCAACGCTCAATGCCGAACTAAAAGACTTTATGAAAAAAATGGATGCCAGCGCCCAGCAGCTTGCCGCCTTTGTCGATAACATCCTCAACGTTGCCAAAATAGAGGACAACCAGCTCACGCTGCAGCTCAAAGAAGAAAAATGGGAAGATGTGCTGCGTACCGTTGTAAATGATTTGCGCCTGCGAGCCGGTGTACGTGGTGTAACTATTAAAGCCACCGTTGCTCGAGACCTACCGAGTGTCGGCGTAGATCGCTACAGTATTTACGAAGTCGTTGCCAACTTGCTCGATAACGCTATCAAATACTCCAGAGGCACCAAAGAAGTCCACCTAACCGCTGTGCTCAATGCCGACGGCATGGTCGAAACGAGCGTGAAAGACTTTGGCCTCGGCATAGACGGCAGTATATTACCGCACATTTTCGACAAATTTTACCGCAACCACCGCAACCGCGCCCAAATAGGTGGCACCGGGCTTGGCCTGTACCTCAGCCGGGCAATTGTACAGGCCCACGGCGGTCAAATATCGGTGAACAGCAAAGTAGATGAGGGAAGCACATTTACATTTACCGTGTTACCATACGCGAAGCTTGCAGAGTCGGGCAAAACAGGCAATACTAATGGCATAACCCGGGGAGCCCACGGCTGGATTAAAAACCACTCACTGTACCGGGACTAAGACAGGAACGTATGGAACCAGACACAATCGCACAACCACCAAAGCTCAAAAAAATCCTCTGCATAGAGGATGAACACTTCATAAGTGAACTCTATGCTCGGGCTCTCACCAAGGCAGGCTACGAGGTGGATGTCCAGCTCGACGGCCAAAAGGGACTTGCCGCTGCCCAGACCGACAGCTACGACATAATCCTCCTTGACCTCATGGTGCCTAATATTACCGGCATAGAAATTCTTCGTACCCTCCGTGACCCCCGCGAAACACCCAAGATGCACGCTCGTATTATCATTACCACAAACCTCGAACAGCGAGATGACGTCCGTGCCGACATAGAGCATCAGGCCGATGGCTACCTCGTGAAGGCCGAAATCACCCCCCACCAGCTCGTCGAGTTCCTGGGCACGCTTGAATCATAATGAGAGAACGCAGTTCTTAGTCGGACAGACGGATAGTCGGATAGCTAAAAAGGCATAGGCCACCGCAGCGTCGGGTATCGAAAGAAACGATTACCAATGTTCGACTACCGTGACAGCCATAAGGCCGCTTTCTTCAACCATCGCGTTAGCGATACAAGTAAGACGGCCATGCGGAAATTCACGGCTGGCATGTTGTCGGCTTTGACAACTTCCGAAAGGCGACGAGACTTGTTTGACGAAGCATAGTATTGCCAGTGGCAATACTATGCTAAGGAGTTGTCGAGTTGGTTGTCAAAACGAACAACTACACGAGTTTCGCACTCCCCAATTCTTTGCTAGCCTAGAAGCATGACGTCAGTCATGCTTTTTCGTAAACAAGGAAAATAAACATGTCTCGTTCAAAATGTTCTCGTGAGCTGTACTGCTCATTCCTGGAGGTCACCTCCTCACGGTATTCTGCGCTCAGCTTGAGCGAAGTAGCCCCAGACAATGCCATGCTCTCTCACGACAGCGTCTCCCGTTGGCTAGCATCTGAAAAGATACAGCCCAAAGACCTGTGGCAAGCTGCCGCTAAGGAAGTTCGCGCCACTCCTGGCATTTTGGTCTTCGATGATGTCGTCATCGACAAAAGCCGAAGCGGCAAGATGGAGCTTGTGAACTGGCAGTATGCGGGAAGTAAGCATGACATCACCAGAGGGATTGGCGTTGTAAATGCGTTGTGGCAAGTAGATACAGAACACTACATTCCTATGGACTACCGCATCTGGAACCCGCCAGAAGACGGCAAGACTAAGAATGATCACTTCCAGGATATGCTGAGTAGCACAAGACAGAGAGGGCTACGCCCGGAGATGGTTGTTGCGGATAGCTGGTACGGCTCTCTAAAAAACCTTAAGGCAGTTCGCTCTCATGGCTGGGACTGGGTCATGGGGCTGAGGAGCAACCGGTTAGTCGGTAAGCCACATATCCAGCTCAGAGAGTTAGATATACCAGATACAGGCTTGGTGACATATCTGAAAGGCTATGGGTGGATCAGAGTCTTCCGGTTTGAGGCCAGTAACGGCCGCACGGATTATGTTGGTACAAGTCGTACTGACCTCACCCGCGAACAAGTCAAGAAATACTTCGAGCGCCGTTGGAGTGTCGAGGTACTGCATCGAGAGCTCAAACAAACCTGTGGCTTATCCCGCTGTCAGGCCAATCTTGGCCGAGCCCAAAGAAACCACATTGGGTTAGCTTTGCTTACCTGGGTACGAAAACATAAGAGAAGGCTAATTGACCAAACGACGCTATACCAACAAGATTGGGAGGTCATAAAACCAGGCATCCAGCTTGCGCTGGCTGCCCGGTTGAATGGGTGAAAGTGCGAAACTCGTGAACTATAACACCGAGAATCGGAGCTCTGGCCTGGTTTTGGTTCCAAGGCCTTTTGGCAGCAAAAGGCCTTGGTCGGGGGCGCGGACGAGACCGCGCATGAATTAGAAGATTCTTAACGATACTCATGATAACAGGAACGGAGAGTGAACAACCCCTCTAAACGTGTTGGCAAAAATACACTATGCGCGGGCTAAGCACGAGCGTATAGTGTGTAGTCCAGCCATGTGAGGACTTTTGGCTTCCAGTCATCTTTACCTTACAGACTTATTTACAGGCAATCACACTTCGGTCACTGTGCGCCTTCATTACAATCAGGTTCCTTATTGGCACTCTTCGCGTCAAACGGTCGCAAGCGTGACAGGCACCTCCTCATAAAAACCCGTTGCCGAACAGAGATAATTCAGTTTCGGCTTTTTGTCGTCTCAAAGCTTTGATGACAAAAACCTAACGTAATGGAGGACTCACTATGACCCAAACTATCAATCAAGAAGTTACTGTTAATGCCATCTATTTCTCTGGCGGCGATATGAAAACCTTTCCGCGCGAGATTGAATATGACGGCCGGGCGGTGGCATTTGCGAGCGGTCTGCGCTACCTCGTCCGCCGCGGCGCCGAAGCCCTGCAGCTGTTCGACATGAACGGGGAAGACGGCCTCATTTATCGCCTGAGTCGCCACGGCGACAATTGGACACTACTCGGGCTGAAAGGAGCATTCTAATGAGCCGGAAAGTATCGAGGCGACAGCCGAGCTTTAGGGGGAGGGGCGAGCAGACGAATTTAGTTCGGCTGCGAAGTAGAGGGGCAAGCCCCTCCTTAAAATGGACTCTGCTAGGGCTGAAAGGAGCATTCTAATGAAGCTATCACCCCAGCAATACCTCACAGAAGACCTTGCTCAAATACAACGCTACTTCCCAGGAGCAAAACCAGTTGCACTCCGCACTCCCTTCGACCTGACACCGCCGCCAAAGCGAAAATTCCAAATCCCAAATGGCAAATTCCAAACAAATGCCAACGACCAAAACACAAAAGAGTCGCCCAAAAGCTCCTCGCGGAGTGATCCTGCTGCCATTTTTTTGTCTTATCTCATGACTCTTGACTCTGTGAGCCGGAGGCGAACCCGATGGATGGTGTAAATCTCCTTAGTAAAGCATCACTACAAACCGGCACCGCCGTAGCGACGCACAAAGGCTTTCCAAACCCAGCCGCCGAGCGCGGCCGCTCACTGCTTAGCCTGGACCGCTTACTGATACGTTCACCAAGCAGCACCTATTTTTTCCGTATACGCGGACACAACTGGCACCAGCTCGGCATATTTGACGGCGATATTGCCATTGTCGACCGAGCCCGCACACCAATCCCAGGTAAAATCGTCATCGCTGCAACAGATACGGGCGAGCTCGTTTTGAGCAAATGGGGTGAAATCCGTCTCGAAAATCTCTGGGGCGTCGTAACCGCCATAATTCATGAATTTTAATGGAAAGAGGCAAGGAGTAAGAGATAAGAAGTAAGAGAACGGCCAAAGGCCGCTTAACCAACAATCGCGCCAGCGATACAACTAAAGCCGGTCTTCGCGGAAGCTCACGGCGAAATCGTTGTAATACCAACTAATCTTACAAAACCGAGGTCTGTCTGAGGAGCCTTAGGGCTGCCGTTGGCAGTCCTAAGGCGACGAGTTCCGCAGGTGATTGTTGGGCATTACAACGATTTCCCGAGAGCTGAAGCGCTAGGCCGAGACTTTTTGCCTACTTTTTCTTCGGCAGAAAAAGTAGGTCGCCTGCAGGCGCGAGAGCCTGCATTTAGAAAGTTACCAACCATGTATGCACTTATAGATTCCAACAGTTTTTTCGTCAGCTGCGAACGCCTCTTCCGCCCAGACCTCGCAGACAAACCCGTCGTGGTACTTAGTAGTAACGACGGCTGCGCCATATCTCGCAGCAGCGAGGCCAAAGCTCTCGGTGTAAAAATGGGCGAACCCATCTTCAAGCTCCGCCAGAGATTTAGGGTTATCGACGGAAACCTAAAACGAGAGTTAAGAGATAAGAGGTATGAGATAAGATGGGAAGTTATGCCGCAAGGCGGCCCTCAAAAAGTCGCCTCCGGCGACACATTTTCCACTCTTAACTCTTATCTCTTACATCATAATTCTGCTGAAAACGACCTCGTCGTTTTCTCTGCCAACTTCGAACTCTACGGCGACATATCTGAGCGCATTAGCACGCTCCTCACCAGCATTACACCGCATATAGAGCTCTACAGTATAGACGAAGCATTCCTTGACCTCAGCAAGCTCGACATAACCGACTATGAGACCTGGGGCAAAGCAGTGCGTGCAAGTATTCTCAAAAACATTGGTATACCAGTGAGCGTTGGCATTGCCCCTACGAAAACCCTCTGCAAACTCGCCAACCATTGGGCTAAAACTCACGAAAATACCAAAGGTGTTTTCGTGGTAGATATAAGAGATAAGAATCAAGAGTTAAGAAGAGAAGTTGTGCCGCAAAATGGCTCTCAAAAAGTCGCCTCCGGCGACACCGTTTCTAATCTTAACTCTTATCTCTTACTCCTTACCTCTACCTCCGTTGCCGACATCTGGGGCGTCGGCTGGCGGCTCGCACCCAAACTCAAAGCCGAGGGTATTTTCACCGCGCTTGGCCTCGCCCGCATGCGCCCCCAGCGCGCCCAACAGCTTATGGGTATTCATGGCCGCCATATGGTGTATGAGCTAAACGGCACACGCTGCTTGCCGCTGCAAGCGCGCACCAAGCCGCAGCAGATGATTGCACGAGGGCGGCAATTTGGCAAAGATACCAACGATTTCACCGTCGTGGAAGCTGCTGTGACGGCCCTGGCAAACCGTGCCACGCGTGAACTCCGCCGCGAAGGACAGCTCGCCACGCATGCCGCCGTGGTGCTGCGCACCAACCGACTCAAGCCAGGCTACACGACCACATTCGATAAAACCCGTTTTTACACCCCCACAGCCGACACAGGAGAGATTTGCAGCGCGCTTATCCGCACCCTAAGCCACAATTTTCAGCGTGGGCTCATGTACCACAAGGCAGATGTTATCCTGTACGACCTTACACCTGCCGCAAGCATCCAAACAGATGTATTTGGCACGGTAGACCTCGCCCGCCACACCCGCTCACAAGCCCGTATGCAGGCCACCGATGCGCTCAATGCGAAACATGGCCCACACACCATTCGCTCGGCTGCCGAACTGCTCAGCAATGCCTGGCGCCCTCGCAGCAACATGCTCAGCCCCCGCTACACGAGTAGCTGGGATGAGCTACCTGCAGTAAAACTACGCAGCAACCCTAGCACCAAGCCCTAACACCGCATCACCGACACGATGCGCGACATCAACTGGCACGGGAGGCTTAAATTCTATGGTATTTCCAGTGATAGTAATTTCGCTAATCACGTCACCCAGCGCAGCTAAAATGTCCGGATGATTCCCGCGAATGTCTGTTGGCAACTCAGCAAGCCCACTAATTCTATCCAGACGTCCTCCGTCAGGACGCCCACCTGAAAATTTAGGTGGATGACTAATAGAAAAATGTTGAGATAGCGGCATGTTTTCTCCTATATCTACCTACAAGCATAGCATTCATTGAATTATAAGGAAATTCGTACTGGCAAGAAAAAAATGACACTATCTGTCCTTATATCATGCTAAGATGTATCTTACAAATGGCAGACATGTTTCGGTTTGAAGAAATTGGTTTAGAAACTCGTGACAAACGGGTGTATGAGGCGCTGGTAGCAAGCCCCCAGAGTAGTTTGCGGAAAATTGCGGCCGACACGGGCATAAACCGCGGCAGCGTCTACGAAAGCATGAAAAAACTGGCAGAGCAAGGGCTGGTTGGCTCTATAGAGGTTGGCAAACAGCGCCGCTACACCGCGAGCAATCCGGAAGTTATCATAGAACTTCTAAAAGAGCGCCAGCAGCAGGCAGCGGATGCTCAAAACGCGGCAGAAACATACATCTTGAACCTCCCCAAGCCGATGCCAGATGAAGAAACGACTTCATTTGCCACCTTTTACGAAGACCATGAGGGCGTTGCCGCTATCTTGCGTGATGTGCTTGCTACCTGCCGTGAGCAAGAAACCCCAGCCTACCGCGTCATATCCACCAAGCGCGTCCGTCAGTATCTGTACCATAACTTTCCAAACTTTACGCAGCGCCGGATAGCCGATGGTATAAGCGTCCGTGTGATTGGCGTAGGGAAAGGCGGCGCCTCTGACGAACTCAGCGAGCGAAGAGAGTTTCCGGCTGCCCGCGGCGAAGCACCCAACTGCTACACGCTTATGTACGGCAACAAAACCGCCTTGATTACACTTGGCGACACAAACATCCTCTCGGCCATCGTCATCGACAACCCCGGCGTTACCCATATGCAAAAAGAACTCTTCGACCACCTATGGAGTACGCTCAATTAGCCATTATCGTGTAACGTGTCACATTGGATTGCCCAGTAACATGTAACGCCTGAATCTCATCGTTACACGGAAATTGATAATCCCACGTGACATGTTACAGGTTACACGGTAATCTAATTCGGTGCATATTCATCAGAACCTGATTACAAAATACCCCCTCATTTCTGAGCAGGTCAGTAAGCTGCAGGTAGAGGTTATCCTGCGTGAACTTACTCGAGTACTGGATGCAGGCGTCGAAGGCGACATAGTAGAATTTGGCTGTTATATCGGCACCACCAGCCTATTCATCCGCCGCCTCTTGGACAACCAACAAACCGCAAGCGTGAAAGGTCGGAGCTTTCACGCCCCGGAGTTCCATGTGTATGACAGCTTCGAGGGGCTACCGGAAAAATCCGTCTGGGATGCCTCGCCGTCAGGGGAGCAGTTCACCGCGGGCGAATTAGCCGTCAGCAAAAAACAGTTTTTGCGTGAATTTCAAAAAGCTCACTTACAGCCACCTATTGTTCATAAAGGGTGGTTTAGTAGTCTCACCGAAAAAGACGTGCCAGAAAACATCTCATTCGCATTCCTAGACGGTGACTTCTATGAAAGCATCCACGACTCGCTGCGACTAGTGCTGCCACGCATGCAAAAGGGAGGGGTGATAGTCGTCGATGATTACGCCCGAGAAGCACTACCTGGCGCCGCCAAAGCCGTACATGAATACTTCCAGTCAGAACATGTAAAGGCTGTACATAACCTTGGGGTTATATACCTATGAGATTGCACGTTGTTACTATTGGCAAACCAAAGCTAGAATATGCAAAGCATGGCTGGGAAGAATATTTTGCGCGCTTACAACGGCTACATACCGTACGCGTAACGCATATTGCTGATAAATACGCCAACGACTCAAAACACATCCTGGGTGAAATAAAGGGTACTGTACCGGTGGTGCTGGAAATAAATGGGGTGGAATACACGAGCGAAAAGCTAGCAGATTTTTTACGAGCGCGTGAGCTTGAAAGTAGGGAAGTTAGCTTTATCATCGGCGGGCCAGAGGGGCTACCGCAAGCAGTACGTGACGCCGCCGATTACCAGTGGTCGCTCGGCCGTCTGACGCTCCCGCACGACCTCGCTATGGTAGTGACGCTCGAAGCCCTCTACCGCGCCAGCACCATCAAGGCCGGCCTGCCGTACCATAAGTAAACGCCCACTTTTCGGTGAGCGTTTACTTTGGTGACCCCAAGAAGAATACTTTGTATATTTTTGCGGCGTGCTCGGAGCTTTAGCTCCTGCGCGCGTCCTCGATTATCGAACTCCCATTCGCTTCGCTCATTCTTTGGAGTTCGCTTCAGCCTGAAGAAACCAAGTAAAAACCCCAGCCTTTGGCTGAGGTTTTTACTTGGTGACCCCAAGGAGAATCGAACTCCTATTGCCGGGATGAGAACCCGATTTCCTAACCGTTAGAAGATGGGGCCTGGTCGCGCATATGCGCTCCAATTAGCAATTATCGTTGCACAATTACCAATTTAGCTACAACAGGTTACCATATCTGGCGGTCTTCGTCCAGATAGATGCTGGCAAATACCTTGCTTTTTACAGGGAAAAAACAGATACTAATACGTAAGCAGTTTATGAACCAATATTTGATTCTCGGTGGTGGGGTTGTTGTCGTTATCTTGCTCGGTGCGCTGGGCTGGATACTGGCCATTAAACGCAAAGGAATTGGTGCGGCCGTCAGCGGAAAGTTGGCCAGCTCACTCAGGGATGAAAAGGCAAAATCAGATATCATTCTGGGCGCCATACAGGACGGCGTGGTGCTCATAGACGACCAACAGGTTATTCGACACTTCAACCAAGGCGCAACCAATATAACTGGCTGGTCGAAGCAAGAGGCTGAAGGACTCGACTGGCATCTTGTATTCAAATTTACAAATGCAAAGGGTGAAACAGCCCCAGCCGAACAAACCCCTCTCGCCAAAGCGTTTACCAGCGGTGAAGCAGTGCGAGACAACACAATCAGTCTTAGTACAAAGGCTGCCACCACCGTTGCTGCTACATTCAGCGTGGCACCCCTAGTCGATACCGCAAAACATACAACTGGGCTAGTGGCTGTATTCCGTGACGTCAGCGAGGAGCGAGCAGAAGAAAACCAACGAGCAGAGTTTATTAGCACCGCTAGCCACGAAATGCGCACGCCGGTGGCGGCTATTGAAGGCTATTTGAGCCTCGCGCTGAACGAAAAAGTTGCCACCATAGACAACCGGGCCCGCGACTACCTCGAAAAAGCTCATAGCAGCACCAAACACCTGGGCCAGCTGTTTCAAGACCTTCTCACGAGTGCCAAGGCCGAAGATGGCCGACTTACCAATCACCCGAAAGTGGTAGAAATGGGCGCATTCCTCGAACAACTTGCTCAAGACCTTCGGTTCTCCGCCGAGAAAAAAGGCCTCTTTATGGAGTTCTTGTTTGGCAATTCAGAAATAAAAGATGCCAGCGGAGGCGGTGGTGGCGAAGCGCGAGACATGAATAAAGTAATACGGCCGCTGTACTACGCCCAGGTTGACCCAGACCGCATGCGCGAGGTCATAACCAACATTTTTGACAACGGCTGCAAATATACAGAGGAGGGCAAGGTTAGCCTTGGACTTACCGGTAACGATGGAGTTGTGCAAATCTACGTTCGTGATACAGGTGCAGGCATACCGCCAGAAGACATTGCACACTTGTTCCAGAAATTTTACCGTGTTGATAACAGCGCCACCCGTACTATAGGTGGCACTGGTCTTGGTTTGTTCATTTGCCGAAAAATTGTAGAGCTGTATCAGGGAAGAATATGGGTTGAAAGCGAACTTGGCAAGGGCAGTACATTTTACATTAATATACCGCGTCTAACCTCGAAAAAAGCAGAAGAACTTATGGCAGCTGAGGCGTCAAATCCACTTAGCACTACCACTGTCACACCATCAGCCCCTTCACCAGTATCGACATCGGCGCCAGCATGATATACTTTCACATATAAACATAAGTGTTTTCACGCATAAAGGCAGCAACCGTGGCAAAACTACTTCTCGTCGAAGACGACAACAACCTAAGAGAAATATATCAAGCGCGACTAAGCGCTGAGGGCTACGATATCGTAGCCGCACAAAACGGAGAAGAAGCGCTCTCTATTGCAAAGCAGCACCGACCCGACCTCATTATTTCTGATGTTATGATGCCGCGTATAAGCGGTTTCGAAATGCTCGACATCTTGCGTGCGACACCAGAGCTCGCAAACACGAAGGTCATTATGCTTACCGCGCTTGGACAGGCAGAGGACCAAGCGCGCGCCGGTAAGCTTGGTGCGGATAAGTACCTTGTAAAATCTCAGGTCACCCTCGAAGATATTGTGAATTGTGCTAGCGATTTACTTAGCGGAACAACAATAGTTAGCCCTAATCCAGACCAACCCGCAGACCCTACCGCATCCTCTAATCCGGCAATAGTAGCTGCGGACCAATCTGTTGCGCCAGTCGCAAACCAAAGCACGGCCACAACTCCCATACCTACGCCTCAACAACCACTGCCAACCGCAGTTCCTGTACCTAGTACAGCCACCGCTCCAGTAGATCCTGCGACCCCCGCTCCGCAAATGCCACCCCCCGACGCTCCTCTCGGTCAACCGGCCGTGCCCGCGGTTGTGACTACCGTGCAGGACCCAGACCCGCTTACGCCTCCGGTCGTACCTGCTGCCGCACCGCCAGCTCCGACCCCTGAACCAGTTCCGATTGTTACCCATAAAAGTGGCCTGATGAGCAGCTCAGACATAACGACACCAGACTCAACACAAGACGTAACCGAAAACCCTGGACCAGTCACAGCAACACCACCGACACCCCCCGAAAACCAACCCGCGACTGCCCCCACAGACCCAAGCACACCAGCTGAACAGCAAAGCCTAGCCGCAGAAGAGGCCAATATAGAGTCTCAGATTGCTGCATTTGCAAATTCGCAGGCCAACGTTCCTGTTGCCCCTGCAGTACCTAGCACGGATGCTGTCGACATTACAGCTTCAAATGAAACAACCCTCGCAACGGCTGTCAATGATTTAGCTGCTGCCGTAAATGAACCACCCGTTTTGGCGGTTCCACCGAGTGAGAGGGTGGTACCGGGCGAAGAGCTGCCAGTTACTACAAACACCCAGGCGCAAGAACCAGCCGTCGTAGCGTCACCCGAAATTGCAAGCACAGAACCAACTATCCCAGATGAAGCAGTACCGTCAAACGCCTCAGAAGGTTCCCTGCAAAATACTTCGTCAGAGAATACAGCTACTCCTGCTGCCGCAGTATCGGATGAATCGGACCAGGTTAATGTAGCAGGCAAAAAGGTGATTGCGCCCATAAACGACATCACCAAAGGGCCCAACCTAGACGAACTCCTCGCGAAAGAAGTTGCGAAAGAAGAAGCAGCAGCAGGTGTACCGTCGACTACCGTTCCCGCACCTACTGCCCCAGCCCCAGCTCAACCCGACGCCACAACCCCACCGGCAGGCGACGACCCAAACAGCATAGCCCTGTAGTTGCCTCAAGCTAACCATACGACAATTTCGTGCCAAATGGCGGCTACCTAATAGGGGCAGTCATTGCTTCCTTCGGGATTGGCAGCTACCATAGACATATGCGCCTCAACAAATATATTGCTTCCGCCTCGCTACTAAGCCGACGAGCGGCCGACCAAGCCATTGCCGACAGACGCGTTACCCTAAATGGCCAGATAACCGAAGCCGGCTCCCAGGTGAAACCAACAGATACGGTTTGCCTCGACGGGGTGAAATTGACGCCTTGCATGCAGCACACAACCATTATGCTCAATAAGCCAGTCGGATATGTTTGTTCGCGGAGCGGCCAGGGAAGCAAAACTATTTTTGAACTCCTGCCCGAAGCATACCAGCATTTGCAGCCAGTCGGACGGCTCGACAAAGATTCGTCTGGGCTATTGCTACTAACCGACGACGGCGACCTTGCAAACCAGCTCACCCACCCTAGCCGCGGCAAGGTCAAAGTATATGAAGTCACTCTCAACAAGCCCCTCCAGCCACTCCACCAGCAAATGATATCTGACTACGGCATCACCCTCAAAGACGGTTTGAGCCGATTCACGGTCACGAAACTAGAGACAAGAGACATGAGATATGAGTCAAGAAAGGAAAACATATCACGCAGCAATTATTCAAAAGTCGGTTCCAGCGATGTATCATCCACTCATGACTCAGTACTCATGACTCATGACTCTCATACGTACGAAGTACGCATGCAAGAAGGCCGCAACCGCCAAATCCGCCGCACGTTCGCCGCCCTCGGCTACACTGTTACCACCCTCCACCGAACCCACTTTGGCTCATATAATCTTGGCAATGCACTGCCAAAAGATATCGTCATCATACACTCGACGGACATGTGAATCACACCTTCATCAGCCTTGTCCGGGAGCGATTTCTGAGCAGCTTAAATATCTGAAGGGAAGAAGAGACTAAACTGGACTTACGCAAAATCGCACTGCATCCAGAGTCATTATCCAGTGATGCAGAAGAAAGTTTATCTGGAGGAGGAGTAGCCGGAGCTACTTTTGGCGAGAGAAAACAGTCTTGTCAGCGCTAGAGATAAAGCCTGGTGTGGTCGGAGTTTCGCTTAAGTCTAGTAAAGCTCCACTTACGACATGAAGGGAGACTTATGGACACACTTGGCGCAACCAGGGTCATGAAAGTTGCCAGGTAAGGTAAGTCGAGTAGATTGTTTACGCGCCAATACAGCTAGGGATTCTTGGTAAAACTCGTCAGACTTATTGGCGTAGTGGCAAGAGCATTATCGTCGCCAACACCAGCCATACCACCACCCATCGGACTTGTCGGTAGTTTGATTACCTGACCACTACGAATAATGTCTGGGTTATCGATGTTATTTGCCTTTGCAATCTCCCTATAATCAAGACCACGGCGTTGTGCTATTTCACTTAATGTATCACCCTTCACTACAACGTAATCCTGTACTCCGTCTGAGCCAGCCGTGCCTGGAGCGGCGCCACCGAGAGAGTTCGGCAATTTGATAGCTTGGTCTGGAAAGATTAAATCTGGATTCTGAATATTATTCAATCTTACTAGCTCCTCTACGGTCGTACCATGCCGTAGCGCAATCTTGCTTAGAGTGTCACCAGGTCTGACAGTTTCCACACGACCAACATCACCTGGAGTGGGCGAGTCGTCAGAACTGGGCTTGGAGCCACCACCGGGGTTAGAGGTTATAGCATCACCTAATTCAACATGCGAGTCAATGCCATGCTGTGCGGCTGCCGCTTGACTTGCAAGCTTACGATCTTCGCGGCTGTTGTTAAGGTCGTTCTGGGCAATGCTTGCTTGGTTCGCAAGCTTACGATCTTCAATCGAATTGTATTGAGAATTGGTTTGAGCCTGCTGGGCAGCCTGTGCGGCTGCCGCTTGACTTGCAAGCTTACGATCTTCGCGGCTGTTGTTAAGGTCGTTCTGAGCAATGCTTGCTTGGTTCGCAAGCTTACGATCTTCAATCGAATTGTATTGAGTGTTAAGCTGCGCGGCAGCAGCGGCTTCCTCAGCTTGCTTAGCTGCAAAAGCTCTCTCTTGTTGACGCTGTTTAGCGGCTGCGGCCTGTGCAGCTGCGGCCTGTGCAGCAGCGGCTTCCTCAGCTTGCTTAGCTGCAAAAGCTCTCTCTTGTTGACGCTGTCTCGCCACTGCAGCCTGTGCAGCCTGTGCAGCTGCGGCCTCTGCGGCTGCGGCCTGTGCGGCAGCGGCTTGCTTAGCTGCAAAAGCTCTCTCTTGTTGACGCTGTTTAGCGGCTGCGGCCTGTGCAGCTGCGGCCTGTGCAGCAGCGGCTTGGTTTTTCAATCGATTCTCTTCAACATCATTAGAGTAGCTATATGAGCTGCTACTACCGCCATCATCCGCTGCTCGCACCATACCTCTCGCCTCCTTCATTAGATACTTATTTTTCTAATACAATATTTTTACCATATGCAATATGACTATACTACGCAACTATACTACGCAACATATCCCTCGTCAAATCTATTAAACCTGAATCACGAAACTCCCTAAAGTAAATCGCGCCTCTGTTACTCTTGTAGTGGTAAAACAAACAGGAGAAAACAAATGCGCGAATTACAAAAACAGCATATCGTAGACGTGTACGTTTGGGTAGATGACACACTCCAACAAACCGCAGTCGGGAAAACTGGCAGGCCACCGGTACTGCGCGACAGTGAACTCATTACCATCCTCATCTGGGATGGTTTGACTGAAAGCCACCGACCACTCAAAGACCTATACAAATGGATTGAACGAGACTACCCAGACTACTTTCCGAAGCTTCCAAAGTACCAGAACTTTGTTGCGCAAGCGCACCGCAACCTAGAACAACTCGTCTACCTGCTACAACTGACATTACAGATCTCGTCGGAGGTGCGTTTCGCGGATTCTACTATGCTGCCCGTCTGTAAGCTCATTCGGGCCGAGCGACACAAGGTAGCCAAAGCTGTTGCTGCTTTCGGTAAGAACTGGCAGGGCTACCATTATGGTTTTAAGTTACACGCGAGTGTTGATCATCTCAACCGGCTCTGTGCGGTGGTGTTTACGCCAGCAGACCAGCACGACAATCAGGCCGAGGAACAACTTGCAAATGAACACACCAGGATACTCGTTGGCGACAGCCACTACGGTGGTAGCGTACAGCGTAGGCGGCTCTGGGAACAGTACAAAACTATTGTTGTTGCACCGCCCCATTACAAGCAACGAAAACAAGTCATGGCCAGCTGGCAACATCTGTTATTGACGCTCAGGCCAAAGATTGAAGCTGTCTTTGACTACCTCAAAGAGCACAAGCACCTCGTCACCTCATTCCCGAGAAGTGTGCAGGGGTACTTTGTCCATTATCTACGAGTCTTACTTGGCTACCAGATGAGGGTAGTTTCGTGATTCAGGTTATTAATAAACGGGGCTGTTTTGTACTAAGCCCCAATTGTCCAGACACTTAGACATGAGTTACTGTTCCTTTCCATACCGCTTCATAGTGCTCCATTGGCGGCAGGTTATTGCAGCTGCTATGCCGTCTCACGCGATTGTATTCGTTCTGCCATAGTTTCATTGCTTCGTTGAACGCGACGACATCAAGCTCGGTCGTTTTGGTGACGTGGTAAAACTCTTCTTCGTCTGTCCGATGGCTCCGCTCGACAAAACCATTATGTTGGGGTGTACCCGGTCGGGATAGCTTGTGCTCGATGCCCCGGTCGAGCAGGTACTGCGTGAACGGGTGGATACGTCTGAGCTCATGGTCACGCTTTTTGTTACCGCCAGTAGACAAATTGGTGAACGTGGAGTGGTTATCTGTCTGGACACATTCCACCGTAATACCAATCGATTCGTAGAACGCCAGGGCTTCACGCACAAAGGCGATTGAGTTGCTATTCGACAAGCCATCCTTGACCGCCAGGTACCGGATCTTGCTGACAATGTCTATCGCTGTAAACTGCTGTCTCCGACTCCGTCGTTTATCTTCGTCCGGACGAACCGGTGCAGCCTTAGTGTCAATCTGCACTCGGTAGCCTGGATAGGGCGCGTAGAACGGTCTCGTTGGCTTTTTCTTTGGATGTTTCTGGTGCTTTACGAGGTCGGCTCGTTCAATAATGCCGCGGACAGCTTTCTCGCCAATGGATATTCCAGAGTCACTCATCTCATCGACGATTCGCTTCGGGCCATAGGATAGTCCCAGCCTGATTTGTAGCACCAAATCCTCAATGTCTTCATTCGTCTGCCAGGATACCCTGCCTTTTGGTCCAGGCTTCTGCGGGAACAGTTCGATCCGCCAAGCATAGATAGTATCCCGATGGATCCCAAACATTCGGGCAGCGATTGCCGCGCCTTTCGCATCGGCTTCAGTTAACACTCGTTTACGATAGGCAATAACTTGATGTCGGGTTAGGTTCTTCTTCATACACATATGCCCCAATTCTACACACCGAGGTGTCGGAGGGATTGGGGCTTAGTATATAAACGGGGCTGTTTATAATACTGATAAGCAGCGGAAAAGCATATGCGTCAATGTTGTTGGTCAATCACCACATCCTCTTATATACTAAAGTAAGCATAAGACTCATGAGGAAAATTACCGTATGATGCCAAAATTGTACGAAGCCATCGATATGGCCGTTGCTAGTGGTGTCCCTCCAAACATGCTGGCAGATGTACTGACTGGTTTGGGTTGGCCAAAAGATCTCGTGAATCAAGCTGTTGATGCCTGGCTCAAAACAAATGGTCGTCAGACTATCCGAACTGATTTCAAAACATGGCTCAAAAAGTACCAAAAACGCGCCCGGCCAGCCATTGCGATTGTGGTAACACTCGGCCTAGTCGAAGCGGCTGTCTCGCTCCTGAAACCGTGGCCAATAAAAATTATGGCCGATTCGGCTTTCAATACAATCCCAGCACCAGGTCCGCTTGAACAATTCACAGGGCAACCCAAGCTTATCGCCATAACCGCTCTCATGTCTATAGTACTTTTTTTGGTCGGTGCAGGATTTTCCTGGTTCAGTGATGTCCTGTTGCTCAAAATTGGATTTTGGCTCAATCGCTCCATAAAAGCCGAATCATTCCGTCACATTTTGCACCTGCCACTCTACCATCAACAGCGCCTAGCAAAAGGGGACTACGTCTATCGCCAAAATGTAGTCACCAACAGTCTATCAGAATTGGTCCTCGGCACGACAGCATCTATCATCAGTTCTATCATCATGATACTTGGTGTTTTAGCCATCATGTTCAGCTTCAATCCAGTACTCACATTAGTGTCGGTAGTGCTCATGCCACTCTTGTACCTCACTATGCGCTTGATTGCCCCTCACATGGGCATATACGCCCAGCAACTTACTGAGATAAACAGTAAGACCGCTTCAAGTATCAATGAGGCTGTTGATAATGCTGAGACGGTTCAAGCGTTTACACTCGAAGACAAACAGCTCCTAAAAGTCGATGAACTTTGGCACGAGGGCTATCAAGCAACACGCAAGAGTCTCACGTGGAATAATTTGCTTGCCAACACAAATTCATTTTTGGTCATACTCGCAACTTCTACTGTGATGTATTTTGGTGGCACAGCAGCAATGCAGGGTAAAATGACGTTCGGCGAACTACTTATCTTTATGACATACATGGGCTACCTTCTTGGGCCAATTGAAAGCCTGGTGAAACAAATAACCTCCCGCTATCAAAAAATAATAGACGTCGGTCGGGTCTACGAGGTACTGAGCGACCACGAAAACATCGAAAATCTCCGTTCAGACCGTATGCTGCCACCGCTCATCCGTGGCGTTGTTGATTTTCAAAACATTAGCTATGCCTACAACGGCCAAACTGTTTTTAGTGGGCTAAGCCTCCATATTGACCAAAATGAGAAGGTAGCCATCATAGGCCCAAGCGGAGGCGGCAAGAGTACTATCCTAAAACTGCTACCTCTCTTTATCACGCCCGACGCCGGAAAAATCACCATCGATGGTATAGACACCCAGTCCGTCTCATTGCAACAGCTCCGCAAGAAAATTGCTTGGGTGAGCCAGACGCCTCAACTGTTTGACGGAAGCATCGTTGAGAATATTTACGATGGAGACGTAAACCGCCCCATCGATACAGAAGAGGTCAAATACGCCGTACAGGTTGCAAATGTACTCGAGTTTGCCATAAAAATGCCCATGGGCATTAATTCACCCACCGGCGAAAATGGTGGCTCCCTTAGCGGCGGACAGCGTCAGCGTGTGGCTATTGCTCGCTCACTTATTAAACAAGCACCCATTCTTTGTCTCGACGAACCAACTGCCGCCCTTGACGCCAAGAGCGAAAACTATATTCGTGACTCGCTCAAAGAAATTATCCGCGACAAAACTGTACTCATGGTAACTCATCGTAAAGCTCTGCTTGCGCTCATGGACACAATCTATGTCCTAGAAGATGGTGTTCTACGAAATGTCAATGAGCTTGGCGGTCTCGACGTATATCTGCAGCGCCTAGAAGGAGTCAACGAAGCAATTATCCAGCGGCAAATCCAGGATGAGCAGGAGTACATTGTGCCTGAAGTTGTCGATATGCATATTAGTCAAGCGCAGCAAAGTATGCCCGTCATGCAACCCGTAGCCGTAACCGTAGCCGTAGCCAATGCATCCCAAAATACCGAAGAATCATCCTCGCAAGTTTACTTACCCGCTAGAGACATGGCGTCCGACACGCTCTCAAATGATTCGGAAGAGGCGACTGATGACAACGAAATTATTATCAAGCTGCACTAGCGCCTCCCCCGGCTAGGCCCGTGGACAAATCAGTCGTCTGTGAAAAAGTTGCATAAGCCACAATATCGTAAACAATCTTGAGCTGGTATACTGAAACGGTATGAGCTTCACCACCGAAGAAAAACAGGAGCTTCTCGCCCTCATTATAGAAGGTGTCGAAACTGTCACTGGGCCTCGTTTTGAAGCATTGGAAGCCGATGTCGCAGAGCTTAAGTCCGATGTCGCAGAGCTTAAGTCCGATGTCGCAGAGCTTAAGTCCGATGTCGCAGAGCTTAAGTCCGATATGCGGAGCGTCAAATCAGAACTGACCGATATCAACCATCGACTTACCAGTCTAGAGTTATCATTCCAAAACTTCGACGAGCGGTTGCAGGCTCTCGAAAATGACGTCAAAGAAATATACAAAATATTGGCCGCCAAACCAATTTCGGCCTTCGGCAGCCGCGCATATGCCAAACTTTCCAATAGCCAAAAACTCCTCGAGCTTCACAAAGAAGTCCGTCACCTCGCTTCCGTAGAAGGCGTTACGCTGCCGTCCTAACTTTATAGCCCTTCTACATTCCACACTATAAAATCCCTCCGTAGGGCTGCGCAAGACTGGCAGGGTCGTTAATACCAGAGCCGTGCGCCCCTCACAAAAAAATCGGCTGCACGCCAGAGCCGTTGGCTTTCATTTTCCAGGAATATTTACAACTATGCCAGCACCCCTCATCGCTATTATCGAATTCACGGCGGCTGGGCTCAGGTATGTACCCTCATGTCCACCGGAGCTGTCGGTACAAAACGTAGTTGCGGGGGTGCCTACCATAGGACTTCGCAGGAAGACTGATGTAATCCTCCCTTCATCGGAAAACACTGTTCTCAATGTTTCTTCCTGAGGTCCATTAGGGATTGCGCCGAGGTAAACCCCATCCGCAGAAGATTCATATCCGAACATTGCCTCTTGCGGAACACTCGCGGCCAGTGCGTGTTGACCGACATATATCGCGGCTAGCGCATCGGGCATCTCGCCAGACGGTACTTCATACGCCGTACTTGCCCAGCCTTTCGGGCACGCACCGATAGCATTCGGGTCTTTCTGCCCGCCACAAGCACTCAAGCCCAAGCCCCCAGTAGCGACAAGCAATCCGGTTGCTATAGTTCTTTTAGTACGATTAAACTCCAACATACCATACTCCTTAGTTACCAATCGTCTCCAAATATACTCTCTCTTAAAGCGTCAATACTAAAATATATTGATGAATTTTTTGCAAATGCTCTTACCTCTGTTATAATAGACTGAAATGAGTACAAAACTACCAATCGTTGCCATAGTGGGGCGGGCAAATGTGGGCAAAAGCTCGCTGTTTAACGCCATCCTCGACCGCCGCGAAGCCATTGTGGCGCACGAGGCTGGCACCACGCGCGACAGCATTACCGCCAAGGCTGAGTGGCAGGGGCAAAACTTCTGGCTCGTTGACACCGCGGGCATGAAAGACGCAGCCGACGACTTTGAGTTCACCATCCAGGAACAAATAATCCAGGCGGCCGATAGCGCCGACATAATATGGGTGGTGGTAGAGGCAAACATACCCATTAGCGAAGAAGACCGCCGAGTCGCCAAACTCGCGCTCAAGAGTAAAAAGCCCGTTTTTCTCATAATAAACAAGGTTGACCGCGCCCGCGGGCACGACCTTGAGGGCTTTGAGCGCCTGGGCATTAAGCCAATTTTCCCAACCAGCGCCACCCAAAAACGCGGCATAGATGACCTGCTCGACACCCTCGTCAGCCATATTCCAAAGGCTACGCTGGCCGATAACGACGACTGTCTCCGTATAGCACTGCTCGGTAGACCAAATGTGGGGAAGTCGCAATTGTTTAACACCCTCGCTAAAAAACAGCAGGCCATTGTTGCCGACCGGGCGGGCACCACGCGGGATATCAACCGCGCCACCGTGCGCTACAGCGGGCAGGAGATTGAACTCATGGACACGGCGGGTATTCGCCGCCCGGGCAAAATCGGTGTCGGTATAGAGCATTTTAGCGTCGTCCGCAGCCTCAGTGCCATTGAACAAGCCGACGTATGCTTGCTACTTATAGACGTAAACGAAATTGGCACCGCCCTCGACCAAAAAATTGCCGGCATGATAAAAGAAGCCGGCAAAGGGCTTATAATCGTCGTGTCAAAATGGGATAGCGTGGAGGGGAAAGATGCCTTCACGCGCGACGCCCTTGCCCCGCAAATTACTCACACGTTTGACTTCGTTGCGTGGGCACCGCTCATTTTTACCAGCAGCGTTACCGGCCAGAATGTCACCAAAATATTCGACCTCGCGCTCGACATTGCCAACGCCCGAAAAACCCGTATTTCTACCCGCGTGCTCAATAGCTGGCTTGGCGGCGTTATTGCCAAACACCCTCCCGCCGGTCTCAAGAACCGCGCCCCCAAACTGAACTACATGGTACAGGAAGATGACAACCCCATCCCGGCCTTCAAAATCTTTGGGGCACACACCAAGTTCCTCCACTGGAGCTACAAGCGTTTCATGGAACGCGAACTTCGCGCCCAGTTCCATTTTGAGGGCACCGCGGTGCAACTATGGTTTATAGAAAAAGACGGCCGCCACAAACACGGCAACAGCCCCACCAAGCCAGAACGCTCAGAGACACAACGGAAGATTGTGAAGAATAAAACACGCAGCAAACGAAAGGAATCGTGAATCATGAATCATGAATCATGTAGAAAAATAGTGGGGTATTTTCCATTCTTAATTCATAATTCATCTTTCATCATTCAGCGACCGGGGGTCGCATAATGGCACTTTTTGTAAAACGACCCGAAATCGGTGACCGCATAAACTTCTCCACATATGGTATGAACAAAACCCTACTTTTCGTCGGCCTCGGCAACCCCGGCAGCGACTACGATGGTACTCGGCACAATATAGGCTTTATGTGCCTAGATGAGTTTGCCCGTAAAAACGAATTCCCATCCTGGGTGAACAAAACAGATATGAAATGCCTATCCGCGGTGAAAACCATGGGAGACACCCGTGTTATTTTGTGCAAACCCACAACCTACATGAACCTCAGCGGGGAAGCCGTGCAGGCAATTGCCCATTTTTATAAAGTGCCGCTCGGAAGTGTTATTGTTGTACACGATGAAATAGATGTTGATTTTGGCCAAGTGCGTATGCGGGTAGGGGGTAGCAGCGCCGGGCACAATGGCATAAAAAGCGTTACCAAACTGCTCGGCAGCCCAGAGTACGGCCGTGTGCGCGTGGGCATCGGCCCTAAAACCCCAACGCAAATAGACTCCGCCGATTTTGTGCTCCAAAAATTCAGCGAGACAGAGCAGGCGAGTCTGACAAAACTCACCCGGGAAACCACCGCCATCCTCAGCGAATACGCCTACGGCACCCCCATCACCCCCGACACCCGTGAGTTTTTATAAGAAAAATGGAGATATTACCCCTCGGACTTCACTGGATAGCAGAGTGTGAGCATTTCATTGAGGTGCAAAATGTCTGGTTGAAGCACGTAAAAAACTAGTGGACCTTTTTGGGTTGTTTGTTTAAATGAATCGATTTCATTAAAGTACGGTGTCGGAAAGTCCATGCGGTCTGCCGTCAGAATATTACACTTATTAATAACTGCCGTAGCGGCCAGTATAGTATCGCCGTCTGAGATACTTTTTGCTTTATGCTTGACTGCATCATCACGCCCATAGCACGTGCTCAGGGCGGCAGCAATATCAAGGGTGTACTTGTCAACCGGGAAGGCCCGAAATCTGTCTACCACTGCTTTTGCCAACGGAACTCGAGCGTGTTCTAACCCTCTGTATATCTCGAACCGAACATATTCAGAGACAGCAGTTTCATATGATTTGGCAACCAATTCGATAACATCTATTGCAGCCTGCTTCGTCGCTGACTTGAATGCGTAGTCAATAATATTGGCGTCAAATAGCACCACCCCAAATTGCTTGGATGGTTTCATGCTTAATAGCTTGCTTGCTTGATGAGTTTGAGTACGGCCTTAATATCCGTCGGCTTATGGGGCTTCGATGCGCGAATTGCTATGGGATTACCTGGTATTTTTATGACCGTTTCGTTCATACTTCTATGGTCTCACACACTCTGCTCGAGCGCAACCGCAACGCATACCGAGAGGTGCGCATACCGCATACATAAAAAGACCACCGAGAGAGTGAGGATTGCCAGTGGCAATCCTCAAGGCCAGAAACTGATTGCGAGCTATGCTTGCAGCCAGTTGAGGCGAGGTCGCAACTGATTGCCAGCTTGCTGGCAGTAGGATTGTGACTGGGCACCGTATCTGCGACAAACAAAAAAGGTCAGTAGAGGGGGTGGGCACCGCTACTGACCTTTTATGGAGCCGAACACGTCGGCTCCCTCCACCCTTCAACCCACCAAGATGAGTGAAGCATCGAAACATCTATGAAATCAACGATGTCGTGCCTCTCCCGCTTTCGCAGAAAGAACCGTTCAGGCTCACTACCAGTATCTGGGGCCGACTGGTGCAAGCACCTGTCGAACCTAGTTAAAGGGGTTAGTTTGTTTTAGAACGCTTCCGGCTGGTTAAAGCCAGAGAACGCCAAGAGAAAAGTGGAGGGTAACAACTTTTGGTATGGCACGTTCTAAAACAATCTAACAATTTCCTCTGGCGACAAGTCACCGGAGGCGTTAGAATGGGGATATAAGGTGCAAAAGTGGTCACTACAAGAGTGACAGACACTTATGAGTTGCTATTTTAGCAAAAAAGTGTCACAGTGTCAATACTTATTCATTTTTTGGTATGAAAGTAAATAAAGTTACATTAAAGGATAATGCTTATCCTACAGTTCTAAAGGACATAGCGTCACCGCCAAAAGAACTATTCTACCTGGGGGCAGAGCCAGATGCTTGGCTGAGTCGGCCTCGTGTTGCCGTAGTCGGTAGCCGTGGAGTAACACCATACGGACGTACCGTGACCGAACAGCTTGTGGGGCAACTTGCAGAGCGGGGCATTACTATTGTGAGCGGCTTAGCACTGGGCGTTGACGCCATCGCTCACGAGGCAGCCTTGAGGCACGGTGGCCTACACATAGCTGTGCTCGCAAATGGACTCGACGAAATATACCCGGCCAGCAACACCAATCTCGCACGTCGTCTCCTGGAGCAGGGCGGTGCGATTATTTCAGAATATCCGGTGGGCACACCGAGCCTAAAGCAGCATTTTATTGCACGTAACCGGATTGTTGCCGGTCTGAGTAATGCGCTCCTAATCATCGAGGCAACCGACAAGAGCGGGACCCTACACACCGCACGTTTTGCGCTCGAGCAAGGGCGAGATGTGCTTGTTGTGCCGGGTAATATTACCAGCCCGAACAGCGTGGGGTGCAATCAGCTAATAAAATCAGGAGCAACTCCTGTCACCTCTGTTGATGACATCCTGTTTGCGCTAGGGACAAAAAACCTCACCACAACCTCGTATGTACACAAGGGTGACACTGCCGACGAGCAGGCAATCCTTGACCTCCTCTATAACGGTGTCAGCGACGCGCATGACCTCCTTGAGCAATCAAAGTTGAACCCAGCGCTTTTCACCCAAACACTCACCATGCTCGAACTCTCCGGCAAAATCCACCCACTCGGCGCAAACCACTGGGCGCCAAGTTAAGGAGGACCTTGTCCTCCTCGCTGGTTCGGAATGAATCCGAACTCAGCTCTCCTCCTGCCCTAAAGCTCGGCTATCGCCTCGTTCGTGTGGGGTTATCAGGAAGCTTGTCTTAAGGAGGACCTTGTCCTCCTCGCTGGTTCGGAATGAATCCGAACTCAGCTCTCCTCCTGCCCTAAAGCTCGGCTATCGCCTCGTTCGTGTGGGGTTATCAGGAAGCTTGTCTTAAGGAGGACCTTGTCCTCCTCGCTGGTTCGGAATGAATCCGAACTCAGCTCTCCTCCTGCCCTAAAGCTCGGCTATCGCCTCGTTCGTGTGGGGTTATCAGGAAGCTTGTCTTAAGGAGGACCTTGTCACATCCTGCGACCCCGCAACTTCACTGTGGCAAGCATAGCTTGCGCCAGAAGGTTGCCTTGCGATTCGCCACCGGCGATTCTCACCTCCTCGCTGGTTCGGTAAAAATCACGACTACCTGTAGCCACTTGACGTATCCTCATTTCCCAGCTATGCTTGGTCGCTAGCTATATATAATAAAGTGAGTATACTGTAATAAGTTTATGGCAAAAACCGCAAAGAATTTGGTAATCGTTGAAAGTCCAGCAAAAGCAAAAACCATCGAGAAATATCTCGGTGGCGACTTTACGGTACTAAGCAGCATCGGCCACATTCGTGCCATCCCGAAGAAATCCAAAGACGGCTCGCCGGTTATAGATATACAAAACGGCTTCAAAACGCAGTATGAAGTCGACCCAGAGAAAAAGAAGGTCATCGCCGAGCTAAAAAAAGCCGTGAAAGCCGCCACAACCGTCTGGCTTGCAACCGATGAAGACCGCGAAGGGGAGGCTATCGCATGGCACCTGTGTGAGGTTCTTGAGCTTGACCCGGCAAAAACCAACCGGATTGTCTTCCACGAAATCACCAAATCGGCCATAGAGGAGGCCGTGAAGCACCCGCGCACTGTCGATATGAAGCTTGTCGAAGCACAACAGGCACGGCAAATCCTCGACCGGATTGTCGGGTTCGAACTGAGCCCTGTGGTGTGGCAGAAAGTCCCCGGTGGCAAGAGTGCCGGGCGCGTCCAAAGCCCAGCTGTCCGGCTGCTCGTGGAACGTGAGCGTGAAATTATGGCATTTGAAAGCCAGTCCGACTTCAGAGTCACTGCCGAGTTTAGCCATAATGACGAAATGTTCAAAGCCGAGGTGCCGACGCGCTTTGCCACCGAAACGGCCGCCCATGATTTTCTCACCAACCTACCAGGCAGCACGTTTTCCGTCTCGGATGTCTCTACCACCCCTGGAACACGTAACCCGGGAGCACCATTCACCACCAGCACGCTCCAGCAGGAAGCAAACGCCAAGCTCGGTTTCGGTTCTCGCGCTACCATGACCAGCGCCCAGAAACTGTACCAGGCAGGGAAGATAACCTACATGCGTACCGACTCTATGACGCTCAGTGCCCAAGCCATCGCCGCTGCAGCGAGCTACATAGAGAAGACTTACGGCAAAGCCTACGTCCAGGCCCGCACATTCAAAACAAAGAGCAAGGGTGCGCAGGAAGCGCATGAGGCCATTCGCCCAACTGATATGAGCCTTGAGGTCGCCAGCAGTGACCCCTATGACCAAAAACTGTACGAGCTCATCCGCCGTCGCACGCTCGCCAGCCAAATGGCGCCTGCCAAGCTCGAGCGCACCGAAATTACCATTTCGGCGCAGAGTCAAGAGTCAAGAGTCAAGAGTCAAGATTGCCACTTCGTGGCGAAGGGCGAAGTCATAACCTTCGATGGTTTCCTCAAAGTCTACGGACGAAGTAAAGAAGATGCCATTCTACCTCTGTTGGCCGCAGGTAACGAAGTGAAACTTCAGTCTGCAACTGCTCGCCAGGTCTTTGCCCGTCCACCGGCGCGCTACACCGAAGGTTCTCTGGTGAAAAAACTGGAAGAACTCGGTATTGGCCGCCCAAGCACCTACGCCACCATTATCGGCACCATCCAAACCCGCGGCTACGTCGAGCGCGGCGACAGTGAAGGCACCCCCCGCGACGTTATACAACTTACACTAGATTATGGTGCACGGGAATACGAGCGCACAGCGCGAGCGGGCGACGAAAAGTCGGCCGGGGGAGTGCGGGCTGTCAGTGAGCAAAGCGATACTGACACCAGAAGAGGGGCGAGCCCCTCTTCAGAAACGCAACCCCAGCAACACGGACCTTTCACCCTCCAGCGCAACATAGTTCAGGAAAACACCGGCAGCACAAAAGGCAAGCTTGTCCCCACACCGAGCGGCCAGCTCATAGCTAACTTTCTTACAGATTACTTTGAACCAGTTATAGACTATGGTTTTACTGCTAGCGTCGAAGAGCACTTCGACGACATCGCCGAAGCAAAACTAGAGCGAAACGCCATGCTCAGCAGCTTTTACGAGCCATTTCACGCCCTTGTGGCCAAATCTGGCGATATAGACCGCAGCACTGTGGCGCAGGCTAGGGAAGTCGGCGTCGACCCAAAGAGCGGCAAAACCATTTACGCCCGGTTTGGCCGGTTTGGTCCATACCTTCAGCTCGGTGAGGCAGGGGACAAGGCAAACAAATCAGAAAAGCCCCAAAACGCACCGCTGCCAAAGGGCGCGCGCATAGAAACCATCACCGTAGAGGAAGCCTTGGTCGCATTCCAACTTCCACGGCTCGTCGGGCAAACGGAAGACGGGCAAGATATTCGGGCAAACATCGGTCGTTTTGGACCCTATGTACAAGTAGGGAAGCTGTTTGTGAGCACGAAAGACGAAGACCCCCATACAATTACGCTTGAAAAAGCCCGAGAACTCTACGCCGCTAAGCTGGTCGCTGAAGCCGAAAAGAACATTGCTGACTTCGGTGACGGCGTAAAAGTCCTAAAGGGCAGGTGGGGGCCATACGTTACCGATGGCAAGAAGAATGCTAAGATAGACAAAAACACCGACCCGACTACCATCACCCACGAAACTGCTCTCAAACTACTCGCCGAAGCCCCAGAAGGCAAGCGCCGCCCACCTTTCCGCCGCAAAAAAAAAGTAACTGCTCGCAATTAGTTTACATGATAAGGTCAATCGCTCTCTAGTGTTCAGGGGCGATACTGGGTCAGGACACGACTTTGTCCACAGCCAAAACATGAGCTTATTAACTTTCACAACATACTGTGTGTATGAACGTCAATTTATGTGCTACAATAACACAGCAAGCGCACATTATAAGATGGGCAACAAAAAAGTGGTGGATTAGTAAAAAAGTCGTTGACTTTATATATTAAAAGTTTTATAGTAGAGGTAATTATGTCAGAAAAAACCGCCGTTCTCAACACCGAAGCCATTGTTCAGAGTGTTTTAGGCAGTGTAGACCGTGAAAGAGAACGCGAAATCATTGCACGCCGCTACGGCTTGTTCGACCGCAAAGAAACGCTAGAGCAAATCGGTGAACTTCTTGGCATTACCCGTGAACGCGTCCGTCAGCTCGAGAAGTCAGTCATGACAAAACTTCGTCAAACGGGCGTTGACCTACCCCACGTTAGTGAAGTTGAAGCCGCACTGCTAACAGCACTGGGCGAGGCAGGCGAGACGGCCCGCATAACGACCCTCTCAAGCAAGCTAACTGCGGAAAATACCCGCACCGACCAGTCGCGACTCGCTTTTCTTACAGAACTCTGTCCAAACATCAGCGTTATTTCAGAAGACGACACATACTTCCAGGCGGCAGGGAACAGCAAAGTCCACGACACTTTGCAGCTCAAGAAAGAAGTCGCCACCGTCGTTGACGCCATTAAAAAAACCGGTAAGCCTGTCGACAAGAAAGATTTAGCCAAACTAACTGGTTTTGAAACCGATACATTTGTAGCCGCACTTGCCAGCATTAGCAAACAGCTTGCGACCCTCAACGGTCGCTGGGGCCTCGTAAAGTGGCCTACCGTAAACCCAAAGAACATCCGTGACAAAATCTACGTTATTCTCAGCGAAAACAAGAAGCACATGCACTTCAACGAAATTGCCGAAGCTATAAAAGCCAGCGACTTCAAACGCAAAGATGTCACCACACAGGCTATTCACAATGAACTTATTAAAGACAAGCGGTTTGTACTCATTGGCCGCGGTCTGTATGCACTAAAAGAGTGGGGCTACCAAAAGGGAACAGTCGCCGACATTATTAGCGAAGTTCTCCGTGACGCAAAAGAACCCCTCCACCGCGACGAAATTGTCCAGCGTGTACTGAAGAGCCGTTTCGTGAAGGAAACAACCATCCTCCTCAACCTCCAAAGCAAACCACAATTCAAACGCGTCGCCAAAGCCACTTACGAGCTCAGCGAGTAGCCTATACCATGCCCCCCAGAAACTTCAGGAGTAGTAGCGAAACTCTGCAAGGACAGGCTCCGTACCCCAATCCAGACGAACTTCATAATAAGTTGTCGAACATGTTGCTTCGATGGGCTTTTCCGTCAATTGACGGACGCCATCTAAATTTACCCGTTTACGGCACACGTCTCTATGCTAATATAACTACCTATTTTAATTTGTTGCGGACAGACCACCAGCAACTACCTCCATCTTCACCCCCCGAGGATATAGTAGCTGAGAGGGGAAGATTTGACACCGACTCACTCAGAGCCGGAACGGCGCTAATAACTATTGGTTTTAAGCAATTTGACCCACTAAGCGACCCGGACAAACCGTCTGCGATGCATCACACACTTCCTGTAGCCGATTTACATATTGGCACTCCAACAGTCGCTAAGCGTCTCAGACCCGTTGGAATATTCGTGGCTGGGTTGTTTGCAACTCTTGAGCCAAATACTGCTATTCATGCCGCACCAGTCGTGTATGACGATAAAGATGCGGACGGCAAACCCCTGGCATCATACCCTACGTATGATGAATTTATGAAAAACACACATCTTGCCGAATTTTTACATCACCTAACAACTTGAGCATTGCTATTCGTCAGTCCAGAACTATAAAAATCTTGTACAAAATACGAACATTAAGTAGGCGTACCTAGAACGGGGAGCGAACTGGAAGCGCTATATGCGAACTGGTTAGGAGTCACAGAGCAGTGTAATAATCAAAAACATAAAAAGATTTTGCAGTAAGGCAAAATAACCAGGCGGAATGAGTTGGTAGGTGAATGGAAAACGAACAGTGATTATATGTCGCACAATGTATATTTTGCGACGTGAATATTAGTTATATAGTTGATTAGGCATACCCCTCCTAACGGGGGAGTTTTGGCAATAAGTCCCATTAACTGCTAGGACGATGCTCCGTGTTTTTACTTGGGACGGCAAAATCATATCTGTTGCGTTCACTTGGGTTGGCGTAGATTGCTGGAAGTACCTAATATACCTAGTGTTTGCTTTTTTGTTATTACGCTAGTTTCGTATGTTTTTATTTGACTTTTCCACAGGTACCTTGTGAAAACATTTGCTTTTTCACGTATTTGACTTTTTTATAACCCTTTCCCCTTTTTCGTCCGCTCTGCCCTATTTTATTTGACATTCCCCTTTTTTGCTATGTTTATATATTTTTTGTGATTAGTACATATGTAACATGCGAACATTTTGTGAACACACAATGGGGCAGCACTAGGGGGATTTGCGCGACTTGTCTCGGCATCTTACCGGTAGTACACCCTGCCAAGTACACGCATATCCACGTACTCACGCGGTAGCTGTGGGGCGGTAATCTTACGCAGGGCAGCCACAGCTCCCCCGCTCTGTTGCAGCGCATCTGCCTGAAGATTAAATCGTAGATAGTACGGTTTCGCGATAAGGCGTATCCGCAGTTCGTACGGGGCGTCTGATGGGAGTTCTACTTTTGCAACCGCCATACCAGCTTGGTTTAACTGATAGCTCACCGTCTTCGCAAACGAAACAGTTGAGGCGGGTAAAAACTGCTTGCCAATAGCGGGTTGTCGCCGGCCTAATTCACTCAGCGTCGTAAGCCCATCTTGGGGAGCAGAAAGCTTTGCCAGTACGTATCCGGTGTCTGCCATAGTGTATAGACCATTCGGTGATTCAATCACAAAAGAGGCGCGCAGCGGCTTCACATATACAACGGGGCGATTCCCAACAAGCGGTACCGTTACGACCACACTAGAAAGCTCGGGGAATTTCCTTTGCAAGTCGCGGGCAACACCTTTGGTGTTCAGGGTTATTTTGTTCGAGTTTAACAAACTGCTTTTCAAAGACTCGTTGACTACCCCGGCGTAGGTGACAGTTGGCAACTCTAACGACTGTTGATTTTCTGTAACAATAATCTTACTATCCCCTGAAAGTGCCAAGATTTTTACAGCACAAACAACTCCGACGAGTACGCACACGAACAGCATCAAGGTGTACATACGCGACTGAGGCGCACTAGTGGCCGTTTGTGGTTCACGGGAGTCTCTCCCCCGCTCTGTTGCAGCGGCGGGCCGGCGCTGCCCGTAGTACGAATACAGCGGACTCCCTTGGGCCTTGGCCGGACGGTCTCTCCCTGGTATGAGTGGCGTCTTTGGTCTTTTTTTAACGCTCCACCGCATAGTAGTCCTATCGTTCCTGCCCAGTTCGTAGCACTAGAGCCGCCAGCTCCGAAGCGGCCTGCGGATGCGCTAGTTTGCCAATTTCACGGGCAAGCCGCTCACGTTCAGCCGGGTCTTCCAGAAGTGCCGCAAGCGCACGACCAAGCCGCTCGGGCTGCTCGGCTTGTTCTTCGCTCAGCTCCATAACAGCTCTTTGTGCAGCAAGTACGTGGCTGTTTTTTACATTCCAACCCAGCTGCTTCGAGGGAACAAGTAGACACGCTTTTTGCTGCAACGCAAACTCTGCAATACTGCTCATACCGCCCCGGGCAACAACAATGTCCGCGGCACCGCTGTAACGGTAAAAATCTGACTCAAAACCATGCACCCGTACGCGCGTGCGAGCCCCGCCAAGCTCGAGCTCATCATAGACAGCACTTGTCTCATCTTCGAGCTCACGACCCGAAAAGTGTAGAATAACGAGACTAGGAAACGCCGCAAGAAGGAACCGTGCATTCGCAGCAATTGCAGCATTTAACGCCCGAGCGCCATTACCTCCGCCCGTGACCGTAATAACCTCATCGTAGCGAGCAATCCCTAGCTCTTTACGGTACTGCCGCTGAAGTTCAGGGGTCACAACGCGGTGATTGTGACCGGTTGGCGTGCCAACTTCAACGATTTTTTCTTTTGGATATGGATATAGCTTGGCGGGAAGCGCTACCGCATGCAGCGAAGCCCACCGAGCAATGATGCGGTTTGCTAAGCTCGGGACGCTATCAGCATCGTGCGTGATGTACGGAATACCCCGCAACTTTGCCGCCAAGGCAACCGGAACGCTTACAAAGCCACCTCGACTAAAAACTACCGCCGGCTGCAACTGTTTCAGTATGCGAAAACTTTGGCCTAGGCCATGTAGCGTCCGGAACATGTCACGTACATTCAGCGCCTGAGACTTCACATCGAGCAGCTGACGCCATCCTTCACCGCTATAGCGGCGCAATTTTCCCGCCCAAACCGTTCTTACCTCGTCAACCGCTGCGTGTTGCTTTACCACATCGAGCAAAGCATCACCGCGTTGGCCAATGTAAATAATGCGGCTCTTTGGTGACTGTTTCTTTAGCTCATGGGCGACTGCGAGTACCGGAGCGATATGCCCCCCCGAACCGCCGCCCGTCAGGACTATGTTCATATACTTTCCTATCTCGTTGCCTCGTAGCGGTAACGCGGCGGGTCGTAAAGCTGGTGTAGTGTGAAACCTGAAACACCAAGCCAAGCGCCGCACCGACAAACAAGACGCTCGTACCGCCGTAACTGATGAGCGGCAGCGTAATGCCCTTTAGTGGCAACAATCCTATCATAGCACCTATATTGATAATTGCCTGCGTACTGAGCCACGCAAGTACTCCAACAACGACTAGCCTGCTAAACATGTCCGGAGCACGTTCGATAATGAGCCTCAGGCGCGCAAAAAGCGTCATAAACAGCGCCAGTAGCGCCACAGACCCCAAAAACCCAAACTTCTCTGCGTAAATAGCGAAAATTGAGTCATTCTGGGCTTCGGGCAAATAGCCATACGCCTGCACGCTCTTGCCCAGGCCAAGCCCGACCAGACCACCCGAACCAACCGCAATAAGCGCCTGGCATGCCTGATGGCCAGCATCTGTCGAGCAATTTGCTTCAGGGTGCAAATATGTGTTTAGTCGGTCGCGCCGGTATGGCGTCGAAGCGATTGCCAGAATCGTACCAAGCGCTACAACAGCTCCTATAAGCACAATTCTGCGCATAGGCATACCGGCTACAAATGCCATAACAGTCGCCATCACCACAATAACACCGGCGGAGCCAAGGTCGCTCTGCACAAAAGCAACAACAAACCCAATAACCCCCACCGCAATGGCAAGCGGCTTTAGTGTTTTACTGTAGTCGCTCATTGCACCCTGTTGCACCCGATGCGCCAAAAATCCGCTTATAGCAATAATAAGCGCAAATTTGAGGACTTCGACCGACTGCAACGAAAAGCTGCCAAGACGTATCCAGCGGTGCTGCGGATACGCCGGTATTGCCGGTGTTACGAGCGCTACCAGCGTTCCCAGTGCCGCCGCACCTAAGAGCCACCATTGCCAGCGCTGCCACTGCGCAAGCGGTATACGAGCAGTAATAAAGAACGCAACTATACTGAGCGCTATAGCCACAACTTGATGTGCAACAAAGTTCCCGCCGCGCAGTTCAGACAGTGCCGGGCTAATAGAGTACACCACAATAAGACCCACCGCGAGCAGGCACGCCACTATGACAAGAAGCCAGTAGTCTGGTCGATGTTTCCGGAGCGCCTCAGCCGTCTGACGGCCTCGGCTAAAGTTCATAAAGCGCTCAGCCATTTCGAACGCCTCTTAACCTACTTGCACTTTTTATTCCATTGTCATCCCGACCGAAGTGGAGGGATCCCGTTAGATGCAAATACGATGAGATCTTTCGACTTCGCTCAAGATGACACCCAAATGCACGTGGGCCAGAGACGCCTCGCCTCGCTTGGGTAGCTTGCAGATGAAAATTGTGTTGATTTAGTATTGTTTTCATATTTATTTTTCGTGTCGGCAACAAATGCTAGCGCTTACCCGTATCGCCCCATAACAAATAGCGCCAGTCCAATAAACGCAGCAACCTGTCCAATAACCCAAAATCGCATGGTAACTTTTGCTTCCGGCCAACCAATAGCTTCAAAATGGTGGTGAATAGGCGCAATCCGAAATATTTTTTTGCCATTTCGCAGCTTTTTCGAGGTAACTTGCAGTATGACCGACCCTGCTTCTGCTACAAATACAAACCCAATTATGGGCAACAGCAGCACGGTATCGGTATACATAGCCACCACACCAAGCGCCGTACCGAGTGCAAACGAGCCAACATCCCCCATAAAGAAACGCGCCGGAAACACATTGAACCACGTGTAGCTCATAAGCGCACCGACCATGGCCGCGCAGAAACCGGCTATACCGTATTTATGCTCTAACACCGCTATGACGGTGTAGCACGCAAATGCAATTGTTGTCAGACCGCCCGCCAGCCCATCAAGCCCATCGCTAATGTTCACCGCATTTGCCGTCGCCACCACCACGAAGGTAAACAGCGGAATAATCCACCAGCCAATGGTCAGTGACGTTTGGTGGAGGCCGGGTAGCTGAATGCTGTTGAACCCGAGTTTATAGTAGAAATACCAACCGCCCGCAGCCGCAACAATCGTAATAAGGAGCATTTTTAACCGTGATGGTAGACCCGCCTTCCCTGTACCGTCGCCGCGGAGGTTAATGACGTCATCGACAAACCCAATCAGCGCTGCCCCAACAAACGCCGCCAGCGGCAACCACGTTTCTGCTCGCGACCAGTTTGCGCTGAGCGTCAAAACAGCAACCGTAATAATGAATATTATCCCCGCCATGGTAGGTATATGCCGCTTATGTTTTTCGCCGTGCAGCTTCATGAACACGGTGGCCTTGGCGCCGGTTACCGTCTCGGTCCGCGGCTTTTTCCATAGTTTCCAGCGGTAAGCAACCGTTGTGTACAGCGGTGTCAGCGCCATCGACAGCAAAAATCCTCCTACGCCCAGCAGTAAAATTTTGAGCAAACTTGAGCCTTGTAGGGTTGTAGACAACACTTGTGTATCCATGGCGTTATTCGTTTCCTTCTGGTTTTTGTACAGTATAGCGCATTATATTCTTTCGGTCACCTTAGGACTTCTTTGGTTTTACATCATAGTTATTAATAAGCATGTGAGCAATTTCCGCAAATACTGGCTGGCCCGTTTGAGCACCGGCAAAACCGCCGTAGCCACGGGGCTCAATGTTATACACCACTATCGTGTACTGAGGCGTATCACCCCCTACATAGCCCAAGAACGTACCATTGAAGGCGTCCTCGCGGTACAGCCCAGTTTTTTCATCTGTTATTTGTGCGGTGCCGGTTTTGCCCCCTACGCTATACCGACTGTCAAACCGCATGTACGGAAAGCCACCGGTGTGAGCTTCGGTCACGTAATCGAGTAATTCCACCATACTACGGCTTGTCTTTTCAGAGACGACACCGCGCTGCAGTACAACTGGTTTTTTTATCGTGACGTTGCCACTGGCATCGCTCGTTTCCGCGACCAGCCGTGGTTGATAGTATGTGCCGCCGTTTACAACCGCGCTGAGCGCACCCGCCATTTGCAGCGCAGAGGCTGAGTAGGCCTGGCCAAATGACATGTTGGCATAGGTGATGTTTATACCGTTGTCTTTATCTTCTGGGGCAGGCACAAACCCAGAACCCTCGTACCCCTGCTCTATACCAGTTGTTTTGGCAAGCCTATAGTGGTTGACGAAATAATCATGAAGCTTTGTACGACCCCCATCGTTCAGCTTACCGCCGCCCATTTGCATCAGCGTCCAGGTTGCGCCCGTGTTCAGCGATAAGTTTAGCAGGCTTTTTATACTCTGCGTTCCAGAGCCAGTACCCTCGGCCACATTCAGCACTTTTGCGCCGTCTATGGTCCACTTGCCCGGGTCATAATACGATGTGTCTTTTGTGATAACCCCGGTGTCTATTCCGGCGGCAACGGTTAGCACTTTCGTAATGGAACCGGGCTCAATCGGTGTAGCAACGCTGTAATTCTGAAATACCGTTCCATCTTCAACCGTTTGGTAATTTGCAGGGTCAAATGTGGGGTAGTTCGCCATTGCTTTTACCGCACCCGTGTTTGTTTCCATAACAATGGCACTCACGTTTTTAGAACGGAATTTTTCTTGCGCTGCTTTCACTATATTTTCTACTTGCGCCTGCATGCCCATATCGAGCGTCAGCGTCACGTTCTTGCCCGCTACTGGTTGAATGAGAAGGTTTTCGCTGCTTGCCGCCAGGGGCACGCCATTTACATCGGTGATTGCTTTCAGGCGACCTTTTTTTCCACCTAACGTCGCGTCTAGCGATTCCTCTAGGCCGTACTTGCCCTCTCCGTCGTTATTCACAAAGCCAACCACCTGTGCTGCCATACTACCTTGCGGGTACACCCGGTAGTTCATCTGTTGCGAAGCAATGCCTGGATATTGGAACGCCAAAATCTTCTTGTTTACTTCCGCACTCACCCGACGTTGCAACACAACGTACTTTGTTTTTTTGGTTCGGAGCTTCTCTTCCACCGACGAAGCGTCTTCGTTCAGCAGCGGCGCAATCGCCTTGGCAGTTTCAGCCGGTTTTTTGATAATACTGGGGTCGGCAAAAATGGTGTATCGTTTCTGGTTGAGCACCAGAGGAATAGTTTTCCCGTTTAGTTGAGCATACATGGCACCACGCTCGGGGAGCACATCATACTCGCGAACTTGGTCGCTTAGTGCCAGTGATTTGTAGTGGTCGTACCGAATAACTTGTGTATAAAAAAGCCGTACGGCAAATACCGCAAAGACAACGACGAGCAGCGCATACCACAATCGGGTGCGCTGAATAGGGTCAGACTCATAACCACGTTTCGTGTCCATTGTTTCCTACGGCCGTTCCGTCTATTCTACCGTTCCACTTGGGGCAACTGCAACCAGTGACTTCGCCTCAGATGAATTCTTAACCGTGTCAAGTGATTGCAACCGCGCGGAAGCAGCTGCCAGGTCATCGCGCTCATTTTGGAGCGCAGTATGCTCAACTTGTAGTTTGTTCATGGAGTACCCATACGCGTTTGTTTTTGTCACCTGCGTCAGATACAACAGCCCAAGTAAACAGGCCAGCACAATGAGCACAATAGTGTTGCTGACTGGTCCGAGCCGTCTACTCGCAGGCCGAAACGTGACCGAATTTTGCCCGCGTACAGCGAGCTGTTGGCGTCCAAGCGCCAGACTTGATGAATATGTCATATGTTTGTTTTTTTGTTTGTTCGAGCTACAGTGAACCCAAACTTGGTTGCCAGCGGAGCGGTTTGCTCCGCTGGCGTTTGCCCCTACCGACCCACTTTAACGTGGACTTTGTAGGTCCGGGAGCTACTTTTTACCCGTATTGGCATGTGAGTTCCCTTTCTTTTTTGTTTATTTTCGCTGCAAGACGCGAAGCTTAGCGCTTCGTGCTCGCGGATTAGAAACTGTTTCAGTGTCGTCGGCCACGACTGGATGTTTGGTCAACAAGCGGTAGTCTGCGTCGTAGCGGTCACCTGCCACATCGGCAAATGCCTGCTTGACTATGCGGTCTTCAAGACTATGGAAGCTAATAACACCGAGTCTACCGCCTGGCTTCAATAGCTGAAACCACATAGGCAAACTGCGCTCGAGCTGTCCAAGCTCATCGTTTACCGCAATCCGTATCGCCTGAAAGCTTCGTGTTGCCGGGTGAACCTTACTTCCCCTCGGCATTACGTGCGCAATGGCTTCTGCTAGCGCAGTCGTCGTCGAAAACGGACGATTATTCACTATGGCGGCCGCAATCGTTCGAGCCCGCGGCTCCTCACCATACCGGCGAAGAATCCCCTCTAGCTCGACTTGGCTATACGTATTTACAACTGTTGCCGCTGTCAGCTCTGCGCGCTGGTCCATCCGCATATCAAGCGGACCGGTTGAGCGAAACGCAAAGCCCCGAGACGACGTGTCAAGGTGCAGCGACGATACGCCCAAATCCGCCAGTATCATATCGAAGCGTTCGCCCCCACTCTGTAGTGTGGCTGATGCCTCTTCGAAACTGGCATGCAATACTGTTGCACCCTGTCTCTCGAACGACGTGAGCGCGTTCACCGCAGTCTCGTCGCGATCGACCAGCGTCATCTGTGATGGCGCTTGGGTATGTTCCAGCACCGCTCCTGCGTGTCCGCCGTAGCCCGCCGTCAGGTCGAGGTAAGAGTTCCCTCGTTCTGGCGCAAGATACGTCAGCACCGCCCCGAGCAGTACGGGCTTGTGTATTGTTTGATGCATAGTGCATGTCGCAACTTTGTTTTTATATTTGTATTTGTTTTGGTGATTTTTGTTTTTTTGGAGTAATTGGTTCCGGTTAGATTCGTACATCTATCCGTCCATCCGACTACCCGACTATTTATCACCTATTCAGCAGCCAACTTTTTGTTTTGTATCTAGTTTTTGTTTTTGTTGGTGTTCTTGGTCCGTATGTAAGGAAGCTTATAGTTTAGTAAGATTTCAAAAATCTTGTAATGCTTCCGACTTCCCAAGAACAAAGTGAGAGACTTATGTGTGAGGTGGAGTTTTGGGAGGTGTTTTATGGAAAGAACGAGGGCTTTTTTATGCAGTGGTGCCTTATGAATATCCACTGGTTGACTGCCGAATAGGTGACACTAACGCTTCGCGGTAATGAGACACCCCTTCGGGGTTTCTCATCGTGCGGGGTCGCGGAATAAATCCGCCGACTCCGACTGCTCTTCCCCGTCCGTAGACGGTTCTTTGCATCGAAGGTTAGACTCATTCGTGTTTGCATGATTCATGATTCATTCTTCATGATTCTTGCGCTTTAGGTTGTTAAGGTTTTTTCAAATGAGCCAGGTCTCTATGCCTGCTCACGCTGCCAGAATGCGCCAATAATTTCCGACACTTACTGCGGTGACATCTTTTTTGATGCCGGCATAGTCAAGTAAGTGCTGCTCAAGCGTTATCCGCCCCTGTTTGCCATCGAGTGATTGCTCTACCTTGCCCATGCGGAATTGCACGTTCAGGTCAGCGATACGCTCGTCTAGGATGTCTCCGGCCAGCCGAGGCTCAACCATCGTATCCCAGACCCCTTTCGGGTACAGGTGCAGATACTGTCCAAATCCACGGGTAATGACCGCTCCACCGGCAAATGTTTCGCGAAGTTCGGTCGGTATGGTTAACCGCCGTTTATCGTCGAGTTTGCGCTGGAAGTAATCCACCTGTGTCATATGATTATTTTTTAAGTGTGCGGTGAGTTTTTTGTTTTTCTCTTTCCTCCGGAGCTTCCCCTTCTCAGCAGTCTGCAATCAGATTATTGAGATGGGTGTCGCGTAGGAGGATTTTTTGCCGAAAAGTTCTTCGAGAGAATTCTTTTGGCGACTTGAGAGGTAGTTCGCCGTTCTTTTACGCGGGTTACCTACTTTTACCCACTGCTAACAGTCTACTACCCACTGTCACCCACTACAATACACATAATGCGAAAAAAGTGGTGCTTTTTACACCACTTCCCCACAGTCTAGCTAACGGTCTTCTGTTTAAGTTCCAGCTATTTCAACACCCAACCGAAAGGGGTGACCATCCTTAGGAGGTTGCGAGGGGTCAACGAATACTCCTTCGTTCGAGACAACAGATGGAACACTCGCAGGATTATTATCATTGCCCAGCCATTCAGCATATGGTTTGCCATCCGGATCTGTTTGACCTATGACGCCCATCTTAATCCAAGCCTTCTCTCCATTACTACCTGTAAACCCTAGCCACTGCGTTCCGTCGGGATCGTTATATTCAACCGGGTTTGCTATTGCTCTATTGACCCCAACAGCATCGCTAGGAACTTCATTTCCATCTACATACTCCCCGGCGCCGACATCGTGCCTACCCTTTGTATCAGGGGCAGCATATGTCTTTACGCCAGGATGAAGTTGCAACGTACCGGACTTGTAAGAGTGCACCCGAGCCCCTGCAATCGCATTTTGTTCAGCAACACCCTGCCCAAGGCTAGTTTGGACATACTCAACAAACTTGGCAACAATCGGTGTCCCAATAATAGCTGTAGCAGCCAAAAAAGGGATACCTCTTCGAACAATCTTCTGACCACGCGTCAATTCTTTTGGATCTGCAGAGGCTGTTGGTCTTTTCATGTGTCTTATTATATTCCCTTTATGCTTATTTGTCAATAGTGCAATATTATGTTCCGCTTACGCGGGCGGGGCGAGCAAAGCTGAGTTGAGCGTGGCCTATGTGGGTTTCTGCTTCACGCATATGGGTGTTGTGTAGCATTTCACCGCTGCCATGGGTATTTTGGCTATACACCACCGCTATCATGCCCTGACTCGTTTTCATTGCAGTTATTAGCAACGCGGCGATTGCAACATACAGCCCCACTTGAAAATGCAGCGAGTGCAAACGGTTCTTTAACTTTTTTTTAGTATTTTTTGACATGATGTGTTTGTTATTACTGAACTAACCTATCATATCAAAACATAACCATTTTGTCAACATTATGTGACCCGAATCACGAAACTACCCTCATCTGGTAGCCGAGTAGTACGCGCACGTAGTGCGTGAAGTAACCCTTAACACTTCTTGGGAACGAAGTGACCAAGAAGTGGTGTTCCTTGAGTTTGCCGAAGGTAGCTTCTATCTTTGGTCTCATGTGGAGCAAAAGCATTTGCCAGTCTGCGGCTAATTTCTTTCTTTGAGTATGATGCGGTGGTGCGATCACTATAGTTTTATGTTTCTTCCAGAGTCGCTTGCGCATGACGCTGCCACCGTAGTGACTATCGCCGACAAGTATCTTCGTGTGGTCATTCACGAGTTGTTCGATGTGCTGATTGTCGTGTTCATTAGCAGGAGTAAATACAACAGCTGCTAACCTGTTGTTGTAATCTATGGCCGCATGGAGCTTGAACCCGTAGTGCCACCCTTGCCAGTTCTTGCCAAAGTCGGCTACACCCTTGGCTACTTTGTGTCTGTTAGCACGTATGGGCTTACAGACGGGGAGCATTGTGCTGTCGACAAAGCGGAGCGGTGCTCCGCTTGCTAGAAGCGTCTGTAGCAACCAAACCATCTGTGGCAGTAATCGATGCACGTGAGCCACAAAGTTTTGGTACTTGGGCATATGAGGAAAACAATCCGAGTACTCTCTGCAAGCCCAGCCGTACAAACTCGAAAGGTTTTTGTGGGGTTCGGTGAGGCCATCCCATATGAGGATAGTGAGGAGTTCACTGTCTTTAAGGGCCGGATGCTGACCTCGTTTGTTTGGTTGGACGACTATGTCGTCTACCCAAACAAACACATCTACGATATTATTCCTCTGTAAAGCACGCTATACTTTTCACTGTTAATCGCTTAAACAAACAGGAGAAAAGAAATGCGTGCTTTACAGAAACAATATATCGTAGATGTCTTCGTTTGGGTAGATGACCTGGTGACTCAGCCAGTCCGTCCCGGCCAGAAACCAATCCTGAAAGATAGTGAGCTACTCACCATTCTCATCTGGGATGGATTAACCGAGCCGCATAAAACCCTCAAAAGCCTGTACCGCTGGATTGAACGTGATTATGCTGACTGTTTCCCAAAACTCCCCAAGTACCAGAAGTTTGTTCGTCATTGCCATCGTTTGCTTCCAACACTGGTTTGGTTCTTGCAGTTAACCCTAGCGAATGATGCACCGCTCAGGTTCTGTGACAGCACGATGCTACCCGTATGTAAAACGGTGCGGGCTGACCGGCATAAGGTAGCCAAAGGTGTAGCTCAGTTTGGTAAGAACCACCAGGGTTGGTGGTATGGCTTTAAGCTGCACGCGGCCGTCAATCTCAAAGGGCAATTGGCAGCTCTTTGCTTTACGCCAGCCAATGAGTACGATGCCCAACATCTTGAGAAGCTCGTCAACCACGCGACAAAGGTCGTCGTCGGCGATAGCCACTACGCCGCCAGTCCGATGCGTAAGCGTCTCTGGAAGAAGTATGGCATCGTCGTCGTGGCAAACAACAGAAAACGAGCACTGATGACAGATTGGCAATACTTCCTGCAAACCTTGAGACAGAAGGTAGAGGCCAGCTTCGGCAAGCTCAAGGAGAACCACTGCTTAGTAAGCTCATTTCCAAGAAGCGTACAGGGCTACTTCGTTCACTACATCCGAACACTCATTGGGTACCAGTTGGCTAATGGGTGATTGGGGTTATGTAAATACTACACTACCCCTCCCCGCGACTACCGGCCACTAAATATATCATCGCGTCAGCGATACAGCTAGAAATGGCACTACGGAAGCTTCCCGGCATGACTGTTGTGACGCGCTACAACACATGCGAAATTGCGACGTGGCAGTGATTTCGCGTTGTAGTCTGTCACAACAGTCACCGAGAAGTTGGAGATGTGCCTGGTTTCTTTGCTTACTTTCTGTGGCAGCACAGAAAGTAAGTCGCCCTACCGGGCGAGACCGGCATATAGTTTGGTAGCAAAAGATCCTGGTCGGCTGGCAATCCGAGAGGTGCCGGTGCCTGAGTGAGAGTTTAGCGAGACTGCGAGGTAAGGTGCACGCACGAACGTCCGAGGAGCGCATGGATTCCCGCCGGAGTTTACCCTCAACTTGGGTTGTGGGGCGGGAATGACAGAGATAGTTGTAGAGTGACTACCGGATATCAAGCTCTATTGCCACGCCCTGCTGTAGCTTCAGCAGCGTGATTCCTTGCGCGGCTAGCACCTGGGCCATCCCCTCATACGTCCACTCCCGTGCCGTATCACTCAAAAACCAGTCATGGACCGGCAAAACGTACTTTGGCTTTAGTTCTAGGGCAAGTTCTACTGCGCGGCGAGTAGAGCCCCACGGCGCCACCACTGGTAGCGCCAGCACCGGCATGGCTGCGGCAAAACTATGGCTGTCACCAGGGTGCGTGTACACACCCAGGAAATGTATGCCAATTTCTTCCGGCACTACTGCGCCGAATGGACGTACTTCTTCGTGGGGAGATGCAAATGCGGCCGCCCCCGTAGGAACAATATCTGCTGCCTGGTGAATCCCTTGCTCGCGCAGCAGTTTGACTACATCAGTTGGTGCAGTAATACGCACATCTGGGAACTTTGCCGCTATTTGCTGCAGCTTGCTCGGGTCACAGTGGTCACCGTGTATATGAGAAACAAACACGTCATCAATCCACCCAATTGTGTCCAAATCTAGCTCGCTCCAGCCACCGGGGTCAAACAACGCCACCCTCGGCTTGCCCCGCTCCTCGGCTTCCACGAGCACACAACTATGCCCGTATTTCGTTATCTTCACTTGCATACCCCCATTTTACACCTCTTTCACCCCCTCTCAACTTACCGCCCCGTCCTGCCTTCCAGTTTTTCTTCACCATATCCCGAGCCTGCCGTCCACTTCACCGCCCACTACATTTACCCCTGATATTTTTAAACCGTACGGCCGTACGGTTTATTTTGGCATGCGTGGATACCCAAATAGTGCGTCATTTAGCGTTTGGCGGTCATGGAGTTCGAGAAAGGCTATTTGTTTTTCGGTTTACGGTAGGTGCGGTAGGCAAGCTCGCCCCTGTGTTGGTCTAGACCTTCTATGTATTCGTCAAATTCTTGCAGCAAGGTAGAGAAACGGCGGTTGGGTGCCAGTACTTTTAGAAGTCTCTTTTGGTCGCGGAGATATTCTATAAGGCTAAAAAAGTCGCCGTCGCCGCTCACAATAACCGCTTTGTCGTAATGTGGCAACTCTTTCATGGCGTACAGCACAAGGTCAGCATCTATGTTCCCTTTCACCTGGGGCTTCTCTGCTTCCTCTGTTTTGCCTAGGTCATTTTCACCCGGACGAGCATGTTTCGCTCTATCGTTGATGGCTGATGGTTGATTGTTTGCTGAACGTTGAACGTTGGTCGTTGGTCGTTGTTTTATGTCAACCGTGGGCTTTAGCACCACCAAAAACCCATGGGCATACATCTGCTCGTACAGCGATTCGTTGTCGGGCAAATAGCCTATAAACATGTAGGCCTGTGTCACGTTGTATTCGCTGCGCAGCCACTCGCGAAACTTGTGCCAGTCCATCTTCCAACCAATCTTCTGCACCCCCAGGTTCAGGTTCTGGCTATCGATAAACGCGTAATTTCCCTTTGGCTTCGCTGGCGCAGACGGCTTTTTCTGTTGCCGCCCAATCCACCACGGTTTCCTCCCCTGCCCCTGTTTTTGATTTTCACTCATGAGTTTATTATACAGAGTTAAGAGATAAGAGTTAAGAGATAAGAACGCGGCCGTAGGCCGCTCAGAAAATAATCGCGCAAGCGATACAGCCGAGACGGCCATGCGAAGGCTCTTGGCTCAGGTGTTGTCAGGCTCTACAACTTCCGAAAGGCAAGGCGACTTGTTTGAAGAAGTAATCAATTGCCAGTGGCAATTGATTACTGACGAGTTGTCGCGTTGGCTGTAGAACTGACAAAGCCTGACCAAGATGCTGGAGTTCTGGCCTGGTTTCTTTTGCCTTCTTTCTTTGACAGCAAAGAAAGAAGGTCGCCTGCAGGCGCGAGAGCCTGCATCTAACTAGCTAGGATTTCCAGCAACTGAGCCCCATATTTTTCATGCTTCATCTTACCCATACCTTTTACTGCCAAGAGTGCCTGAGTGGTCTGTGGGCGGCGGGCGGCAAGCTCTTGGAGCGTGGTGTCGTGAAAAACCATGTAGGGCGGGATTTTTTCTTTGGCTGCCTGCCCCGTGCGCCATTTTTTGAGTGTGCTTAGTAGTGCTTCGTCGAGTGCCGATTCCACCTCATTTTTTTCGGCCTCTTCGGTAAAATCAGCTGTTTTTAACGCCATTTGTTCCGAAGCCTCCCGCAGCCACAGGTCAAACTCATGTACGACCGGGTGCATAGCAAGCGCCGTGTGGTTGATGCCCACCAGAAATATGCCGTCCATACTTCGCACGCGGCTCAGCGCCACGTAGCCCATACCGGGCGTAAAACTCCGGCTCAGGTCAATCTCGGCGGCATCCAGGCTCATGCCTTGGCTTTTATGGATGGTGATGGCCCACGCGAGCCGGAGCGGGAGCTGCGTCACCTCAGCTTTCACGCGGCCATCTTCCTCAAGCGACCAACTGTGCAGCTCTACTAGCACTTCGCGGCCGCCGGTCGTAACCACCAGAGGTGCGCCGTTCACAAAGTCTACCACCACGCCCCGGGTGCCATTTACAAATTTGCCTTTTTGGCTGTTGGCTACAAACATAACTTCGGCGCCTTTTTTTAGCTCCAACACCTCCGGTGCGAGCACACTTTTCATAAGCTGTTCGCGTTTGGCAGCCGCACCTTTTGCCTCCATAGTGTAACGGCGCGCGGGCTGCTGAATGGCCTGGAGGTGGCAATGATTTATGGTATCGACATCTACGTTGTGAGCATACAGTCGAGTCACCGCCTGAGCGTCTTGTATGGACCGATTCATACGTTCTCGAAGTGCTAGCTCGTGAAACTCATTTACGTCGCCGCGGCGCATGGCACCCAGCAAGTCCAAAAGCGTATCTCCGGCAGCTTGCCGGTGCTGTTCGTTCAGATAGCATATAACGGGGTTGAGTTCTTGCCAGGTTACACTTTGGTGGGCAAAATCTGCTGTGTCGCTCCCCCGTGTTACCGGTGGTAGCTGAAACAAATCACCCACCAACACCACCTGCAGGCCGCCAAACGGGGCGTCACTGCGCCGAATCTTTTTTGCAACCGCGTTCACCATATCGAGCCGCCGACCGTGCAGCATTGACACTTCGTCTATAACGAGTATATCGGTGCTATTGTAGCGCTTCACCAAGTTCGATTTGGCGCTCAGGCGAGCGAGGTCGTGCTGGCTCAAGCTATCAAGTATTCCTAGCCCAGACCAGCTGTGTATAGTGCTACCTCCTATGTGCGTCGCGGCAATCCCCGTACTGGCCGTAACGGCTACATTCTTGCCCCGCTGCTTGGCAAGACGCACAAACTGGTTCAAAACGTATGTCTTCCCCGCCCCAGGCGCACCCGTCAAAAAAACCGACTGGCCCTGCATCATTAGATTGAGTGCTTGTGACTGTCTCATCGTACCTATCTCCTTACGCTATGCGTTTACATCGTGCTTCGTCGGCGTCACTGCCCCCGAAAGTACTTCTAGTATACCCTCCTGCCCCAGCCTTGCAACTACAACAGAACTAATTTTCAACAAACCCACCCCCCTGATTTCCTTTCATACCTTAAACGAAGTATCAAACCGTCATTTTAAACCGTATGGCCGTACGGTTTATTTTCCCTCAGGGGCAAACACGGTTTTGAAACGGTCTATGAGTACGGCTTCGTGGTCTATATGGGCGGTGATTATGTATGTGACGAATCGGCTGATATCTAGCTTTTCGGCCACGAGCGTAATTTCACGGCGTGATTCAAACGGGTGCACCCAAACGCTTTGCTGCAAGTATCGGTAGCCCATCTGCTTTATCTTGTCGGTAAATAGCCGCCGCGCCCGCTTTTGCTCTTCTGGTATATCGAAGAGTACGAGTCGCCACTGTCCATCCCACACCTCTGGGACGGGTATAGCCAGATTATCGTACTCAAGCCGCTTGAGGCGGAGTCTGCCGAGAGTTGTGATTTCGAGCCCATTCTCATAGTTCTCTGCGAGCAGTTTTTTACTGCGCATATAGGCGAGCACTCGTGTTATCTCCCGCTCTTGCGCGCGCCTGTCCAGCGCGTCGAATGCTCGCTTCATAGGTCCTTCCAGACCAATGAGCGCATTTGGCGCAAGTACAAGCGCCGTTAGTGCCGTCCCAAAGACGGCCGTTCTGAGTACTGCGTCTACCAGCGCGCTGGTTTGTGCATTTTTTGCCATATTTAAATTGTACGGCCGTACGGTTTATTTAACAAGAAGCTACGAAAGCGTTCTCGTGCCGGTTATGGATGTTAGGACTGTGAACGGCAGGTGGAGCGTTACTTACGGCGACGTTTTTGGGCATTTTGACGAACCACTTCTCCGCCCGCCGCCTGAGCGAGGTTAACGGCGCCCAGAACGTTCGCTGCTACCGCCACAGCAGGCGCAAACGCTCCAACGGCAAAACAGGCTGCTGCGCCCAGCGCATTGACGTTTCGGTACCACCGAGCGGCTTTTTCGGTTTTTCCTTCTCTGGGCTGTGTTTCTGACAAAACTACACCTCGGTTTCGTCGTCTTTGACTTTCAAGGGGCGTTTTTTAATGATTTCGTAGCGTTCGCCGGTTAGCGGCGATTCCCAGTAGTCTTCATTTATGATGTTCACAAACGTGGTGAGGTCTTTTTCGTCCATGATGATGATTTTTCCTTGGTCATCTGGCATGAGCTCCAAATCCATGTCTTCGGCGTATTCGAGTGCCTTTTCTTGGCTGACCTTGCCCACTTCGAGCTTTTGCAGTTTTTGTATGAGCTGCTTTTTCCCTTTCAGCAGTGCATTCATGCCAACGCCCTCCGGGAAACTCAGCCCGTACACTTCCATAATCTCGCGCACCTTGGCTTCGGCTATACTGGCTTCTTTGGCATCGTAGCCAAACAGCGTTTTCAGCTTACTCTGGCTAAAAACATACAGGTCTTGGTCGAGCACCAGTAACTGCGGGTCTGTCGGAAGACGCAGCGCCGCCTCTGCGTCAAATGGGACAAACTTATCAGCGCGAAGCATCCAGCCCTGCTTGCCCTTCATGACCTGAGATTTTGGCAAAACTTTTGCCAGGTAAAACGGCTTATCCATCTCTGGGTGCGAAACGCGTGCCAAGACGCCCTTCATATGGTTAATATCATGTTCTTCGTCTTTAAACAGTACAATTTCTCGCTCTTGTGTGTGCAACCAACCAAGTGTTTCGCGGAGTTTCTCTACGTTGAAAACTTGGGTGCGCTGCAGAACATTGCTTTCAGCCTCAGCATCTTCAAAGCCGCGAACTATGAGCCCTTTTTCGGCTCCCTCGAGTACAAAGTCGAGTAAATCATCTATAAATATTGGTTCGAGCTGTTTCTTCAGCCCATCAGCCATAGCCGTCCTATAAAGAACATAGTTCTTCGAAATAAAAAATAGCTCAATCTTGAGCTCGTCTTTGTATTGCACGAGGTTATTTGCCCAGGCGAATACATCGGTTTCTTGGTACGAATCGATTTCTTTTTGTCGCTGCGCCTCTACGGTGTTTTCATCCATAGCAAGCATTGTACCACTGAACACTTGGTTATGCTGCTGTGTTATATACTATTTTTTGCGCAAGAAAAGCTTTAGAAAACCCAACAGGAGGGCAAGGAGGCCAGCGTTTTTCTTGTTGAACAAGCCAGATACGGCGTCGCCTATGCCGGCGTCTCCCTTCCCGCTCTTTTGCCCGAGCAAAATGTTCACGAGACCACCCACATCCAGACCGTCTGATTGTTTCTGCTTGCCAAGCTGGCCGAGAACAATCGGTGCAAGTGTTGTCAGTATATCACTCGCAGCAGCACCGCTCACCCCTGAGTTCTGCGCCACACTGTCCGTAACTTTACCCGTATTTTTTCCAAAAATATGTTCAAGGATTTTACCGCCGTCTAATTTTGTCGAATCACTGCCGACCGCACCCGCAAGGTCATCGAGAATGGAGCCGTTATGGTCTTTGGCAAGAGCAGTATCGAGCTTTTTTGCTCCTTTACTGCTACCGGCCTCCTGCTGCAAGCCACTAAGTATAGCCGTGAGCGCCGAATCCATCGCAGAATTTGTGCTGTTTCCATCCAGTCCGTTCCGTGAGCCTAATTTTTCAGCGGCAGCACCAGAGAGTTGTTCAAGGAGTACCTGTTTTATATCCATAGCTATTTCTCGCACGCAATGCCGTCGCTGTCGCGGTCGAGACGCGGTTCGTAACTTGCGTTTGAACGCTTGATGTTAAAGACGCCTGCTTCAAATGCGGCTGTACAGTTTTCAAACTTGCGGCCGCCAGAATCTTTACTTTCCTTCTGAGCCGCAACTTTCTGCTTCGCCTCGGCACTTGGTGTATTAAGCGGGTCAGCCTTACCAGCTACTTCGCCATTTGGCTGGGTTTGAAGCGGTGAGTATTTACCGTTTACATTAGCCTGGGACGGATTTGTCAGAATAACCCCCGCGTACCCAGCCCATGCCACTGCCAGGCCGAGCAACGCTTTTGCCCACGGGCTTTTTTTGAATCCTTCTGGGTCACGCACGTACCAAATCACTGCCGCCACTATTGGAATAATTGGTAGCACAATAAGCCACAGCAACCAGCCGACGATGATAGTACGACTCGTTGTCCAGTTTTGGTACTTATGTCGTGTCAGCGGAAAGCGCGACACAATCCAAACAGCCCCACGCAGGAAAAATCCGGGATGCTCATAGGCGTTTCGTTCTTTCAAAACCCGTGCATCTGTTGTATCAGCACTGTAATCAGTCTTGTCGACTTTCTCGGTTTTTTTCAGTTTATGTTCTGACATGGTTTTGCTCCTTATATCACCCTACTCTCACAAATGTACCATAATTTGTACTCAGTACACAGACCTATTTACACATCTGTTACCATATTATCGCGGCTGCGAAAATCCGTTACCAAGAAAACGCCATCAGACTCCTGGCGAAACTGTATGTCGTGCGGGTTCATAAAATAGTCGTTTGAACCGATGATTTGATACATCAGCTCTGCCCGCGCGTCTGGTCGAGTGTGAATGGAATGCCCCTGGTACACAAGAAACTCGGCACTGCCATGTGGCGCAAGGTTTCGGTCAAGCTCAACCACACGGCCAAGCAACCGGATTTTATCGAGTTGGATGTCAAAGTGAGATTCGTTATGTATATGAACTCGTAATTCACTGTGGTCACCGCTCCGGTGAAAATGCGCACTTGCCACCTTTACCACTGGGTAGACCTTGCGGCCAGATGCCTGCAAATACGGATTAGTTCCGTTATGCGCAACCCCGTCGTGCTCCTTTGGATCATCTTGCCCATGTTCAACCTGCGCCACCTCAAAGGCTGGTCGACCGCTTATAATACGTTTCAAAACCGCAAACGGCCCATTGTTTACTTCTGGTTTTTGATTATTTTGTTGCATAGCTTATGGTGACTCTTAATTACGCTCGGCGTAAACGTCGCTTCAGCGGCACAGAAACACGGCGGCGAAATACTCCGCGCAAGAACTCACCAGCCAAGTAGTAGTATGGAAATACCGTCACGACCATGAGCGTACTTGAAAGCAAGCCAAACATGAGCACCACAGCGAGCCCCTGCCAGAAGGGACTAGTCAAGGCAAGCGGGATGATTGAAACAATAGCCGTCAAGCTTGTTGCGACCAGTGGACGGAAGCGTTCGGCCAGAGCCTCATGAGCCGCCTCAACCGGATTCATCCCTGCCCTGCGTGATTGGTTTGCGTAATCAGTGAGCAAAATGGTGTTTTTTATGCTTAGTCCAATCAGCGCAAAGAACCCAAGCATAGCAAAGAAACTAAACGCATTGTCGGTCAGCCAGAGCCCCAGTGTAATCCCAAACAGGCTAAACGGTATGGCCATAAAAATGAGAAGTGGCTGGAGCAGGCTGCGGAACTGAACCGAAAGCACCAGGTAAATCACCAGCAGCACCGCAGGAAATGCGATGGCAAGCGTCTTGAAGCTGTCTTGGTTTTCACTTTCCTGGCCGAAGTTAAAGCTCACCGCGTCTTTTGGCAAGCCATAGCCCGCAACCTTCTCGGTCGTAAAGGTATCTTCAACCGCCTTTTGTGTGGCGGTCACCAGTGCCGTTGTGTCGGTATCGACAAACTTTGCCGTAATACCAATAAACGCTTTACTATCCGCACGAGTCAATACATCCGCGTTGTCGACCAAAACGGTTTCAAACTTGATTTTGCTGTCGTCTATGCGCCGAATATCAGCAGCTCGTAAATATGCTGCGATATCGCTTGCCAGCTTCTCGGCCGCCGGCCGATTCGCATCAGCTGAAACTCGAGCCGTAAAGTCCGAAGCTGGCGGACCGGCGTCAATAGTCGTAACACTAAACTGCGCCTCTTTAAAGTCCTTGAACTCAGCCTTTAAGCGGTCAATGTACTGCGGCGCAGTGGTTTTGCGTTTGTTGTAGTCTTTTAGGTCTATGAAAAATTGTGCACTCTGGGCGTTAGCAATCCCATAGTTCGCGCCCGACACAAAATCTTCACCGAGAACGGTTTTGATTTTTTGCATGGCTGCGTCATTAATCACCTCGGCCCGAGCAATAGTGGTTCCGGTCGGAAAACGAAGCGTTGTCGCGATTTGGTTGGTGTCTTTGGATGGCGGGAAGATGTTGAACGTTACCTTCTGGAACAAGTAACCGCCCGCGCCAATGAAGACAAAGCTGAGGACAATTGCTGCTAGTCCTACACCAAACAGTTTGCGTTTACTGTGCTGCGCCCACAGCATGGGAGCCGCTAGCCACCGCGCGACACGCGCCTCAAAATCGGCTGCCAGTTCATGCTCGGCCTTGGCGCCGACATGTTTTTTGCCAAGCATAATAAACCGCGCATAAAACGGTATGAAGACCAGCGCAACGAGCAGACTAATAAGCAGCGCCGATATAATTGTGATAGGCATAACTCGTATGAACCCGCCCAGTATACCGCCCACAAAAAGAAGTGGCGCAAAGCTAAGTGCCGCCGTAGATGTCGCGGCTATCATAGCACGCCCAACCTTGCCAATGGCCGTTTTCACGATATCGCGAGCATCATTTTTCCGCTTTCGCTGGGCATCGAGCGCCTCGACCACAATAATGGTGTCGTCGACTATAAGCGACAAGCTCAAAATGAGCGCAAACAGCGAAATGGTATTCAGGGTGTAGCCAATGAGCTCAAGCACCCCAAGGGTGGCAAAAATTACCGTCACCATAGACAGCACCGTGATAACAGAGGCGCGCACTGCAATCACAATGGAACCAATCACTAGCACAGCGAGCAATCCTTCAAGCAACGTTTTTTGCAGCTCGCTAATTTGTTGGCGAATGCTCGGTGCAAAACTGGCGCTCACCCGCATAGCGTAGCCCGTGGATTCACTACTGCCGTTGTAGGCATCGACCGCCTTTTGCAGCTGGTCGCCAAACTCCACGACATCACCGCCTTTCATAATAGAAGCGCCTATGGGTACTGAACTGTAGAACGACGTTTTGTCGTCCACACGTTCACCAAACCGCTCAAAACGACTCTGAACATTCTGTACTTCTCCGGTCAGAGGGTTCTGCGCCTGTTCTATGGGCGATATGATTGAAGCGTCCTTAATGAGACTCAGTTTTTGGTCTCGTATAAAGGCTGCGGCGCGCGTTGCGGCCGCGACAAGCTCTGGCTCTGGTAGTGCCGCGTTATTTTTTGAGAAGAACGACACAACCGCATCATCTCCCCGTTCGGTAAATCCAAATTGGGCGGCCTGAAACTTCACGTTCGCTCCAGCCGGAAGAATTTTTTGTTCGACCATAGCGTTCTGCAAAGCGCGGCTCCTATTTGCAGCATCGGTTTTTTCCTCGTACTGCACTATCACCGTTGCGAAGTTTCCGAGGCTATTGGTCTGGACCGTTTTCACGTCATTTTGTTTCATGAGGTATTCGCTAACAGGCCTCGCAAGTTCGCGGTCTACCTTACTAGCATCATTCACAAAATAGGTCGCCTGCCCTATGGCGTAGGGAATGTTGATGGGCGGGAAACCTTCGCGCTTAAGTAGTGTTGAGTAGCTTAGCACGCCAAATCCGGCAATTATGAGCGCCAAAAACGCTGTCAGGCGAGGACGACTAAAGAAAAATAACGCAAACCGTTGCAATGGTCTCAGGCTTTGCGCTGCACTCGATTTTTTAGAACGCACAGCGCTCACTTTTTTCTGCACCACTATAAAATCCTCCTCTTTTCTACTATTGTACAGAGGTTAATCAAGAAAAACCACCGCGGTTTTCAGATGCATTAAGGCTTCAGCAGGCCAATGATGACCGCCATAACCAGTATGGTCGCAAGTTCGTTTCCAAAAGTGAGCAGCGTCAGTTTACTCGGACGTGCCTCAAACAAATCGTGTGTGAGTATACGTGCAGCCGTAAAGCCCAGCCACACCCAAAACGCCGTTTGCAAAGCACTCGAGAGGAAACTTCCGCCGAAAAAGTGATTGCTCAGATACGTCACGTGCGCAAGCACGTAGGCTGTTGCTAGCGAAGCTAGAAATGCTAGTCCCATGAGCTTCGTCATGTCGGCCGAGCTCATTTTTTTGTCTAAGTCGACATGCGCAAGCTTTGCCCATTTACTCCCAAAGACACCCTTTGCATACCAAATGCTGCCCACTACCATGCTTGATGCTCCTGCAAGTAATACCGCAAGATAATTTACCTGTACTTCCATGCAACCTCCTTTTACATATTTCAGTATGTCATAAACTTCAAAAAAGAATGTAAGCAAAGTTACAGGCTGCACCTCGTTGTGGAGGTATAATTGAGCATACACTAAACAAGGAGGTACTCATGAGTTTATTCGACGATATCAAGGCCAAGGCTGACATAAATGGCGACGGCAAAATTACGGCCGCCGACCTAGAAGGCCTAAAAGACGGCGTCAATAACGGCACACTCGACCAGTTAAAAGCCAAAGCAGACGGAAACGGTGATGGCAAACTTGACCTGAGTGATTTGAAAGACCTCGGTGGCAACGCCGGTGGATTGCTAAGTGGCCTCAAGGATAAATTGTTCAAGTAAGCAGTTCTTTGGCGTTCGGATAGCTGTTGTAGCCTTTGTGGCTCATGCTGCGGCAGTAAGCGCCAGTGTCGTATATGGCGACCGTGTCGCCAATGTTCGCGCGGCGCAGCTCGCGTGATTCAATTCCTTCTGGGTCACCCAGTGCTGGCGTCAGTATATCGCCCGTTTCGCAGTTGTGCCCCACCACCACATACTCCTGCTTTTCTGTCGCATCATTCAGAACGGCTATGGTGTGTTGCGCTCCGTACATCCCTGGCCGCGCAAAATCATTCATGCCGGTGTTGAGCCTAAGGAACGTATGACCGTCTGCCCCCGTGTCTACTACGTCAACAACACTGGCCAGTAGCACACCGGCGTGGCCGACCAGCCATGTTCCCGGCTCTATTTCTAGGCGCAGTTTTCGTCCCGTTTTGTCTGCGAACCTCTGTAAAAGTTGGGCAAATTTCACCCCGACTGCTGCCATGTCAGTTTCGTGTTCGTCGCCGTAGCGGTGTATTTTATACCCGCCTCCCATGTCAAGGCTTGTCACATCTGGCATGGTTTCGGCAATTTCTAGCGCCGTTTCCATCATCTTCCCCCACATGGCTGGGTCAGCGCCCGAACCAATGTGTATATGGAGCCGGTCAATCTTCACCCCGTGCGCAGCTGCAAGTTCAAGCGCCTCTGGCACATACGCCTGCCATAAACCAAAGCTGCTATTTGCCCCACCAGTCGTGGTGCGGTTATTGTGCCCCGCCCCAATCCCGGGGTTCACCCTGAGCCCAACTGATGTCGGGTGATTTTCGCTGGCGACAAAAAGCTCCAACTGGTGCAATGACGATGCGACATACAGCACCCCGACAGCGAGCAGCGCTGACAAATTATGCGCCGGCTGCTGACTAGACAAGCTTATTTTGTCGCCGGCAATTCCAAGTTCTAGCAGCTCTTGCGCTTCATAGCTTGAGCTAGCATCGAACTGTAGCCCGCTTTCATGAAACAGACGTATCACCTCCGGGTGATTGTTCGCTTTCACGGCGTATCTGGCAGTAAGCCCAAATGGCAGTTCCAGATTGAGCAACTTTTTTGCACGTTCTACAAGCATATCCCGCGAATATACATATAGCGGTGTCCCCTGCTCTCGAGCCAATTCTCTCAGCCGCGCATCATCCCAGCTATTCACCGCTCACCTCTACTCCGCGCCAGAAGGCGACGTAGCCACTAAAGTCTTTATGCACTCGCTCAATGGCCGTCGGCAGTGGCTCTGGGTAGCTCCAGGCAGCATCGGCGTTTGTTTGACCGTCTACCGTGACTGTGTAGTACTGACACTTGCCCTTCCAAGGGCAGGTATAGGGCGTTGGGCTTTCGCTCAGTAGCTCATGCTGCACACTCGTGGGAGGAAAATACCAGTTCCCCTCTATGTATATAAGATCATTTTTATCTGCCTCTGCTATGACTGTTCCGTTCCATACTGCTTTCATGATTTGCTACTCCTTTGTAGTCCTTACAGTATAGCGTACTTATACGGTGTATTGAGCCTCGGCGGCTTCTATATCGCCCGTTCCATACCAAAACCGCGAAGCGTATAAAGTAGCAACCATCGCCAAGCTAAAGACGCCCGCATAGAACGGATACAACATGCCGAGCAGTGGAGCATGCTGCATCCATACAGCCACCAATATTATTGCCTCGCCCACCCCGGCACAGGCAAATGCAAGCACTGATTCTTCCTCGGGTTCTTGCCAGCCGTGAATAAACGTCGGTATATACGCCAGCGCATCAACCGCAAGTGCAATCATCATGACGACCATTGGGCTGTCCACCACAAACCACAGAGCAATTCCCAGTAAAGCACCCACGAGCGTCACGCGTTCTAGTCGTGTCACATGACGGCTCGCGTAGCGAAGGCCAAGAGCCACAACCGCCAAACAACCGAACGCCGAAACACCGGCTACCAAGGCGCTCGCCCACTGCTTTTCTTCTACAGAGACTACTGTCATTAGCCCAAGTAAGAGTGACCATATTACCCAAGAAACCAACCGTGGTCGTGCGCCGTGCCGAATTATGTCACGCAAATACGGCACAAAACTAGCCGTCGTCAGCGCTGTTCCTATGAAAATAAGTATGTTTGTCATTGTTTTCCTTTCACGCGCGGGCAATAGCACGGCAATACCTCGCAGCCGCTACCCGAATTGTAATAATTATTGTTTTTTAGCGCTCACCAAAGATATGACATGAGCAACGGAACGCTGGTGCTGAACGATCCAAAGATTGAAGCTGTCTTTTCAGGGAGCATACCCCTACCGCCTGGCGGGACAACTTCGATGCCCTCAGTATACCATGAGAGGTATGCAATAGCTAGGTTTTGCTGGTTTCCGTGCGTAAAAATGCCCGAAGTTTGTCGAGTTTCGGGTTTATAACTATTTGGCAATAGGCTTGCTCGGGGTGCTGCTCGAAGTAATTGTGGTGATACGCCTCTGCCTCGTAAAAGACCATGAGCGGGGCAACCTCTGTGACTATACGGGCTTCTGTTTTACCTCGGAGCTCACGTATAACAGATTGAGCTTTCACCTCATCCGCTTCATCACTGTATAAAATAATTGAACGATACTCCGTACCAACATCTGCACCCTGTCGGTTCAGTGTGGTTGGGTCGTGCGTCGCGAAAAAGATGCGCAGGATACGTTCTAGAGTCGTTTTCGTTTCGTCGTACTCTACCCGCACTACTTCGGCGTGGCCGGTTTTGCCACCACACACCTGTTCGTAAGTCGGATTTGGCGTCTTACCTCCAGCATACCCAGGAACAACCCGTGTCATGCCTTCGACCCGCACAAATACCGCCTCTGTACACCAAAAACACCCTCCCCCAAGCACAATCGACTTCACGCCGCCTCTTTTCTGCGACTTTCTAGCCATAAACCAAATTTGAAATATATAAATACAATGGCGAAGATGTTTGCAGCAAGTATGTATAGCTGAAACCCAGCGGTCTCAAAGTTCCAGTTTTTGACGGTCATGAGCCCCATAATGGTTGCAACTTCACTTGCCATGAAAGTCCAGGGACTTTCCGTTTCTGGGTGATAGTACGCTTTCACCAGAGTCGGCAAAAAGGCCAATCCATCAGCCAATATACTAAAGATGATTGCCACGTTACCCTCTGACCCACACTCACTTTTTTCCTCCTCCCCGTACATGAGCCACCGGTATCGGTGGTAGCAGCGGCGTACGTAGTAGCCGTTGCATATACTCCCAGGCTTGCTTGAACCAGCTCAGTCGTTTCTTGGGATGAATCTTCTGCTGTTGTTTTGGTAGTACTTTGACCGCATAGCGCCACAGTAACCACCAACCGAGGAAGACAAACAGCAGCAAGTTACGGATGACTTGTGGTTTTCTGACTCGTTGCCACTCCAATCGTTGCAACCACTTCACATCCTTGAAGGCTTCTTCAATTTCGAACCTTTCTGCGTAACGGTTCAGGACTTGTCTTCTGGTGAGGGCCTCTGTTCCCTCGCTCGGTAGGTTGGTCAACAAAAACCAGGGCTCCGGATCCTTCATGTTCGGATTGTAATCCGAACGAATAAGTCGGAGCTTATGTGTATGGTACGTGATGGGTAATTCCTCATGACTAATGTCATGGATGGGTTCCTTCCACCAGCTGGGATCCCAGGGAAGCTGAACGAGCTTGTCGCTCTTGGTACGAGCGATGAAGTGCACATCGTACAGGGCAAACAAAGTGAACAGTTTGTCACTAGCAAACCAGCGATCCATGACAAGTACCAGTTGCAGATCTGGTGCATTAACTTGAAGGAAATGGAACAGTCCTCCAGCGCCACTAGAAGTGGCGCAATGAGAGCTGCTTCGCTGAGGTTCACCTGACACCAAATGGGTATAGCTCGACCCTTGCGATGCGACACCGCCAAGATGGCGATACAAAACGGGCCGAATTGAGAGTGGTCCAGAGAGCAGTACCACCGACCAGTATGCGAAGCTAACGCTTCGCTAACCAACAATCGCTGCAAGCGCACTGGCAGTTCCTCGTCAGTAACTAACCGACGAATGCGGTTTTCTCCAGTCCAGCGATTCAGCCCAAGCTTTCGACCAGCAGCGTTGAGCGAACAGAACTCCTGAAGGGAAAACTGTTCAACTCCGAGGAAGAAGCGACGAGCCTTAGCTTTTGGGATGTATGTCGCACGCAGCCGCTTTACAGCAGTTGCCATCTTTTGTAGTGTAGTCATTAGAAAACGACCTTTCTGTTTTAGCTTTTGTAACCAAAACTGTAGGGTCGTTTTTGTTATGTGTCAAAAAAGTGAGTGTGGGTCAGCGTTACCCTCACCCGTAATCCACCACAGAAGCAATCCAAATAGCGAGAGCACACCGCAGCCAATATCAAAACGCTTCAGTTGCCACGCAGGATGCTTTACAAGAAAACTAGATACAAATATCAAAAAGGGCGAAAAACCAACGCTAAACGTCACGATACTCTGTGCCATACCTACCCCCTGCGACAGCATTGAGGCAAAGGCAATCATAGGTGCAATAGTGAGAACGCCCCACGTAACCCGGTTTGGGCGCGCCTTACCACGAAACACATCCACTACGTATGTTAACGTTCCCAGCACATTTATGACAGCCGCCACATACGCCCAATAATCTGGAATCATAGTGCTAGTATACGATAGTCGTGGTTTGTTGCCGTTATGATTTTGAGTACGTCTTCGGGCTTTAGAAATACCGTTGCCGTGTTGTCGTTTGGGTGAAAGCCAAGTTCTGGTTCCTGCATGAGCGATTCGTCTAGCAAAACCTGCATGGTTTCAGCCCCCGGGTGAAGTAGCCCGAAGATACTGACACTTCCCGGACGGACTCCCACCATCTCCTCGACCCGCTCCGGCCGAACAAACTGCAACTTTTTCACCCCGCAGACTCGCGCCAAATTCTTCATATCCAGTCGGTTCAGGCCACGCATGGCCACCATCCAGACTTGCTGCTTTTTTTCATCAGGCACGAGCAGTGTTTTTACGGGCACTTTCTCAGGCAGCTTCACACTGCTCTCTGCCACCGTAAATACTGCCTCATGTTCCTGAACTCGGTACGGTATGTTCTGCGCTTCCAAAAATGTATACACTGCATCTCGCATAGAAAACAGTATACTGCAGCGCGCTATACTAAAGCATATGGCGTTTAACCACTACGCAAAACTGAAAAGAATTCTCGATGCCGAACCGGTGGGTTGGTACATACGGCGTATAGATGAGCCCACCACCGCTCAAACATTCCGCGGTGAGCTCCGCCACTTCGACCACTACTACCGCTTGTACCACGCGGGTGGCACCGCCATAAAATACGGCAAATTCCAGCAGCTCGACCGCCTCGCCACCGCCCTGGGCGTACCCATAGAAGCGCTACCCCTTGTTTGACTTGCTGTGCAGTTCAAGCCAGGCAGCAATATCGTCTACGCTCAAATGCTCCACCGCCACCCGCACCGCAAAATCCTCGACTTGCGAGTTACTCATCCCAACCGCTATACCATTGATTTTTAGCAGAGTGAGCCCTGCAAGCATAGCCGTACGTTTATTACCATCTACAAATGGATGATCGGCAATTATACCCCGTACCATAGCAGCACTTTTTTCATACACGCTAGCGTATAGTTCAGTACCAAATACTTCCTGCGACTGGGTCGCAATAGCCGCTTCCAAACGACCCATATCCCGGATTCCATCTCCACCACCTGTGTTTGCAAGCACAAGAGCATGCAGCATCAGCAGCTGCTCAATATCTATAGTTTTGCCACTCATCGATTCGCGAGATTCTTAAACGCCTGGCGATATTTACTCATAATATCTTCTGCCGCTGCCATTACTTCATCATTTGTGGCGACGTCTGTTTTCTTGCGCACAATTAGTTCTAGCTCATCATCGTCACCAATATTAAGACGCTTTAACTCTTTAGCCGGGAGTATTACACCACGACTCGTACCGATTTTGATAGCTTTTTGAATAGTCGTAAATGTCATAGAAAAAGCTTAGCATACATTCTAATATATTACAATAAAATTATAATGTTTATGTGTTGTTCACTTCGGTGGGAGTGTGAGCGTATAGTTCCGGCTTATTTCGAGCAGGCGCGGTAGATTATCTTCGTCCAGTACCTCGGGCGCAGCCAGCAGCCAAGCTTTCATGCTCCGCCCACCAAACTCAAACGGCCCCATGCCAGGCTCTTTCAGTAATTTTTCGGCAGTTGCTTCATCTGCCTTCACAATCAGTTCATCGCCCTTCACCCCAAACGCCATATTGCGGTGTATGAAATACCCTAGCCCGCCAAACATTTTGCGCTTCAGCACATCTACCGGCCATTCAGCCACCACTTCGTCTATCCGCTCCTCCAACCCAGTGTCATATGCCATAGTTAAACCCTCGCACCTCCACGAGCCTTGTTTGCCCAGTGGTCGGCAAGTTCGTTACCTTCGTGGCCCACGTGGCCGCGCACCCAAACCAGTTCGGCACAGCTCGCGCGGTACAGCGGGCAAACTTCTTGCACAATATCGAGATTTTTTATTTCCCCGCCCTTTTTCTTCCAGCCATTTGCTTCCCAGCCCAGCGACCATTTGGTAATAACGTTTATCCAAAACTCACTGTCGGTAAGTATTTGGCACGGCTCACCGCCAGCGTGCTTTAGTGCCGCCAGTATAGCGTAGCCCTCCATACGTATATTCGTCGTTTCTCCCCCGCCCGGCTCACCTCCCAATACCACCGGCTTACCCCCACTCACCACCGCAAACCCGCCCGGCCCTGGGTTCGGAATCGCACTCCCATCGGTATAATATGTGTTCATTATTTGAGTAATTTTGGTCTTACTGCTTTGCATTCATGAACAATTAGCTCGTGTATAGCATCCAGTACTTCTTGATTATCGAAGTTTATGCCAGACACTTTCTTCACCTTCAACCGCACGGCATTGATTACGTCTTTGGTATATATCGTTTTAACAAGGCTTTCAGGCGTCAGCGCATTGAACCGTTTCCAATACACTTCCAAATCGTTTTTCAATATTGATGCCTTCATGAGATTCACGAGATGTTCCGACGCATTCTTCAAGACCGACAGGTCGCGCAAATCAAGGCTGAACACTTGGTGCGTCGAAATTGGCTTAGCAAAGATGACGCGATATAACTGTATTTGCCGACCGTTGAAAAGAAGAATCCAGTCTATCCCTTCATTTGCTGCATACGAAATACTTTGTCGCAGATGTCGCTCATTTAGGTCGAGGTCGATTGACTTCACTTCGACGACAAAGTGCTTTTTTCGCTTCAGCTGTATGACGTAGTCAGCATATTCGCCCCGAATTGCATACTCCGTTTTGATGTCTTCTAGCTCTTCATAGTTCAAAACCTCCGTCAGGAAATAATTGACCATAATCCGCGTAGCAGATTCATTTACATCCATGTTTTGCTTCTTGGTTAAGTACTTCTTGCGGTACTCACGAAGCCTTTTTTCTAGCTGCGCTCTTTGGTGTTCGGTTGCCATTACTCTTCCTCTGCATTAAATTATTGACAAAATCATTTATATCCTTCTCCTGGGCCAAGACTGCCTTCTGAAGTGTTTCAAGATGATTAATTTTTTTTATGCCTAATTTTTTCTGTAAGTATATGTAATAGCTCATAGCAAGTACGATAAGGATTATAAACATGCTGTATATATTAATTGAAAATTCATTTCCTATAGGTCGAGCAATGAACGTTATACCTACCAGCAGTAGTGCAATAGCTACATCGCTTGAAATATCTGTCCTTGCTAGTACTTGGTTACTAGAATAATTGTTCGTTACGTTTGAAGCATCTTTACGAGTTAGCTTGTTGTAGGTGGTGAAGTATTCTATATCACTAGTCAGTAAAGCTTTTGTGAGCATATTTCTATAACTTATTATGATTTTTTGTTCTCTTAACCCAAAGATTTGTGCGTTCAAGTCATTACTTTCAGCAGTACTTTTCATCCGAATAAGTAAATATATGGCATTAAAAATCAGAATTATGCTCCCGCATCCGAGAAATGCTACGTTCTCTTTTGAAATATTTTGCACGGCTAATAGTAGTGGTACTACAGCCGCCCCGAGCGTAAGAGATAAAGATATTAAGGTTTGAGAAAGTGAAATTGTAATACTAATAGAGTGATTTATTTTATCTTGACGCTCTGAATCAAGTTTATTGTAGAGTTCATTTAATGACTCTCGTTGAACTTTAATACTATCTTCTATGTTTTTTTCAATCGCCATCAATTACCTTTTAGGGATATGTAATATTTCACAAAGACATTCAATATCTTCACGTTGTTGTTCGGTAGTGTCGCGGGAGCGGACGGTTACGGTGTCTTTGGTATCGCCCTCTAGGCTGTCGAAGTCTACCGTTACTACGTATGGCACGCCTATTTCGTCCATTTTGCGGTAGTTTTTGCCTATGTTTCCGCTGTCTATCCAGAGCACGGCGCCAATCTCTTTCTTGAGCATGGCGTAAACCTCGCGGGCTTTAGCGACAAGTTCGGGGTTATTCTTTGCCAGTGGGCACACCGCTACCTTTACTGGGGCGAGTTCGTAGGGGAGTTTCAGCACCACACGGTCGTTTTCGGCGTCATGCCAGTAGGCGCTGCATAGCACCGCCATAACGGCGCGTTCCACGCCGAAGCTTGGTTCTATAACGTGCGGCACATAGGCTGCGCCGCCGTCTTTTGGCCGGTATTCCATACTCTTTTTTGACGCGTTCTGTATGTTATACAGGTCAAAGTCGGTGCGGTACGCGAGGCCCATTAACTCCTCACGGCCTATGGGGTAGTCAAACTCAAAGTCTATAGTGCGATTGCTGTAGTGGGCGCGGTCGGCCTCTGGCACTTCCAGCTCATGCACGCTGCCCTCTGGCAAACCAAGTGCCGCAAACCATGCCTTGCACTGCGCTACCCAGTGGCTGAAGCTTTCTTCCCACTTTTCTGGATGTACAAAATATTCTATTTCCATTTGCTCGAACTCGCGGCTGCGGAAGACAAAGTCGCGCGGTGAGATTTCGTTACGAAACGCCTTGCCCTGCTGTGCTATACCAAATGGCACATCTGGGTACAGCGTATCGACCACGTTCTTAAAATTCGTAAAAATCCCCTGCGCCGTCTCCGGCCGCAAGTACGATACCGACGCGTCATCATCCACCGGCCCGACGTTGGTTTTGAACATCATATTAAACGCACGGGCTTCACCAAACGTATTTTTTTGTCCGCACGTGGGGCACGTATCTGACTTATCGAGTTTGTCGGCGCGAAAGCGACCTTTGCAGTTAGCACACTCTACGAGAGGGTCGGTAAAGGTATCGACATGGCCGCTGGCCTGCCATACTTTTTGGTTCATGAGTATAGCGGCGTCTACACCGTGCATGTCATCGCGGCCCTCAACAAACATCTTCCACCACAGGTTCATAATGTTCTTTTTTAGTGCCACACCCAGCGGCCCATAATCCCACGTGCCGGCCAAACCACCGTACACGTCACTACCTGGGAATATAAACCCACGCCGTTTACACAAACTCACAATATCTTCGAGCTTCACCTCATATGTTTTTTCACTCATATACAACTATTATAAACCATCGACGGCGAAATGGCTCCCCGTTACTGGGCCGCCGATAAGATTGGCTGGTCAAGTCGCATGGGTGAGATAATTTGCTCGGCAAAATGACCAAAGGCTGTTGGCCTTTCTTTGCCTTCGGGCAGTGCGTGCAGGCCGACATATAGCGCCTCTCCTCCTCGAATATCTGGCGGAAAACCACCAAAGAATAACGCCTGATAACCAACTCGAGCCGCCACTGTAGGCGTCGGGGGCGCATTGGTTTGTATTTCGAGTAATGCAAATCTAATATTTGCTTCAGTAAGCCTTCCTAGTCCTTTGGATGATACATTTGCGGCGCGACCACCTAGCTTGTCCTCGTCTAGAACAACATGCTGGATAGCTCCAATTCTTTCGCATAACACAAAGGCCCCCAAACTATACCACTCAAGCTCCTTTCCTTTTGCAGTGATACGAAACGCGACAGGGACTCCCCCCGGGGGCAACACGTCTCGTTTTCTAGCTACAATTTCCACAGACTCGGGAGACACATGCTTCTGCGCGTCACAAACCATCGAAAACAATTGACGATATGTTCCCGACCGCATTGTTTCTAGTACCGTATCATACTCTAGGGGCAGGTACAGACGCTCCAGAACTGGAATGTTGCGTCTATCTTGCCTAACAAACAGTGCTTCTGCTTCGCAATTCGGTATATTACTCAGTAGCCAGTCTGGTGTAATCGCCTCTACGTTGTCCGTCATACGACTCATGCCACCACACTACACTCGAGGGTTAATCAGTGCAAGCAGCAGCGTTTTAGGTATGGAGGTGAAGCTGGCGGAGAGTTTGGACGAGTGGGGCGCACCGTAGGGCGAGCTGGTCACCGCCCTGCACAGCGGCAACCACTGACGCTCGGTTGGCGCTGAACAGCAGCCGCATGAATTTTATTTCGTTCGCGCCAAAGGCAGCGTCATCACGGGGTGTAAAAGCCGTGCTGTCGTAGTCGAATTCGTAGCGTTTTTCTGCACTCAGCTTCGCTCCGGTGGTCTCAGTCAGCAAGTTTGGTGTGTGGCCTGCCAGCCGAAGGAGCTGGGCGCTAAACCAAACCCGGATGAAATCAACAGAGACAGTTTGGTCATCCAGGACGAAAAAGGTTTGCTCTAGCAGCTCATAATAGGCGGTTTCGGGCTGGTCTTCGGTGACTTTGTCGAGCAACTTTATGAGTTCGTAAGCCAGCATGGTACGGTCTATGTTTTGTACAATCTGGCCGTAGTGGCGAATGAGCCGCGATGAAACGAGTGTGTCCAGACTACCCTTCCCCACAATGTAGTTGATTTCACTGGTACTCAGTAGTTCTATGCCACCAGCGAGTTTGCTCTTTACCCGGCGAGCTCCCTTTGCCATAAGGCTGAGCTTTCCGGCATCTGGAGTGAGCACCGTTACAATACGGTCAGCCTCGCCATAATCTATGCGTTTCAGTACAATTGCAATCGTTTTTTTATGGTTCATGGTTTTGACTGTCCCGCGCTTGCGACAGCTTCACACAGATTTTTCAGTGTTAACTGTGACCGTATGAGTACCTGTTGCACACCAAGCTCGCGGCGCAAACTACCATGGTCGGCCATATCGTGGTTTAGGCGTGAAACTAGCGCTATAACCGGGACGTCGCGCCATTCGGTGTAGCTTTTGAATTCATAGAGGAACTCGACTCCATTGTGCCGCGCCATTCCAAGTGCCAGTACGACAACATCCGGCTGCTCGGCATCGGCAGCGGCAACCGCTTGCTGTGCCGTAACAGCGCGAGAGACACGGTGCCCCTCTGTGCGCAGAGCCGCCTCGTAGGTTTTGGCGAGCAACGCATCTGGTTCTATGAGTAGTACATGCATGGCTATACCAGCTGTAGCTGCCGACAAGCCGGTAGCGTTGCCGCTAGTCCAGAGGCGTTATGAAACCGCGCTACGTGCAAATGAGCCGACACTGCCGAAAGTAAACTATCTGCAATAAAAACACCTGTCGCCGGACCACTCACAAGCTCCCCATACGGCTGTTGCACCCAGCCACCCAGCCGACGTGCTCGCCGCAGCGCCTGAGTCGTCAGCTGAACGCCCTGCCCATACCACCCTGCCACAATCCCATGCCCGCTCTTGTGGGCACCAAGCTGGATTATTTTGGTGTCAGCGTCGCTTTCGGACTGTGCAGCTATAAAGACATGTCCAAGACTAAGGAGTGCCGACTGCAATATAGCCCGGTCGGTAATAACAGGCTGCAACCGAGCGGGCACATCCAGCTCAAGACTAACTTGCAGCTGTTTCGCATAGGGTTCAAGCAAGTGAAGCGTGTCATACAGGAGACTCGTCACCGCCACCGCTTCAAACTCCGGCTCTGCCGTACCGCCTTGCAGTCGCATCGTAAGCGTATAACCCTCAAGGAGTTGTAGCGACGCTCGACTCACATCGTGAACGGCCTGCCAGTGCTCGGCCTGTGCAGCACCAGGGGCCAATTGCGCCTGTTCGCTGAGGAGCGCAAGCTGAAGCATGGTGTTATTTATGCCATCGGCTAGGCTTACAAAAAGCTTTTCCTGTTCACTAAACTCATTCGTCCGATGATTTCGCTGCACCAATTACCCTCAGTTACGCTACAGTATCGTCTATACAGTATAGCCGAGCGCACCGAGCGTGAATATTGTGAAAATTATGGTGAAAAACTGGCGTTCGGCAAAATGATGTTATTAAAGTCAGATATAAACTGGTTCGACTCAATCCATAACTTGAGTGTCTTATCCCGTACCGGCAACACTACCATACTACCCTGCTTTGTAGGTGTAAGCTGGCCATCAATACGTACGCCAACTTGGTTTGGTGTTTTTGGCAGGGCGAATGGAGCAACTGTTACCTTACCCTGTTTTTGCAAGCCCTGAAACTGTGTCAGTGTCTGGCTGTATGTACTGGAAACAATCTGAACCCGAAGCGCAAAAACCGATTTTGGGTCGCTTGCCGATGGAACAAAGTCCGGATTAAAGTACGCGTCTAGCGGCTGGCCACCCGCTGCGGTTACCACGTAGGCACTCCATGTTTTCGGATAGTTAATTTGCACGCTCCCAAACGCCTCTGGCCCTGTGTACGGTTTGAGGGGTTGTTTTGAAACCTCGGCAAACTCGGCAGCGTCTTTCAACTGCACCTCTTTCGTATTTTTTGCGACTGCAACCTTTATTTTGGCATCGACGTTCTTTTTATAGTCTTGGCGACCCATATAGGCCCATACGCCAAAGCCCAGAGCGGCTACAAGAAAAAGGCTCAATAAGACTACTAATACAATGCCAGCAACTGACCCCCGTTCATTTTTCATCGTATTCATACTGCTCATGGTAACGCACATATGACCTCACATGCAAGACGCTAGCGGTATACGTACAGAAATACGCCGGCTTTCTCGGCGTCTGCCGTGCGGTTTGGAATACGAAATGTCACACTAGCGAGGGGTTTTTTATACAGGCGCATCCGAGTATCGAGCTTAGCCATGTACGAGTCCAGCAAAAATACATACACTGCGTCGGCCTTGGGCCACGACATACGCCAGTAGTTTCCCCACCGGACCTGCACCGCGCCCTTATATTTGCGTGTGCGCGCCCAAGCAACCAGTGCCAGAATGGGGTTTAGCTCTATACCAACCGCTTTGTAACCCGCTTCGGCGGCGGCGGCCAATACCTTGCCGTCACCACAGCCGAGTTCCAGCAGTGTTTGCCCCGGCTTTAGCTCAAGCAGCGCAAATGCAGCTTGTATTTGCGGCCGCAGCGTCGGTAAGTAAGGCGCACCGAAAAAAATAACCGCTGCAAAGGCACCAAGACACAACAAAACAAGTACCAGCAACCACTCCACTACTACGCCTTACTGAGGTGCTTTTTCACCTCATTTTCAGCGTGCCGTAAATAGTCTTCTATCTCTACTATGAGTTTTTTGCCAGCTTCGTGAAGCCGAAGCGCTTCGTCAAGTTGAATGTCTTCTGCCTGCAAATGCGCCAGCACACCTTCGAGCTCTTCGGTCTTGGCTGCGTAGTCAAATTGGGTACTATTTTTATTCATAATTACTCCTTGTTAGTATGTACTGCTTTCACCTGGGATGCTACTTTTCCATCTATAAACTTCACTTCAATGTCACTTCCCGGCCGTAGCTGGCCGGCACGAGTTACCGTTTTTCCGGCAGGTGTTTGCACGAGTGCATAGCCTTGGCCGAGTGGCCGAACCGGGTCATAGGCAGCTAACAGCGTCCGGGCGGTCGTGAGTCGTTGCCGCGCAAGCTGAGCAACTTGGCGAAGCTCCTCGTCGAGTCTTTCAGTCAGCATAACCAAACCAGTGCGGCGGCGCATAATGCTCACCATAAGCTGTTCATCGAGTCGCCGTAGGTAAGCTCGCAGGTGTCGTAGCTCTTCCTTTCTGTCGGGTAGCAGTAATTCTGCGGCATTACTCGGTGTACTGGCACGGCGGTCAGCCGCGAGCTCGGCAAGAGAAACGTCTATTTCGTGGCCAATGGCAACAAGTGTTGGCACACGGCTCCCTGCCACCGCCCGCACAACCTGCTCATCGCTCCACGCCGCCAAGTCATCGGCGCTGCCACCACCGCGAACCATCACTACTACATCTGGTGCTGCATCTGATTCGTTGACACGTTTGAGTGCTGCAACAATTTCTTCTGGGGCTTGCTCGCCCTGCACAAGCACATTGTGGTGGGTAATGTGCAGCCCGCCCCAGCGAGCATTCGAAATCTTCATAAAGTCTGCGTAAGCCGCCGAATCTCCTGCGGTAATAAGCGCGATTCGACGCGGAGGGTACGGCAGCGGGCGCTTGCGGCTTTGGTCAAACAAACCTTCAGCCTCTAGCTTCGCGGCTAGCAAATCTGCTGCCCGCCTAAGTGCTCCCGCACCAACCGGCACAATAGACTGAACCTGAAAACTAAAGTTATAGAGCGGATGCAGCCGCGGTGAGCCCGCCACGCGCACCACTATGCCATCTTCGAGCGGCCCGGGCAGCGCGTATACCGTTGCAAAACACTTTAGGCTCGCCGTTTCGTCTTTGAGGTCAAAGTAGACCCACTTATTTTTACTCACGTGGAAGTTACTCAATTCCCCTTCTATCCCTACAAATGGATATGCAAAATCAAGCGTTTGGTTCAGCGCCACCACAAAATCACTAACAGAAAAAGCAGGATTAACCATTTGCCTGTCACCTGTCACCATGCATTACCAATTATCATGTCACCATTATAAGCGCATCATCGCTACAGGATAAATGATAATCCAATGTAACACGTCACACGTGACATGTTAATCTGGTTTCACTTCAACTGAAGGTGGTTCTTTTTGGCCTAAATGCTCATGGTAGAAGTATGCGCCCGGTATAAGCTGAACGGTCATGGCAAGCATACGGTACATGATGGTCACGGGCAGACTTAACCGAGATGGTATACCAGTTGCCGAAAGCGTCAGCGTCATCAGCCCTTCGTATACTCCTATCCCACCGGGTAAAACGCTGAATAGCCCTGCAAGATTTGCTACCGCGTAGGCCAAAATAACCGACCCTATGTTCACCCATTCACCAAACGCTACATAGACGACATATATCGTTGAAACCTCCCAGAAACTAGCCAGCATAGCCCACATAAGTGGCCGTTTGAGTTTACGCCAGTCGCGTGTCATCAGCATATAGTTCTCGTGCAGGTCGTCAAAAATATGGTGCACTCGATCTATTCTAATTGCATCAGGATGTTTTGGACGTACAATCTTAATAATACGGTTTAGAAGGCTCGTCATATAAGCAAAAAAGCCGGTTATACGACTTTTGCTACTAATAATAAAACCCATACCCAGTGTCGCTATAACTACTACCGTGGCAATTGTACCTGCCATGAGAAGTATGAGGCTACTTATGTGCCCTTGAATCGCTAATGCAAGCACCCCCATAACAATGAGTCCTTCAAAACTAAGGAAGTACAGAATAAGCTTAAAAAGCTGCACGGCCGAAGCCTTCGGCCCAGTAATATCATCACCCTTCATACGCGCGCCAAAGTACGAGATGCCACTGACCCCGGCACTGGGAAATACCGTGTTCACGTAATTCAGGGCTAGTGCACTTTTGTACAGTTCCCTGTACGGTATTTTGTTGCCTACTATGAGAAAGAGGTCACGGTATAACCTGGTCTGCGCATCGTAGTTAAGTGCCTGTATGAGTGGGATGAGCAGCAGCGCCCATATGTGCACCTTAAACAGATTCTCAAACGTTGTCTTGAACTGCCCACGAATCGCCACCACCAATATAATGAGCGCCAACACCGTTACGAGGTTGAGTAACAGTTTCCAGTTACGCCGAAAAAACGAAGGCTCTGCCATAGATATGTAGTATAAGCCTCTAACCCACTCAGCGCTACTTATACAATTGGCTGTGAGTGCCCACGGCTACAAAATATGCCACGGTGTTATCATCGACCAGTTCAAAATGCAACCGTAAGTCTCCGCCAGCGCTAATCGACCAGCATCCTCGCCATTCGCCACTCAGGGCGTGCGGCCTGAGTGAAGCGGCATCAGGATTTTTAAGATACAACGCAACGGCCGCCATTACTTTTGCGCGTTTTTTCAGCGAAAGTTTTGCAAACTGTTTGTCAAAGTCACGGTGAAATTGTACCTGCATAGCGTAAAGAGATTATAACCTGAATCACGAAACTAAAAACACCGTAACCTGTCATCTTGAGCGAAGCAAAGCGAAGTCGAAAGATCTTCTTCTCGCCTGTTAACTACAAGTACAACAACGAGATTCCTCGACTTCGCTCGGAATGACAGGGGTAGAGTTTCGTGATTCACGTATTATAGTGAACGGAGATGCGCGAGAGCGTCTTGTGCGTGCATGGGCGCAGTTATATTACGTCCAGCCTTTCTATCCGCCCGCGCCTGGCGCGTCGCCTGCGCAAGTTCTTCCGTAGGAGTAAGCTCTGGCGCGAGCACTACCCTGCCCTCACGCATAGCTTGCTTGAGGATAATAGTTGCGAATGCATTGACTGTTAGACCCAGTGATTCAGCAAACTGAGCAACCTGCTGCTTAGTCGTTTTATCTGTTCGTATACTGATGATTGCATCACTCATACCAAAAGTATATCAAATGTATGACAAATGTCAATAGTCAATTTCTCTGTTATGCCCTATACTTGCGTGTATGGTAAAAACTGTCTGTATACTTGGGCGGCAGCCGGCTCTTGGGCTGGCAGAGCTGGAAAGTCTCTACGGTGGAGATGCCGTTTCAGACATAGCACCCGGCATAGCCGGACTTATACTTGATATCCGCGAAGTAGATTTTGCGCGTTTGGGCGGCAGCACACGACTAGCAGCAGTCATTGGCGAGGTGCCAAGTAGTAGCTGGAAACAAGTTGAAAAAGCTCTGATAGGACTGGCTAAATCCACCGCATTTACCCTCTCCACCTCTGGGAAATTTCACCTGGGATTGTCTGCCTACGGATTTGACGTGTCACCCGCCAAAATCAATGCTCTGGGGCTAACGCTCAAAAAAGTGCTGCGTGCACGTCACGATGGTTCTGTCAGGCTTGTGCCAAACACCACGGCAGAACTAAGCACCGCACAAGTGTTTCATAGTCATCTTACAGACGAGCATGGCGCCGAACTTTTGATTATTAATTGCCAAAACAAAACTATCATTGCTCGAACAACCGCAGTTCAGGATATAGACGGCTACACCCTGCGCGACCGCGGCCGACCAAAACGCGATGCTCGTGTCGGCATGCTGCCTCCCAAACTCGCGCAAATCATCATTAATCTTGCTGTTGGCGAAGTTAGTTCTTGGCCGGCACAGTTGGATAGTCCCGCGCAAACCACTCGCCCGACTACCCGACTACCCGACTACCCGACTGTTGTCCTCGACCCGTTTTGCGGCACCGGTGTCGTACTACAAGAAGCCTTGCTTATGGGTTACAGCGCTTATGGTACCGACCTCGAACCGCGTATGATTGCGTACTCTGAAGCAAATCTCGACTGGCTCACCGCCAAATACCAAATACTAGATACCAAATACTCCCTCCAAGCTGCCGACGCCACCACCCACCAGTGGCAAATTTCCAAATTCCAGACTCCAAATTCCAAAATTGTTGTCGCCGGCGAAACTTACCTCGGCCGCCCTTTCACCGAACGACCGAGTTCAGCCATCCTCGCTCAAACCATAAGCGAAGTAAATCTTATCCTTAAACGGTTTTTGCAAAACATCCAGCCGCAGTTGCCCCAGGGCAGTCGCTTGTGCCTAGCTGTACCGTGCTGGTTTGATGGCCGCGAGCAAAAGCACCTGCCCTTCCTAGAACATATAAGAGGTATGGGTTTTGAGCGAGTCGCATTTCAGCGTGCAAGTAACGAAGACCTCATCTATCACCGCGAGGGGCAAATAGTCGGCCGTGAACTCGTGACATTACGCCGCACATAAGGTACACTAGGACTCTATGGAGAAATTAACAGGGGTGAGAAAAATGATTCGTCCGGGCGACCTTGTTGTTGCGCTGTATATTTTTGGCATTATGGCTGCTGAACTTATGGGCGCAAAAACATTTGTTATCGGCCACTTGGGCGACTACACACTGCGTGCCAGTGTGGCAATTTTCCTCATGCCGCTCCTCTTTACCCTTACCGATGTCGTTACGGAAGTACGCGGTAAAGAACGCGCCCGCAGTATGGTAGTGTCTGGCCTTGCCGTCATAGTTTTGCTCGTTTTCTACACGGCACTGGCCACTGCCCTCCCGCCGTCGGCTCGTTCGGCCGGGACCGAAGCCTCGTACGACACCGTTTTTCATAACTCTATTCGCATGTCTATTGCCAGTCTGATTGCCTTTGCGTCTTCGGCTTTTCTAGATATAGCCATCTTTGCGAAACTACGCGCCCGCATGCACAAACGCGCCCTTTGGTTCCGCAACAACGCTTCAAACTTCATCTCTCAGTTCGTTGATTCGCTCGTGTTCCTTACGGTTGCTTTTTACGCCCTTGGTGAAACGCTTGGCCAGAACATATCGTTTATATTTGGCCTGCTCCTACCCTACTGGCTACTTCGATGTGCAATGTCGCTCCTTACAACACCAATCGTCTATGCCGGCGTTCGATTACTGCGCAGCGACAAAGCGCGCTAGTACCGTTGACTTTCAGGGGTAGTTTCCGGTATAATTCCCCAAGATTGAGGTAAGAACTGTCAAAGCGACCGTACTTCCTCTTTATTTTAATAATTTATAAGCGTTACCAAACCACTGTTAAGGTCTGTCCACAGACGAGTGCAGTGCAAGGCGCCGCGGTGAAGCGCGCAGCGAGCCGTACTAAAGGTACGGTGAGCGAGCACTACCACCCGGCAACGCAGCAATGTGCCGTCTGTGGTCGACCGCACATCCAGGAGAATACTATGTCACATGTTAAAGCCGGTGGTACTTCCAAGAATACGCGCGATAGCGTCGGTCAGCGCCTTGGCGTCAAGCGCTTTGGAGGCCAGGTCGTCAAAAACGGCGAAGTTATTGTTCGCCAAGTTGGCGCCACCAAGCGTGCCGGTACTGGTACGACCATGAGCCGCAACTTTACCATTCACGCCGCCAAAGACGGCACCGTAAAAATGCAAAGCCGCAAAGTCCGCACCTTCTCCGGCCGCTCCGTCCGCCGCACCGAAGTTACTGTAGAATAATCAATTTGACAGCACTTGTTTACAGCCTTGCGAGCGTACGCGGATCAATTTGTTGCGCACTATAAAGTGCCTTATCATTACCATATACAAGTCGTGAGGCGACAACATAAGCAAGTCCTTCGTGTATACGATAAACAGGCATTGTTCCTTTGAGCCCATCACTTAGTTCTTCCTCAGCGGCGATATCTCTATAGTACGTAACCGGCAAGTCGTAGCCAGCGCCAGTGCCAGCGACCATGTCGGCTGCAAGCTGCGTAATAAGCTCACTTGTGCTTTTTTGTTCACCGTTTATATATGCATACCCGCCCCCTGCTCCTTGCCATGTTGCACCTCGAGGAAGTACAAGCTGACCAAGCTTTGGTGTTTCACTCGTATACGTAGCGTTGCCTAAGCGCGTAAAGCCAGGCAAACGCCTGCTTACGCCTGTGCCACCCTTTGACACCACCCCCTGCTTAGTTTGATCATACTGCGCTTCACCAGGCTGGTTATACCCAGGTTGAGTGTCATTACTAAATAGTTCCCTACGAGCACTCACGTATGGCAGTATTGCTTGCCTGTATGCTTCCCTAGTTGAACGCTGTGCCTCAGTTAGGGCAGCGTAAGCTTTTGTCCTTTCCGCCATTGCTGCGCTGTATGCCTGAGGACCCCTACCGGCCGCATCAGAAAGAGCAGCATCCGCTCTCGCAATATCGGCACTGTGGGCGTGCCTAATTTCATCAAGCTTACCCTTGAAAGGTGCTGCTATGGTCTGGAAAGCTGGGTCATCCTCAATAGCCTGAAAGCGTAGTTCTTTACTCGGTACAAGAGCATCAACTGGCCGTGCATCTTCTGGCTGACTAGCTGGGCTGTCCTGTACCTTCTCTGCTGAACCAAATTTTGCCCATGTGCCGTTTCCGCCCTCAGCACTCATACGCAAGCCGCCATCGGGATTGGCGGTAAACGTAATATGTTCCCTTGAGGTTGCATTACCGTATCCTTCAGCTTTCGGCCACATTGCAGTAGCATCTACAAAATGTTCCTCATTTTTACGGCCAAGGCGCAACACCCCTGCACGCGGGTCAAGCCATTGGGGAGAAGATGATGGCGCAATCGCCATCTTGCCATTTTCATCAGATTGCAATCCTGCCAGTGCGTAATAAATGGTGTTTTCTGGGGTTTTGCAGGCAAGAACTGCAAAATTTAAGGCTCCGACAAGTTTTTCCGTTGGCTCATCCCATTTTGTAGGGATACCGACTTCAGCAACGACCGTAATGGTGGTTCCATCCTGCAGAATCGATGGTTGATTAATATCTTCAGAGGGGTACAAAGACACGTCTGGGTTAATATCATAGGCGGCCCCAGTCTGAAGTTTATCCAAGCTAAACATATGCTGAAGCTCAAGCTGCTCTTGTGGAGTACTTGCCGTTTGGGTAAGATTAGCAGCGGCCGGGTTTGGACCTTCCATTACTGCGACTGGTGAATACGGAGATTGTTCGCTCATTTTTTGTTTTTTTCCTGAATATAATAGTAGCACAAGCTTTATAATAAGTCAATTAAGTTTTTTGTTACTATTAACCTGCCCCGCCTTATTTTAAGATGAGAAGATGTTCTATGTTTACAAGACCAGAGCGCCTCTAGGAAGTTCTCTTAGAGTATTGAGTGCCTACATGTATAGGTTAGTGCTTACCTAAATCTTTATTAGCGTGGTATTCATTCGTGTCACGAATTATCGGTATTATTTTTTAAATAGACGTGTAGCTAGTCTACCTATTTTTTTTGGCGTACTTCCACTTTGTGCAGCTCCAGTTCGCTCGGAAGCGACTGCTGCTGCTTGTGTACGTGCCGCGTCTTCCTCCAACGCCCGGCCATGAACTATATCCATCACATCTTTTGGCGCTGCCTTGAAAAACATTGTTTTGCTGCTGGTCGGATGCGTAACGGAATAGTCATTTCCTGTCTGGGAAATTCGCTTTCCCTGTACATCATATACAGGCTGCCCTCCGGCAAGCGCGCTCCATGCCTGTGTAGCCGCCGCACGGGCATCATCACCCGCAGCATGAAGCGCATGGGCCTCTCCCTGAAGTCTTTGCATTTCATCGGCAGCCATTTCAGCAGCCATTTGTGCCCCTGTTAATACTGGTTGTGTTTCTGAAGTCATTTCTTTTCCTTTTGAATTAGTTTTTAAACTGATTATCATATTAGCATAAGTTTTTTAATAAGTCAATATTAGGATTAATGTATTGTTGGTATTACATGAAAAAGCCCCTTGTGCGGGGGCTTTTGAATACACGTGTTTGATTATACGCCGAGGTGGAATTTTATGCGGTCTACGACGTCGCTCATGACAACTTGGCTTTTTACCATGTAGTCATCTACGCCAAGGCCTTGGGCACGCTGCTTATCGCTTTCCTGGCTGAGTGCTGTGAGCATGACTATCTTTAGGTTAGCCGTTTCAGGGGTGTTACGCAGTATGTCCAGCACGTCAAAGCCGCTAATTTTGGGCATCATGGCATCGAGAACTACGAGGTTTGGTTTATAGTCTTTGGCTGCAGCCAGAGCCTCTTCTCCGTTTGCCACGCGGCGAATGTCGAACCCTTCGGCCTGTAAACGCGTTAAATAGGTGCTCGCAAGAGCATCATCGTCCTCTACAAGCAAAATCTTTTTCGGTTTTGGTACTGCTGTATCATCCATACTGCTAATGGTACTTGCATGAGAGACATGAGTCAAGAGACACATGAGAACAGAGTTAAGAGCGCGGCCGTAGGCCGCCAGAAATCATCGCGAAGCGATACAGCTAGAAATGGCACTCTGGAGCAATCCCGGCATGGCTGTTGTGGCTCGCTACAACAAATGCAAAAATGCGACGTGGCAGTGTTTTTGCGTTGTAGCATGTCACAACAGCCACAGAGATTGTGGAAGCCGTGCCGAGGTTTTCTGCTTCTCTTTTGTCGGCACAAAAGAGAAGTCGTAGTGCGGGCGCGAAAGCCCGCATTTGCTTTTGAAAACAGAAGGCCCCAGTCACCTGGCAGTCCGTGAACTGCCGGAACGTGACTGAAAGTTTAGTGAGACTGTAAGGGATAGTGGGCGCACAAACCTCGATGGCTACGTATGGATGCTGAAATTAATTCAGCATGACAAAACACAGAAAAACATGGATTCCCAGCCGGAATTTCCCCTCAACTTGACTAAAGGGCGGGAATGACAAGATTGGGATGAAAATAACAAGCGTGCAGGGGTTATTGGTTGATTACTTCTTGAGTGCGGCGATGAAACCCTGAAACATAGGGTGCGGGCGGTTGGGGCGACTCTTGAACTCAGGGTGGTACTGGCTTGCCATAAGAAACGGATGGTCCACACCCTCAATTACTTCTACAAGACCGTTATCTGGGTTCATGCCGCTGGCACGAATACCCCAGCTTTCGTACTCGGAAACGTATTTCCCCATAGCCTCATAGCGGTGCCTGTGCCGCTCCACAATATCCTGAGTGCCGTATAGTTTCGCCGCAAGACTACCTGCTTCAAAGTGGCAGACATAGTCGCCAAGCCGCATGGTGCCACCGGTGTTTTCTTTGCCCTTCTGCCCTTCCATGGTATCTATAACCGCCGCCGTAGTATCCGGGTTAACCTCGGTTGTATTTGCATCTTCATAACCGTGCAGTCGGGCTGCGGCAATCACCATCATATGTAGGCCATAGCAAAGCCCAAGATACGGCAGTTTGTGCGTCAGCGCATACTGCGCTGCCCGAATTTTCCCCTCGACACCGCGCGTACCAAACCCACCGGGCACTACAATACCATCAACTTTCGCAAGTTCAGCCGCAACTTCATCGTCACTAGCAGTCTCGAGCTTTGGCGCATCTATCCACTGTATATCAACTGCCACATCGTTTGCCCATGCTGCGGCCCGTACGGCCTCAAACACAGACATATATGTGTCTGAGTTATCGAGGTATTTCGCAACCACGCCTACTCGAACCGTCTGGCTCGGCTTAGAAACCGCTTTGTCCACAACCGCGCGCCATTCGCGCAGGTCTGGCTTGGTGACATCGAGCGATAGTTGCTCGCTAATGACATCGGCAATCCCTGTATCTTCGAGAGTAAGAGGGACTTCATAAATACTATCGGCATTTGGCAGCAGCGCGATTGCCTCTGGTTTTACGCCCGTAAAAAGGCTTAGTTTTTCTTTGACACTCACCGGCGCAGCATCTTCACTGCGACACACGAGTATATCTGGGGCAATACCCAGCCCGCGCAGCTCGCGTACAGAATTCTGTGCAGGTTTACTTTTGAACTCATGACTCGCACCGAGATATGGCATATACACCACATGAACAAATAGACAGTTATCACTACCGACGCGCATACCGAGTTCCCGTATGGCCTCCACAAACGATAGGCTTTCATAGTCCCCCACCGTACCGCCAATCTCGACAATATGTACATCAAACCCCTCAGACGCCTTCAGTATGTGGTCCTGAATGGCTCGGGTGACATGGGGGATAATTTGTACGGTGTTGCCGCCAAATTTGCCGCTCCGTTCTGCCTCAATTACACCCAGCAGTACACGGCCGCTCATAAGTGAGCTTTCGCGGGTAAGTTCTTGGTCAAGAAAGCGTTCGTAGTGACCGAGGTCGAGGTCTGTTTCAGCCCCATCTTTGGTAACAAAACATTCACCGTGCTCGCGCGGGTTGAGCATGCCGGCATCGACATTCAAATACGGATCACATTTTTGGAGGTTTACCGAGAGTCCGCGAGCTTTTAAGAGGTTTCCAATGGAGGCTGCCGTAATGCCCTTGCCGAGCCCCGAAAGCACACCACCTGTTACAAACACAAACTTCGTTTGCTTCTCACTCACGCTTCTAAACTCCCCGTTTATCCCACCAATCATACGCTGTTTTAGCCGCTAGCGCAACACGGACTTAATGACCAAGCCATTCATCAATAACTAATGATTGGATGAGCCTTCGTTGTTCGAAATCCCAAATGACAAGTTCCAAATGACAAACAAATTCCAATATTCAAAACTTAAGATTCCAAACAAAAAGGTACAGGTGACTTTACTTATCGCTGCTGCTCATTTTGGAATTTAGGATTTGAAATTTCGGTATTGTTTGGAATTTGTTATTTGGAACTTGAAAGTTTCTCGTAGAGAGTTACTGTCCCAACCAGCTTTGGGCGGCTTGGAGCTGAACGTCGTTTTTGTTCTTAATATCTTCTTCGCTAGGCTTCACTTCCTGGTCGGGCTTCACGCCGGTCTTGTCTATGTTGGTACCTTTCGGGGAGTACCACCGACCAATTGTCACCTTTAGCGAACTGCCATCGTCAAACGAAACTAGTTGCTGCACCACACCTTTGCCATAACTTTTTTCACCGACAATCCGAGCACCGGCTTCATCGCGCAGGGCGAGTGCCACAATCTCTGAGGCAGAAGCCGAGCCACCATTCATAAGCACAACCGTCTTTACGCCCTTCAGAGGCGACAGACTGCCCGAAACCGCGTCGGTGGCGTACGTGGTATTACCGCGGCGTTGCTGCACGACTGTCTGACCGTTTTTTAGCCACAAACCACTTATGCCGACAGCCGCAGAAACCTCACCGCCCGGGTTATCCCGAAGGTCTAAAATTACCTTGTTTACGCCAGCTTCACGAAATGATTGGGCAACCTTTAGGGCGAGCTCGTCGGTGTCATCACTAAACTGGCTCACCTGCATATAGCCGATGTTACCCTCGAGAATTTTCGATTCTACCGACGGAACATGTATGGTGTCGCGCGTAATTGTAAAATCGAGTTGCTGTTTCTTGTCGCGCACAATGGTCAACTTTACTTTTGTGCCTTTGGGCCCCCGTATCTTTAGCACCGCCTCTGTTGCGGTAAGTCCATAGCTGCTCTTGTCGTCTATGGTGGTAATGATGTCTTTTGCGCGTAAGCCAGCTGCCTCGGCCGGTGAGCCACTCAGCGGTGCCACAATCACGATGTTGCCGTCCTGGTCGAGCTCCAGCTTCGCCCCTACCCCACTAATGGTACCCTGCAAATCATTATTAAACTCTTCTGCCTCTTTTGCGGTAAAGAATTCAGTGTATGGGTCTTTTGTACTGGTTGCAAGACCGTGCTTCAAGCCGTTTAAAACCTGTTCTTCGCTCAGTTTGCCGTCGTAATTCTCTTTGAGGGCCTGATAGACCTTGTCTACCTGAGAGTAGTCAAACGTCTTGGGTAAGTCAGTCCGAGAAGTATACGGCTGACGCACCGGTAACAGACCGCTTTGCCCCATAAACACCCCACCAGCAAATACGGCCAGTAGCACCCACAAGCCCGCCAGCCGCTGCCATGTGAAAATATGCCCCGCTTTTACCTTCTTCTGTGCATTTTGCATGTAGTTAGTAGTATACCCAAACACCCCAACTTTCTGAAATTTTCAGCCAGAGATTTCCTGGGACAAAACCATGAATAACCGACGAAGCATCTCTGGATATGGTGAGAAGGTTAGGTGTAAAATCCCCGAGCGTTATTTAACTTTCTAGACAACCAAAGTAGCCTCCTCCATGGTAAAAGTTAGAGTACAACCAACTAACTAACCCAACGAGAGGAGACTACCACTATGGTAGTACATAAACGAACACGGCTCATGCCGTTTCAACGTAAAGCATTGGCAGAGGATTATTTTGTCCTCAACTTACGTAAGAAAGATCTCATTGCCAAATATGGGGTGTCCTACCCCACTATACAAAAGATCCTCACTCGGGCTCGGCGGGATGACTACAGCCTGCACGTCAGTACTAACAAACGCTACCAATGCCTGGAGTACGGCTTAAAGCGGCTGGGCAAAATTGAGCGATCAATCCAAGATAAACTAGCCCGGACTGCCAAACGTTACGAGAAAGACTATCCAGGCGAGATGTTGCATATGGATACTAAACGTCTACCACTACTTACGGGCGAAACGAAGCTGGACGGCCATGAATATCTGTTTGTGGCTATTGATGACTACTCAAGAGAGCTGTACGTTGGTATCTACCCCGACAAGAGCATGTTCAGTAGCGCGGATTTCCTCAGTACTGTACTGGCTCAATGCCCCTATGGTATTGAACGAATCTTAACCGACAATGGCACCGAGTACAAAGGCCGTTACGGTGAACATGCTTTCATGAAAGCCTGTGGCGAGGCTGGCATCACCCAGAAGTTCACCAAAGTGAAGTGTCCGCAGACGAATGGCAAAGCCGAACGAGCCATCCGAACACTAATGGAGAGCTGGCATAACGCCGAGGTATTTAACAGTCGTGAGGAGCGAGCCAAAGCCCTTACCAGGTTTGTGAATTACTACAACTGTGTACGCCCACACAAAGGCATTGACAAGGCGACGCCGCTCGAGCGACTATGTGAGTACTTTTACCAGTACGAGCGGCCTATGAAGGAAGCTGGAAAAGTTAAACAACGCGAGGTTTTCTAACAGGTTAGGCATGGTTTTGACCGGAAAGAATGGGTGAAAAATCGGAAAGCTGGGGTGTTTGGGTATATACATGTTCGTTCAGCCAGATGCGAGCATGGCCGGCTCCGTGGCCGCAGTAGTGTCAGATACTTCGTACGTGAGCAGGCTTGACGAGGGCGAAGCTCGTGTACAATAGTACCCATGGGCGTTTATACTATCCAGCGATGTTCTGTAGAGGACTACGAGGCCGCCAGCCAGTCATATCTCGGTAATCAGCATGGACCGGTCACCTTCTTACAAGCACCGTTTTATGGCAGGTTGCAGGAGAATAGCGGCAAAGAAGTCGTTTATATTCGTATATTGAAGCAAGCGGAACTCCTTGGCTTTGGACTTGGGGTTATCTACAGCGCTCCGGGCGGGCTCAAGTTTCTATACTGTCCGTACGGGCCAATTTCTACAGAGTGGCCGCCTGAACTCGTGGCAGACCTTGAAGTTTTTTTCCGATCCCTCGCCGATAAGCTCGGCTGTACATTTGTCCGTATCGACAGCGACGAAGTGAAGTCTACCGCTGTAAAAAAACCAATCCCAAGTAAAATTGCCCGAACAGCCAGTCTGCAACCACGCGCTGAATTGGTGCTAGACATTTCTCCAGAGGAAGAAACTATTTGGATGGGGTTTCACAAGCACGCCCGTTACAATGTACGCCTTGCGGAACGGGCAGAAGCAAACATAGCCGTTCTGAAACCAAGCGAAGCACCGCTGGAAACGTTTTATTCCCTCATGAAAACCACTGGCGAGCGCGACAGTTTTGGCATATTCAACAAAGACTACTACGAATCCTACTTAAAAACCCTCAGCGATGATGAAGGATTTGTGGTGCTTGTCAGCATAGATGGTAAACCAGCCGCAACCGGACTTTTCGTACTCTACGACAAGCAAGCTCACTATGTTTTTGCCGGCTCTAGCAATGACTTTCGCAAGATTGCACCCGCCTACAGCGTCATATGGGCGGCTGTGAAGGAGGCCAAAAAACGCGGTTGCACGCTACTAAACTTTGGTGGTGTGACGGACGATGTAAAGGGCCATGACCTCGGCGGTGTGACCGGGTTCAAAAAACGCTTTGGCGGCTACCGCATCGAACATGCTAACCCTGTAGATTTCGTTTGTAAGACCGCACACTATGCGATGTTCAAACTTTATAAGCTGCTGCGTTAAACGGGGCTAGTACACAACAAGTATTTGGCGCCCACCGCCATTCATGCTTGCCCGTAGCGCCTCTGCACTCAGATAAACGCTCCCCCGAAGCGGGTCGTGCAGGAAAAACCCTATTGGATTTTCTGCGGTTCCTTCAACCCCGTATACCAATCGTACGTGCTGGTTTTTGGCCGCATGGACGACACCACTTGTTGCCGTGTTCCAGCTGTCGTCCACTGCTGTCCAGCCCATAACACCCCACATAACGACTGGCCGGCCGGCATGGATAGCCGAAGCAACACTGCTAGCTGAAGGATAGTATATAACGTCTGCACTGCGACCATATGACTGTGCTGCCTTCGCGACAGGTCCCGCATATACTCCCCAGCCAGTAACATTTAGCCTGCCGTTCACGTCACCAACAAACTCAACATTTGGGTCCTGCCACGTATTGGTAGCCATGTCCCTTGGCTGCGGTGCATAGCCAATTTTGGTAAGAATATCCATGTCGCTGGCACTTATCCCGTAGTACGCAAGTGCCATACGCAATGAAGCTGCCTCACAGCTTAGTGAATACGCCTGACGATAGTACGGAACCGCAAGTTTACGTACGGGCGGCACTGTTGTGAACTGCCTGCTATAGGCACCCCCGGTCAATCCGAATACGGGTTTAATCCCCACCGAAACGCCGTAAGTATATGTTGTCTGCTCGCTCAAGCCAGACACTTTATAGGTCATGGTACTCCCTGACCAGCTAAAACTTCCTGCAGCATGTGGCTGTATATAAAACGCGTTCTCAGCGCTGCTTCGGTCGACCGCCTGGTCAAAACTAAGGCTTAATGAGGTAGTGAGTGGCACACGAGTTCCCGATGGTGATGCACTCACAACCTTTACGTTTCCCGGCGTTTGCGCGTAAAAAACTTTCTCTGCCGTAATAACACCGCCGCGCATAGAGGTTGTGCCAGCAGCAACTTTGTATGAGTATGTTGTACCAGGCACAACTAAGCTTGTGGTGAAACTGTACTGACGCTTAGTTTGCCAAGCGCCCTTTCCGGGCATGGCAAACTGGACACTGTTTTCAGTAGCAGCCATATCTTGGTCGAAGTCGAGTGTAATTGTCTGATTTGGGCTAATGTAGCCAGTGACGTTGGCTGAAACACGCGGCTCCGCCACTGTCGTAAAAGCAAAAACCGCAACAACTTGCTTTTCGCTGCTCTGCTTCGTGTCCCGCACCTCTGCATGGTATGACTTACCCTGCTCTAGCGGACCCGTCAGTTTCCACCGAAAGAGAACGTCATCTCGACTAGATGGCTTCGGCGACACCACGGGTATATCACCACTTAAGACAAGTTTTCTCAGCCCTTTATTAGGTGCGCTCAGACGAACAGAAACTTCACTATTTTGACGCACAAACTCGGCATTTTTTGCCGGAGTTTGAGCCGTGATTCGAGGCGCGCGCTCCGTGACGACCTGAACAGTCTGCTCGCTGGGAGTGTTGCTCATAATAGGCTTAAGTCACATTTCGGGTTGCTGCTAATGCTTACTTTCAACTAAAACGGACAGGCTCGCTGTTCATAGTATCCTAAGGTTGCAAAACTAATTAGGAGAAAAACTATGAGAGCGAAACGCTGTCCGTTTTTTCATTGTACCAACGTAAAGAAGAATGGTATACGCCGTGGCTTACAACGCTATGTTTGTGAAGATTGCGGTGCATCATGGCAAAGTAAACCACGACCAGACAGACGTCTAAAAAAACTCTGGCATCAGTATGCATTTGATGGCCGAACAGTCCGTGATCTCGCCCGTTCGCATAAGGTCGGTGAGACACGTATACGATCATGTCTCGCTGCATATGTGCCACCAGCTATTGTCCACAAGCCTCGTGTGGTTGCCGTCGTCATGGATGTCACCTACTTTGATGGCTGGGGTATGTTAGTCGTTATTGACCCTACTGCGAATACAGCCCTGGGCGAGAACACTGTCCTCTACTATGCCGTTCTGGAGGGGACAGAGCGAACCAGGGATTATGAGGTCGCAACAGATACACTTGAGTCCTTAGGCTACTGCATCATCATGGCAACCATTGACGGGCGTAGAGGCGTGAAGACAATGCTAGAAGATCATGCCATACCTGTACAGTACTGTCAGTTTCATCAACTCATGGCTATGACCAGATGCCTCACTCGTCGACCCAGGCTTGCGCAGAACGTTGCACTGAGACACATAGCACTTACCCTCACGAGAACTGACATCACCACGTTTGCAGCTGCCTTGGCGGATTGGTACGAACAGTACGGCTCATGGCTCAAAGAGCGAGATGACATAACAGGAAGATACGCTCATGAACGTACCAGGCGAGCCTACTTCAGCCTCGTCCGCAACCTGGACAATTTGTTTACCTACCAGCACGACTACATGCAAGCGTACCAACGAGATACTGGCAAGAACCCAGCCAATACCACCAACGCATTAGAAGGTAGATTTGGTGTCTGGAAAGACAGGCTAACCGCACACAGAGGAACCTCAAAACAGCGTACAATTACAATCCTCCGTAGTTTCTTCTCTGAGAGAACAGATTAACTGAGCCACCCGAAATGTGACTTAAGCCTCATAATATCGGCTGTTGGCTCTACCTTTTTGAGCTGAAGATGCAACACCGAGTTTGGCGCAAGCATTGCTTTGGGGGTAAATACCAGCGCTCGCACGCCACCAAGCTGTTTTTCGAACGTCCACGTACCATCAATGTGTTCCTGCCAGCTATACCGCAACCCGCTTTTGACTGGGCGAGTAAAGACGATTCGTATAGGTTCATTTATGGCATGATTAACAATGTGGTCTGCTCGAACGGTCTGATGAGCATAAGCAATACTGCTTGAAACTCCTATGTACCCCACCATAATACCAAGGAATAGTCCGGCATAGAACAATCCTCTTTTTTGACTAGCGAAAATAGGGCTAATCTTGTGAAAATTCTGTGTGGTTCGTTGTATTAGCTGCTTTCCGAAATCCCTTTTTCCTTGGCTCGGCTTTTTTGATTGTATAACGCTACTTGTAGTTGTTTCGCTCGACAAACTAACCCGCCGGACATGAATACGTTTTGCTCTACTTTTTTGTATAACTGGTATTTGCACGGTACGTCGCTCCTGCGAGAGGTACTAGGTTTTTTGTGTGTTTGCGCAAGTAAAAAGCGCGGCTACATCTCATCAAAATAGATATACGTCAAGTTCGATGCCATGCCAGCGCTAACCAGCATTTCGCTATAATTGCCTCGGAAATCGTAGTTGAATTGGCTAATCCAGATTGAGCCATCGGCATTCACTGCTTCGACCCACATGACGTGACCATAGTATCCGACGTTCCAGACAGCAACCGAACCGGCACGAGGCGTCGAGCCTGTTGGGATCCCTGCACGAGCAGCGTTACCTGGCCACTGGTTTGCATTGCCGACGCCACCCCAATAGGGCATATACCCGTAGGTGCTATATACTTTCCATGACGTGTAGCTCACGCATTCGCGGTTATACATGCCCCAGTTATCTATCGTGTTATCGAGTGGGTAATTAGTTCCCCAGCTACCGCTCCAGGGGCTGGGAGACGATGCAGGATAACCACCCCGTGAAGAATCGCCCGCAACAACCCCGCTGACTGTGCCACCAGTTAAACGACGATTTGCTGCAGCTTGCTCCGCACGAAGCTGTGCCACCCTGCTGTTATTTGCTTTTATTTGTGCATCATAGGCTGCTTGTTGCTGCTCGTTAAGATTGAGCAGCTCCCACTGCTTAGCCCGGTCGGCATTGAGCTGTCCTTGCTGAATTTGCATATCTTTAATAAGCGTTTCCACCTTGGCCTTTTGTACCTGGAGTTGTTTTTGCAGTTCGGCAATTTTTTTCAGCGTATCTTGCAGCTTATTCTGTACACGAGACCGATATTCTTGCTTATCGACATAGTCACTGAAATCACGACTACTCGCAAGCATTTCCAGTGAGCTCGGTGTGCCATCGACATACATTGCCTTTACATCTTCGGCGAGAATAGCCCGCTGACGATCTATTTCACCCTGCGCTTCGGCAATTTGCTTTTGGAGTTGGGCTTGCAAATCCATATTTGCGTTTATTGATGCCTGTAAGCCATCAATTTGCTGCTGAAGTTTCTGTATAGCATCTGAGTAGCCCTGCGCTACAAGCTCAAGGTCGGTCAATGCAGAACGATTTGCTTCATTTTGTTGCGTAAGCGCATTGATTTGCGCCTGGTAATCCTCTGCCCACACATACTGACGCCATGCCGGCATAGCAGCGCCCATCGCAAATATAAGGCTACTCACCACCAGTAAACCAACCCGTGCAGGATGAGATAAATGACGTGAAACAGACTGAGAGACTTTTTTTTGCATGCGTTTATGTGTTGTAACGAACATGCTTATGATATCACACTTCTTCACTACTAGCAACCCTCCGTATATTCGATAGAATGTTGTGATTTTGTATATATTTCGTCTATACAGTAGGTGTACGCTGGGCCGAGAGACGAAAAAGCCTATCCGACGGAAAGGCTGAATCCTAAGGTTTGTCTTATTTTTTCGGAGTTTTGAATTTCAGATATCGCTGCGTGGCAATCACGGATGAGGCAGCACCAATTAGTATACCAAGCGTAAGCTGCATCAGCAACAGCTGCCAGTAACGCTCCTGAAAGTACTGCTGGCTATAGCTGATGTCGAGCAGTCCAAAACTTGTCGCCTGCAAAGAACTTGAGGCCGTAATAAAGAGCGCGTTGATGATAAGTATGGAGATAATGGCCGAAAGCACACCGTATATGACCGTCTCTACAACAAATGGTGCGCGAATATAGCTGGTGCTTGCACCGAGCAGGCGCATAATCTGCAGCTCATCGCGACGGTTGAAAATTGCCATTTGTATCGTGTTGAAAATGATGAGCACGGATATAAGCGCAAACACCGCGACGGCAATAATACCGGCTCGTTGCAGAATGTTTGTGGCGTGGGTAATTTTGTCTATGGTAGCACGTCGCTCACCACTGTCAGAAATAGGGTCTGACTGAAGTTTCTGCCACTCCGGTTTGGTTACAAAGGAGCGAATTTCACCCATTTTGTTCAGGTCCTTCGGCTTGATTTTGATGGTGGCCGGTAGCGGGTTGTCTGTTTCGTTTACTGCTGCGAGCAGTTTGTCATTACCTGCATTTTGCTTTATAAAGGCCCTCAGTGCCGCAGCCTTATCGAGATACGTCACTTCCTCTACATTTTGTAGTTGCTCAATTTTAGAAACAAAGTTTTTTGCCTGAGCTGATGTAACCGCGTCTTTCAGGTACACTGAAATATCAATCTTACTGGTAATCTGGTCGACCTGATTTGCAAATGTGGCGTTCACTATTATGGAAAACAAAATGATTGTAAGAGTAATAATCATCGTCGCCATGGCAGCAATAGCGAGCCAGGCATTGCGCACAAAATACAGAAAGCCAGTTCGTACTATTCTGCCTGTTGTCGTCGTACGCCTGCCCATATGCTAGACGCTCCTCGTGACAGGTGGTTTCTCGTTGTACTGTGCGTTTGCACGGTCACTTACAATACGTCCATTTTTTATAGTAATAACTCGTCTTTTTAGTTTGTTTACTATTTCCTGGTTGTGCGTAGTCAAAAGCACAGTGGTGCCGTAGCGGTTGATTTTTTCGAGCACGGTAATGACATCCCAGGCATGTTTGGGGTCGAGGTTACCCGTTGGCTCATCGGCAATGAGAATTTTGGGCTGACGCACGATTGCACGGGCTATAGCAACACGCTGGCGTTCGCCGCCACTCAGTTCTACCGGCATACGCTTTGCCTTATCTTTCAGATTCACAATTTCTAGCACTCTCGGTACCGTATTATTAATCTCTTTGGTGCTGACTCCCACTATTTCCAGTGCAAAAGCAACGTTCTCAAACACGGTGCGGTTCGGAAGCAGCTTGAAGTCCTGAAACACAACCCCTATTTTACGCCGGAGCAGTGGTATGTCTTTGTCGGACAGCTTGTCATAGTCTATGCCTCCAACAATCATTTTGCCGCTAGACGGTCGCTCTTCGCGAGTGAGCAGTTTAAGCAAGGTTGATTTCCCTGCACCGCTCTGGCCAATAACAATCACGAATTCCTTCGGCTCCACATGCAAACTCACTCTATCGAGCGCAGAGCCAAGAGTTTTCCCGTATGTTTTCGTTACCCGATCCAGCAAAATCATTAGCAGTATTATAGCACGATTACTTCGAGGCCGGCGTAGTCACGGAAAACCGCAAAATCTTTGTCGAGCGTCAAGAGCGGCTCGCCCATTTCAAGCGCCGTTGCCGCAATCCATAAATCGTTATCCGAGAGAACTCTTCCCCTCTGGCGACAGAAATACCATAACTCCGCAAAATACTCCGCAGTGCGCATACTGGGTTCAAGTATTTCTGCGCCGGTTTTTCCCAGAAATTGGTTTAGCATTGTTTCATTTTGTTCGCGCATAGTTCCAGCCCAAAATGCTTTATGAATCTCAGCAATTACAGCAAGCGGTAGTGTTGCTTTGGTCGATTTCTCAAGTTCACGGTACACGGTTTCGTCACCGTCACAAAAAGCTCGGTACACATTCGTATCAATAATCATCTTCAGCCCATTTTCGGCGCATCAGCTCTTTCTGAGCTTTATCATCTTCGTCTAGGATGCGGCTTGCCTCTGGGTCGAATCCTACCCCAAAAAGATCTTTCGCTTTTTCTGCAACCGAAAGCTCTTTTGTCTGGGTCGCCATGCCTGCACTTTTAACAAGCTCCTCTACTATAACTGCGTTGACACTTTTTCCCGAGTTTGCGGCACGACGACGCAGATACCGGCTAACCGGTAACGGCACGTTACGGATGGTAAATTGTGTAGTGAGTGGATTTGCAGGCATGCAGGCAGTATAGCAGGCATGCAGGCACATTGTCAAATTTGCCCTGTTATGTGGTAGCCACATCAGCCAGTACTCGAGCTGGGGCGGCATCTAGCTGTAGTGCAATCGGAAATGCGTACACTGTAAAATCCTTACCAACACCTCAGTTCGACATAAGAGTCTCCTCGTTTTTGTCTAGATAACAGGGCGTGAGCCCTGTTATTCTGTTTTTGGATCAACAAAAACCAAAAACAAAGGAGACACCAATATGGAACTGGTAGCTTTATTCTACCTCATCGATGAATTCTGCAAGGAGTTTGAACCTGCTTGGCGAAAACAACGGATGACCTTGGGGCTCGCGTACCGTAACAAACCTTGCCGCATGAGTCTCAGCGAAATTTTGACCATCATCGTCCACTTCCATCAGAGCAATCACAAAACATTCAAGTACTACTACCTTGATTACGTCTGCGCCCATCTTCGGTCGGACTTTCCGAATCTGGTTAGTTACGGCCGGTTCGTTGAGCTCATGGGGGAAGTAACCACGCCAATGGTCACTATGCTGGTGAGCTTGCTCAGCACACCGAGCACTGCCAACTACATCGATTCTACCAAGCTAGTAGTCTGCCATAACCGGAGGATACGGAGAAACAAGGTGTTCAAAGGGCTAGCAGCTCGTGGCAAGAGCAGCATGGGCTGGTTCTATGGATTCAAGCTCCATCTCATAGTGAACGAGCACGGTGAGATCATCTCTTTCTTTATCACACCTGGTAATGTGCCGGATAACAACATTGAAACTGTCATTAAGCTCGCCCGAAAGATGCAAGGCAACCTGTTTGGTGACCGAGGCTACATTTCTAAGGATTTGTTTGCAGCGCTCTGGGGACAAGGCACGAGGCTCATAACTGGCATCAGAAGGAACATGAAGAATAGGCTTTTGCCACTCATGGACAAACTCATGCTCCGAGGCAGATCAATCATCGAGACTATCAACGACCAACTGAAGAACCAAGAACAGATTGAACACATCAGACACCGGAGTCCTGTGAACTTTGGGGTCAACCTGTTCTCTGGCCTCATTGCATACCAATTGCAGCCAAAGAAGCCGAGCCTACACTTTAGCAATACAGAACAGCAGCTCCTGACGGAGCCGTTGTTACTGCCAGCCTAGGCGGCTGGCTTATGTCGAACTGAGGTTAGGGTAATCTTCAAGACCATCCGGACTGCATGTATCGCTTCCGACCATGTTTACCCGATTACGACAGATTAATCCACATAGCCCTAGATCAGATTCATTATATTTCTGCACTCGAGTGCGAAACTTGCCCCTGCATAAGACCAATTTCATATACGCGAAGGACATCATCTAAAAGATAGGCGGAGTGCTTCGGCATGACAAAAGGATCTACAACCTTACACGAGTTTCGCACTCCCCAATTCTTTGCTAGCCTAGAAGCATGACGTCAGTCATGCTTTTTCGTAAACAAGGAAAATAAACATGTCTCGTTCAAAATGTTCTCGTGAGCTGTACTGCTCATTCCTGGAGGTCACCTCCTCACGGTATTCTGCGCTCAGCTTGAGCGAAGTAGCCCCAGACAATGCCATGCTCTCTCACGACAGCGTCTCCCGTTGGCTAGCATCTGAAAAGATACAGCCCAAAGACCTGTGGCAAGCTGCCGCTAAGGAAGTTCGCGCCACTCCTGGCATTTTGGTCTTCGATGATGTCGTCATCGACAAAAGCCGAAGCGGCAAGATGGAGCTTGTGAACTGGCAGTATGCGGGAAGTAAGCATGACATCACCAGAGGGATTGGCGTTGTAAATGCGTTGTGGCAAGTAGATACAGAACACTACATTCCTATGGACTACCGCATCTGGAACCCGCCAGAAGACGGCAAGACTAAGAATGATCACTTCCAGGATATGCTGAGTAGCACAAGACAGAGAGGGCTACGCCCGGAGATGGTTGTTGCGGATAGCTGGTACGGCTCTCTAAAAAACCTTAAGGCAGTTCGCTCTCATGGCTGGGACTGGGTCATGGGGCTGAGGAGCAACCGGTTAGTCGGTAAGCCACATATCCAGCTCAGAGAGTTAGATATACCAGATACAGGCTTGGTGACATATCTGAAAGGCTATGGGTGGATCAGAGTCTTCCGGTTTGAGGCCAGTAACGGCCGCACGGATTATGTTGGTACAAGTCGTACTGACCTCACCCGCGAACAAGTCAAGAAATACTTCGAGCGCCGTTGGAGTGTCGAGGTACTGCATCGAGAGCTCAAACAAACCTGTGGCTTATCCCGCTGTCAGGCCAATCTTGGCCGAGCCCAAAGAAACCACATTGGGTTAGCTTTGCTTACCTGGGTACGAAAACATAAGAGAAGGCTAATTGACCAAACGACGCTATACCAACAAGATTGGGAGGTCATAAAACCAGGCATCCAGCTTGCGCTGGCTGCCCGGTTGAATGGGTGAAAGTGCGAAACTCGTGCCTTAAAGAAATGATGGTATCCGGTTGCGATTCCAAAAAGCCATTCTTCAGACCTTGCCAAGTGTACTTGACTAACGTTGTATACTAAGCCCCAATCCCTCCGACACCTCGGTGTGTAGAATTGGGGCATATGTGTATGAAGAAGAACCTAACCCGACATCAAGTTATTGCCTATCGTAAACGAGTGTTAACTGAAGCCGATGCGAAAGGCGCGGCAATCGCTGCCCGAATGTTTGGGATCCATCGGGATACTATCTATGCTTGGCGGATCGAACTGTTCCCGCAGAAGCCTGGACCAAAAGGCAGGGTATCCTGGCAGACGAATGAAGACATTGAGGATTTGGTGCTACAAATCAGGCTGGGACTATCCTATGGCCCGAAGCGAATCGTCGATGAGATGAGTGACTCTGGAATATCCATTGGCGAGAAAGCTGTCCGCGGCATTATTGAACGAGCCGACCTCGTAAAGCACCAGAAACATCCAAAGAAAAAGCCAACGAGACCGTTCTACGCGCCCTATCCAGGCTACCGAGTGCAGATTGACACTAAGGCTGCACCGGTTCGTCCGGACGAAGATAAACGACGGAGTCGGGACAGCAGTTTACAGCGATAGACATTGTCAGCAAGATCCGGTACCTGGCGGTCAAGGATGGCTTGTCGAATAGCAACTCAATCGCCTTTGTGCGTGAAGCCCTGGCGTTCTACGAATCGATTGGTATTACGGTGGAATGTGTCCAGACAGATAACCACTCCACGTTCACCAATTTGTCTACTGGCGGTAACAAAAAGCGTGACCATGAGCTCAGACGTATCCACCCGTTCACGCAGTACCTGCTCGACCGGGGCATCGAGCACAAGCTATCCCGACCGGGTACACCCCAACATAATGGTTTTGTCGAGCGGAGCCATCGGACAGACGAAGAAGAGTTTTACCACGTCACCAAAACGACCGAGCTTGATGTCGTCGCGTTCAACGAAGCAATGAAACTATGGCAGAACGAATACAATCGCGTGAGACGGCATAGCAGCTGCAATAACCTGCCGCCAATGGAGCACTATGAAGCGGTATGGAAAGGAACAGTAACTCATGTCTAAGTGTCTGGACAATTGGGGCTTAGTACAACTTGACTAACGTTGCCTTCTGCCCGCAATAGTTCTTTCAGCCGCTCGCGATCAGCGCCAATTCCTTTCGCAATCGCATCTATACGGAACATGCCCATTGGAGATCCCGTATTGCCTTGCCACAGTCTCAAGCCGTCATCGCCGCTATCGATTGAAGGCAGTCGAAGATGTCTTCTCTCAAATGCAATCCAGCGCTCAGTGTCATTTTCATTTAGTGCTCTTTCGCTCTCTGTTGCAGATGCCATCACGATATCACTTGCGACTATTTCGTACACAGCTTGAGAAACCGCGTGTGGTAATACAAAACGGCCCAGCCCTACCTGTGCTGAATCCATAGCTTCACCATCGCCAACACCTAGCAGCGTTGATTGTTCAATGCGTAAGCTTCTAAGCGCATCGCGCAGACTTGGCTTCCATCGCTCAGCAGGGTCGGTTGCTCGTTGTTCGAGTCCATGTAGTTCTGTGCCTACCTGTTCAGGTGTTCGTCCCATACATTCCTTTCAATTAGATATGTGGTCACTATACACCCTCAGTTTTGACCAACCAAAAGCATGATGGCTCTTAGCTTCCTAGGATATTATCAAGGTAGGCGGAAATGAAGGGGGTTAGGTTGCCCGCAAGCACATCGTCTGGGTCGGTGCTGGTGTATCCGCTGCGGAGGTCTTTGACCTGTTTGTACGGATGCAGCACGTAGCTGCGGATTTGGTTACCCCATGCAGCTTGCTCATTTGGGCCTTTTAGCTCACTCACCTTTTCAGCATGCTGCTCTAGCTGGAGCGCAGCGAGCCGTGAACGAAGAATCGTCATAGCAGTTTCTCGGTTTTGTAGCTGTGAGCGTTCGTTTTGTATAGCAACCACGATTCCTGTTGGCACGTGCGTGACTCGTACGGCCGAGTCGGTAGTGTTGACACTTTGGCCGCCGTGACCACCGCTACGGTAGACATCTATTTTCAGGTCTTTTTCGTCTAGCTCAACCGCCTCGGGCGTATCAATTTTGGGCATCACTTCTACCTTGGCAAAGCTGGTTTCGCGACTCTCGGCGTTAAAAGGACTCAACCGTACAAGACGGTGAACACCATGTTCGCTTTTGAGCTTTCCGTAGGCAAACACCCCTGTTATTTCGAGCGTTGCGCTCTTTATTCCACCTTCGTCTGCAGGCGCTTCTTCGAGCATAGAAACTGAGTAATTTTGTTGTTCAGCCCAGCGCACGTACATGCGCAGTAACATACCCGCCCAGTCCTGCGCATCGCTACCACCCGCACCAGCATGGAGGCTTATAATGACGTCGTGCTCGTCGTATGGACCAGAAAATTTTAGCTCTTCTTTTAGCTCAGCAAAGTCATTTTCGGCCTGTTTCACCTGGGAAGTCATCTCTATCTCTATTGTTTCATCCCCGGTTTCTAGTAGCTCAATAGCCTCGTCAATACTTTGCCGCAGTTTTTCCCACGGCATTATCCGTTTTTCCAGTGTCGCCTGCTCTTTTACTGTCTTCTGCGCAGCCTCAGGCTCATTCCAAAAACTTGGCTCGTTTATTATACCCGTGAGCGTTGCATAGCGATTTTTCATGACATCAAAGCCAATTCGCATAAGTGCGCTGTGTACGGCATCTTGCAGTGCTTTCGCCGAACGAAGGGATTCTTCCATTTAAGCCACCTGTTGCCAAAGAACGGCTAGCTGCTTGCTCAAGTCATCTGCAAGCTGTGGCGTAACGCTTCCGTATACACCGAGACCACCGATGTTATCGGCAAACATTGCCCGGGTCACATCTATAATGTCCTGTTTTGTCACGGCCTGAATACGCTCTGGTACCCCGTAGTAATCTTCGATGTGCTCGTCAAAGAAATACCGTCCCGTGTAGCCAGCGGCCGTACTCGAAACTGTCTGTGCGCTTCGCTGGTAACGACCAATCGCATATGCCTGTGCGGCACTAATGTCTGCCTCTGCAAGCTCTCCCCGAAAAAGGTTACCAAGCTGCTCAATAATGATGTCAAATAGTGCCGGCGCATTCGCTGCGGAAACCTGACTCCCAAACCACAGGTTACTGCTCAGCTTGATTTGCTGGAACCCGCTGTTCATACCATAGACAAGCCCTCTTTCGCGGGCCGTACCGAGTATTTTAGAGTAGAGTGTTTCGGTGAGCAGCGCGTTCACTAACCCAAGCGCATCAATCTCTCGCTCTTCAAGCCGGCGAATCATAAACGTGTCGATGTAAAAATACACCGTGTCGACTGTTTCGTTCGGAATACACACTGGTTTTTTCAGGCCAGTCACTGCTTCATCTGGCATGATAAATCGCTCGCCACGAGGAAGCTGAATTTCTTCAAGCATTTCCACAATTTTGCGCTTACGGGCAGGAGTTATATTGCCCGCTATGACAAACCGCATATTATCTGAGGTATGCGTTCGCCGGTAATGTTCACGCACGTCGTCGAGCGTGACGTTGTCCATAAGCACCAAGCGTTCTCTATCTGTTTCCGAGACAAGGCCATAGGCTTTTCTGCTCGACGCTCCAAGTTGACGGTAGTGATTGTTAGCCCGAGCGGCCAACTCTTCGCGAACATTACCAAACTCTGCGTCAAATTCCTCCTGCAAAAACAACGGCTTGTCTATGGCGGTGCGCAGCAGTCGTGTTACTCGCTCCCATTCAAAATCGGCACATTCTAGCTCGTATACAATGTCATATACATCGGTAGAGGCATTGCTGTAGGCACCATTTTTTTCCACTTCTGCCTGAAAATCACGCGCCCGCGGGAACTCATCATTCGCACCGAGTAATATATGCTCCATGAGGTGTGGCGTTTCCCACTTTGCCCTGTCAACCAAATACTCCCCCGCCCGGAAGTTAATATACACATTCATAACGCTTGCATCTGGAACGTGCACCAAAAGACCTTTGGCGCCGTTTTCTAGGGTAATTTCTTCAACTGTGTGCTTCATATGTGAAAGCAGGTGACTGAGACTTATTAACTCTGCCCTTTGCCCTCTGCCCTATTTCCGTTTCCTCGCTTTTGCCTTGCGCTGACGCTCGCGTTTGTTTGCCTTGGCGCGTTCTTTCGCAGTGGATTTCACCTGGGATGGCTTTTTCCCCGCTGTAAAGTCCCCCTCATCGAACTGTTTTTCATCGTCTAAAATCTGCCCGGCGTTGCTTATAGAGCCGCGAGCCGCTCGAGTCAATTCGGTTTCAACCGGACGGTCAAGCTCGTCCATTTCAATTGGTTCTGCGTGGAAGATTGCTCGAACAACATCGTGGCGAAGCGCATATTGCATTTGCTCGAAAATCATCTGTCCGCGGCGTCGATACTCAACAAGTGGGTCACGCTGGCCGACACTCATCCAGCCGATGCCTTCGCGGAGATGATCCATGTTTTCAAGATGCTGCATCCAAAGATTATCTAAGATTTGTAAGTATATGTCGCGCTCAACTCGGCGCATAATTTCAGGGGTGAAGGCTGTCTCCCGGCCCTTATACAGCTCTTTGGCTTCCTCGACAAGCACCGGTTTTACCGTATCTTGCGTTTTGGAGAAAACACGATCCAGTGCGGCCTCATCAAGCGGTAGTAGCTCTTGCACGGCTGGCTCAAACTCTTCACTGGCGCGCAGTGGTGAATCTGCAAGCAAAGTAATTTCTTCCTCTATGTAAGCCTTCACGCGTTTACTGATGTCATCGGCACGCAAAATTTCCTTGCGCATAGCGTAGGTCGCTTTGCGGTGGCGGTTCATGACATCGTCGTACTGCACCACATTTTTACGCTGGTCAAAGTGAAAGCCCTCAACTTTTTTCTGGGCCGCTTCAAGGCTACGGGTAATCATACGGTTTTCAATCGGCACATCTTCGTCAACCTTCAGCCGGTCGAGCACTTTGCCAATCCGTTCTGCTCCAAATATGCGCATAAGGTCGTCTTCGGTGCTCACATAAAATTGGGTTGCTCCCGGGTCGCCTTGTCGGCCGGCGCGACCACGCAGCTGGTTGTCTATGCGACGCGATTCGTGCCGTTCGCTACCAATCACAAACAATCCGCCGAGCTCCTTGACGCCCTTGCCAAGTACGATGTCAGTACCGCGACCAGCAATGTTGGTTGCGAGCGTGACGGCCCCTTTTTCGCCAGCTTTGGCCACTATTTTCGCTTCGCGTTCGTTATTTTTTGCGTTCAGAACCTGATGCGGCACACCCGCTTTGGTTAGCATGCCACCAAGTTTTTCATTCTTTTCTATAGAAACAGTACCAATAAGTACTGGCTGCCCCTTTTCGTGCAATTCCTTCACCTCACGGACGATTGCCTTAAACTTGGCGGACTCGTTCCGGTAAATACGGTCACTGCGGTCATCACGAATGATTTGGCGGTTAGACGGAATCTCGACGACATCGAGCTTGTAAATCTGATGAAACTCTTCACTTTCAGTCATGGCCGTACCAGTCATACCGGCTAGCTTATCGTAGAGACGGAAATAGTTCTGGAACGAAATGGTTGCAAGTGTCATGGACTCTTCCTGCACTTCGACGCCTTCTTTTGCCTCTATAGCCTGGTGAAGCCCCTCGTTGTACCGACGCCCCGCCAGCAAGCGACCAGTGAACTCATCGACAATGACAATCTCTCCGTCATTTGTCACCACATAGTCTTTGTCGCGCTTAAACAACGTCTGCGCTCTCAGTGCCTGCTCTAGGTGATACAGGGTGCGGATGTTATCGCTGCCGTACAGATTTTCTATACCGAGCACTTTCTCAATTTTGTCGACGCCCAGGTCGTTCAGCACCACTGTTTTCCGCTTTTCGTCAACTTCATAGTGCTTGGCGGTCAGCTGGCGTACCGTTTTTGCAAACTGCGCATAGGCATTGCCTGGCGTGACACTTGGCGCACTAATAATCAGCGGGGTCCGTGCTTCGTCTATAAGTATGGAGTCAACCTCGTCGACAATGGCAAAGTTCAGTTCACGTTGCCGAAGCTGGTCTGTCTCACGAACCATATTGTCGCGCAGGTAGTCAAAGCCAAATTCGTTGTTGGTGCCGTAGGTTATATCCGCCGCGTAGGCCTCTTGTCGCGTGCATGGTCTGAGGTGCCGAAAACGCTCATCTTCGTGCTCTTCATTGACGTACTTTGGGTCGAATAAATACGAGTGGTCGGCCTTGATTACTGCGGTCGAAAGACCGAGAAAATGATACACCTGACCCATCCAGCCGGCGTCGCGCTGCGCAAGGTAATCGTTCACCGTCACCAGGTGCGCGCCTTTGCCGCCGAGCGCGTTCAAAAACATCGGCGCAGTTGCAACAAGCGTCTTACCTTCACCGGTTTTCATTTCGCTCACATTGCCTTCGTGCAGAACCATACCACCTATAAGCTGTACGTCGTAATGACGCTGTTTGAGCGTACGCGTCGCGGCCTCACGTACCAGTGCAAATGCGTCGGGCAGTATACCGTCCAGAGATTCTTTCTTAAGCCGTGCGCGCAGCTTATCTGTCTGCTCACGGAGCTGTTTGTCGGTCATTTTTTCGTACTTCGGCGCGAGCTCATTAATAACCCGCACACGTTTCCTCAGGCGCTTGATAGTTTTGGCCTGCGGGTCACCCAGAATACGCTTTAAAACTCTATTCATAGACTTTTCTGTACCTCCACATACATCAGTAATTCGTCAAACACTATTGTACCCTGTTTTTTTTAGGGATGCGAGTGGAAAAAGGAAGTTCTATACGTCTCGCACATTTCCGTCTACAACGCGTACTGTTTCAGGCGATAGCTTTTTCTCGTTTTAGCCGCCGAATTAGGCGGTGTCGTAAACCATATTTGCTATGTTTTCCTTTGTAGTCTGCCAGTTGACGGCGAATTTCAACTACCGCTATGTCAAATGCTGCATACATGTGCGTAGTAGTTTCCTTGGCGGCCAACGTGCCATGCGGGAGCTGCAATGCTAAAGTACAGGTTTTATCCTGACCTTTTTTTGCTTCTTTGAAGTGAACAGCCAGCACCGCCGCTTCGCGAGCCTTGCGCGGAACGTATTTCTCTATATCTTTTATCTTCCCCGCGGCATATTTCTGCAATTTTGGGCTCAGGTCAAAACCCTCCGCGCTGACGGTGTGAATCATGTGACTCCTTCTTTATCTACCGTTTATATCTCAGTTCTGCCGCCCATGTACGGGCGTAACACGTTTGGTATTTCCAGTGTACCACGTTCTGTTTGGTAATGCTCTATGACAGCAATGAGCGAGCGCGCCAGAGATACGGCCGTGCCATTCAGCGTGTGCAGCACTTCCACTTTGCCATCTTTACGTCGAACGCGAATGTTTAGGTTACGCGCCTGAAAATCGGTGCAGTTACTGCAGCTCGTCAGCTCGCGGTACTTTTGGTCTACCGGCGACCAGTACTCTACATCGTATTTTTTAGCCGCTGGCGCACCCAAGTCACCTGCCGCAATGTTGATAACATGATACGGTATACCAAGCGCTTGCCACAGTTCTTCCTCTGTAGCTAGTATAAACTCGTGCATGTCCCGACTCTGCTCGGGCGTACAGAAGATGTACATTTCAAGCTTATTGAACTGGTGTACACGGAACAACCCCCGCGTATGCTTGCCGTATGTACCTGCCTCACGGCGATAGCATGGGCTATAGCCAACATATTTTAGCGGCAGTTTGTCTTCGTCGATAATTTCGTCGGCATGGTAGCCTGTAAGCGGTGCTTCAGCTGTGCCGATGAGCGTCAAATCTTCACCCTCTACATAGTATTCGTTACCACTCTCGTCGCCGCGCGGTGAGAACCCCGCACCCGTCGCCACCCGGCTGCTGACCATGTGCGGCACCGTCATATAGGTAAAGCCCTTTTTGGTTACAAAATCGAGTGCAAACTGGGTAATGGCGTTTTCAAGCAGTGCCAGGTCGCCCTTCAGGTAGTAAAACTTTGCGCCAGCCACCTTGGCACCCCGCTCAAAATCTACCCAGTCACGCGCAACAGCAAAGTCCAGGTGGTCTGCTGCGCCTTTGTTCTGCGCCCCAACCTGTTTTATTTCTACACTGTCTTCCTCGCCGCCCAGTGGGACATCATCAAATGTAGGGTTTGGCACCATTTGCATCTGGGATTGCCATTTTTCCTCTGTAACTTTCAGCTCATTTTCGAGAGTGGCAATTTCATCCTTCAGCTTTTTACCCTGCTCTATTTGCTCCTGAGAAGGCTTTTGGCCTTTCATAGAATCGGTCAGAGCATTACGTTGAGCCCGCAGCTCCTCAACCGCCGTCAGCTGTGTGCGCCGCTCTTCGTCTACCTTTAGCAAAGACTGCACGTCAACGTTTTTGTATCCTTTTTCATGCGCCTTGCGTTGCACCAGCTCGGCGTTCTCCCGTATAAATTGTATATCTAGCATAAAACTAGTATACAGAGTTACGGGTTAAGAGTTAAGAGCAGCTGGGTTCAAAAAGGCAAATCCGACTTTTCCGTCGTACGCCCGTACGAGTGCCTGGTCGAGCGTCACAAATACACTCACGCCCGCTCTGAGGGCCACTGCTACTTGAAGTGCGTCTTCAAAGTCTCTGCCCGCTTCATGCTTCCGTGCCCAAACATAATCTTCTGGCAACAGTGGAATAAGTCCAGCTGCACCCACAAAATCCGCCAGCACGCTTTCTGCTATACCCACCTTGCGGCCAAAATGCCACACATGGTGCACGGTAAGCATACTCATATACACCTTGTCCTGTCCCGACAGATAGGCAATAACCGCCTGCTGTGACACCCGTTCTTCCAGGAGTACCTCGAGAGCGATATTCGTATCAATGTACACCATATTTTTTCGCCATGTCTTGGGTATAGAGCTCCTTGTACGAAACATCCTTGGGCAAACGAGTCAAGCTCGCGGCTGATTGTTTTCGGGCTTCAGCCCCTGCAGCAAGCATGCGCTCCATCGCACTTGTTGCTTCGTAGGGTGCATCCTTAGTTTTTGAACGTTGCAGCGTTACAATCGGCTCCGAACGAGAAATAACTGTGTAGCTTCTACCCGCAGCAATATCTCGCAACACGCGGGGTAGATTGCGCCGAACCTCTTGGATTGTAATATACTGTGGACTATTCATACTTTAAAGTTACTCCAAAGTAACTTTAAAGTCAACATATGTTACATGCCTTTTTTCTGAAGAGCTAATAGCGTCAGGCTGGTGCGGGAGCGGGCGTAGGAACAGAATTCGCAAGGACCACCCATGGCCGCGGTGCCAATGGCAGGCATATCGTCGTTTTCCATGCAGGTCTTCATATCGCGCAGAGTTTGCTCTACCCAGTCGCTCTTGCCCGTGTGCGGGAACACGTGGGTTTCAAACTCGACTACGCCATCAAAGGCATCTTTGCCAGGGTTGCCGGTGGCGTACACAAAATAGCCCGTATCGCTCACCGCAAAACCATTTTGCCGAAGTAACCACTGGTAAATCTCCATCTGCCTACGGTACATATCTTGCCAGCCACCCTCTGGGCCAAGTGCTTTTACCGGCTCGGCTTTTGCGGTGGCTTTGTAGTCAACCACCATGAGTTCACCTGCTGGGTTCACCCACACATCGTCCACTGCCCCAAAGACGTGCAGGTTTGTCGGCACATGAAGGGTGGTCACCCCTGTAAAGTTATGTCGCCACGTATCAAGGTCTTTATGCGTATACGGCACAGCATCGAGACCAAACTGTTTCATGAGCGGATGTGGTTTTTTCTGCTCACGGTAGACATCGAACTCTTTTTTGAACAGCTCGTCTATGGCCTTGTTGATATTGAACGGCGGGCTGCTTGGCCGGGTAATCTTGTGGCGCACATCTAGCCAGAAACAGCGCGGACACTGCATATACAGCTCAATTTTGCTGCGGCTGACCTTATACGGCTCAGTTTGCCCTGGCTCATATGGCCGCGACCGTTCCCTCATGTATGACATGCGTGTATTGTATACCAACCACACAGTATTTTCGGATTTTTCAGCCCGATAATCGCTGAGTTAGAATACGTCTGTACCGACGAAGCATATCTGGATATGGTGAGGAGGTAGAGGCGTATTCTGGCCAGTGAGGGCGGGATGAGAAACTGAAAAATACCGTGTGGTTGGTATTTTTACTTCCGACGCAGCACGGCTAGTGTTTCGATGTGAGGAGTCCGTGGGAAAAAGTTGAAGATTTCGAAATGTGTCATTTTGTAGGCCGACTGGAGTAGCGCAAGGTCGCGTGCATGGGTGGCAGGATTGCAGCTGAGGTAGATAATTTGCGGAGGCCGTACTTCTAAACAGCGCTTGACGACATTTGCGTGCAAACCGGCCCGGGGTGGATCGAAAATAACTGGCCGCAACCCGTCGATGTACTCGAGGGCCTTTTCTGCCGATGATTCGACAACCTCAGCGAAGACCGGTGAGTCGCAAGCATTGGCGCGCGCCATTGCCGCAGTCCTGGAATCGAGTTCAACAAGTATGGCTTCCCTCTCGGCGACCGACAAACCAATACTGCCGACACCAGCGTACATATCTACCGGGTCGCCCTGGCAGTGCGCCCGAATACTTTCTAGCGCCCGCGTGTAGACCGGCTCATTCACCTGGAAAAAACTATCGACATCGTAAGAAAATGTCTGCCCGAGCAGCTTATCGCGCAGCCCGCAGTCGCCCAGTTCGTACAGCAATGTGGTTGGTACCGATGCGGGAGAACGCGGGTTTGAGTGGTACACCCGCAGCCCCTTGAGCGCACTAACAGGACTGTCCTTTGAAACTGGAGATTTCACCGCATTTGGCAATTTCAATCTGGGGAATTTACTTGGTTTTACAAAAAGTGCCGCTACTGCCTCCCCTGCTTGGTTGCAGCGCACAATCACGGTCTTCAAGTCGCCCGCCCGCAGATCGAGCCGTTGCAGCTCGCTCAGCACTGCCCGTGCCGCATCGTCTACTGCCGGCAGCGCGAGTGCGCTACCCTGCACAATTTGCTTACCATGACTGCCCCGCTGGTGGAGCGCCAGGTGCAAGCCATCATCATCACCCCAAAACGAATATTCCATTTTATTGCGGTAATGAAACTCCGAACCTACTGATACTACAGCTCTGTCATCTTGAGCGAATCCGGCACGAGCCGGAGAAGTCGAAAGGTCTCCTTTTTCCCCAGAAGATTCCAGGTTCTCATACGGAATAGCAACACCTTCGTGCGTAAAAAGCTCTTTGACTATTGCAGATTTATAGCAGTTTTCGGCCTCAAAGGTCATCATTTGCCAGGGGCTTGTGGCAAGATAATTGTCCTCATGCGGGTCTATTCTCTCTGGTGAGGCTTTTAGTATCTCCTCGGCAATCGCTTCAGCGTATGACCGCTTTTTCTTAATAATCCGCACTCGTACGGTTTCGCCAGGCAGTGCATTCCACACAAACACTTTCCGGCCGTCTGCTAATGTGCCGAGCCCCTGCCCGCCGTGCACCAGCTTTTCTATAACTACTTCATCCACCGACTTAGTACCTTCCGCAGGCCATCTACCGTGGTAACCAATCTGTTCGGCTTCAGGAGCTCCAAGCCGTGTTTGCTACTGTACCCCCATGTCACCGAGATTATTCGTAGACCCGCACCGCGTGCCGAAACCACATCAACCTTCTCGTCGCCGACACACCATAGCTTAGATGTATCCAGGCCTTCACACTTTACCACCCGGCGCATCGTACTTGCCTTGGACCAAAAATGTGCCCCACCATAAATGCCGTCGAAATACGTATCTAGGTCATGCCACTGCAAATATTTGCGAATATTTTCACTATGATTGGTGCTGACCACAAAGAGTTTGACGCGAGCTTCATAGAGGTCACGAATAAGTTCGGCTAAACCGGGATACACCCGTATACTTCGTAAATGCCGCCGGAGCATACGCCGCCCCCGCACCGCAAGCCACGCTATTTTCCATAGCGGCAACCCCATCTCGCGCGCAATCTGGTACATTGACTTGTTGCGCATGCTGTCTACCACTTCTTGGGTACGGTGCACTGGCTTTCCGTGCACATCATCGTACATGCGCAGCAGTGCCGGTAGGCTGTCTGCAATAGTTCCATCAAAATCAAAAATGACTGCTCGCATATAGTAACTATACCAGAGGAACCGAGCCTGTCAGCTCGATTATTGTGTAAGATATCGTACATTCAATAATTACTAAGTTGCGCTACAATACGGTGCATAACTAAGGAGGTCACCGTGGTAGACGTTACAGGCATAGAAAACAAACTCAATGATGTGTTTGGCAAACAAGCACCCAAGATGCCAAAGGGACTATACGATTTCTTTGTAAATTATGCCCACGTACTAACCATGATTGGCGCAATAGCCAGCCTGTTTGGGGCGTGGAGCCTATGGAACGCAACCCGCGTTACAAATGGCCTAGCAGACTTTGCGAACGAGCTGAATAAAGCCTACGGAGGACGTGAAGTTGTTTCTACGAACGAACTTACGTTTTTTGTATTGCTCGCGATGGCATTTAGCGTAGTGAGTGCACTCGTTTACTTCATGGCGTATGCACCGCTAAAAGAGCACAAAAAGACTGGGTGGAATTATCTGTTTTATGTGAGTCTTTTAAGTGTGGCGTACTCGGTTCTTATGCTCTTTGTTGATGGTCAAGGCTTTGGTTCGTTCCTATTTGGTCTTGTTTGTACAGCCATAGGTTTTTGGATTTTGTTCCAGATTCGCCCAGCGTACCTCGGCAAAGCTGCCGGTCCCGCTCATACTACACCAACAGAATAGTCCTTCAGCTCATAGAAAATGCCCGCTCAATTTATGCGGGCATTTTCATTTCACAACAACCATTTTCCACACTTTCTACTCGGCCGGATAAAAAGTGTGGCATTTTGTGATACTGAAAGCACTGTGGTGCCGCTGAAAAATCTTACTTCTCGAGTTTATGGATTTGGTCGTGGTCAAGACCGTAGTAGTGCGCAACCTCGTGCCACAAAGTGTGGCGGATGTTTTCGTACAAAGATGCTTGGTCATAGCTTTCGGCTAGGAGCGGGAATTTAAACAGCGTGATAACATCTGGCACAAGCGGCTCCCTGCCCTGGCGCTGCGGGAGCGGTACACCGCTGTACAGCCCTAACAGCGTCTGGTTGCAATGCAGTTTCAGTTCACGCCGCTGCTGCTCGGTTGGTTCGTCTGCCGTAACGATGGCGACATTTTTCACCCGGTCACGGTGTATTTTCGGCAGCGATTCAAACGCGCGGTCTATAAGTTCGTGAAACGATTCGTCCGTAATATCAAACATCTGCTTTTTTATATAGTTCCGGATAGACGGCTTTGGTGGTGGCATCGACTTCGGCGCGCAACTGCGGGAACACCACGCCTTCGCGCGCGCTCACACCTTCGAGTGACCAAAAGACACGTTCGCTCCACCCAAACCCACAAGCTGGTGGCATACCGTACTCTAGTGCCTCTACGAAGTCTATATCCATCATCTGTGCCTCAGCATCACCGGCATCACGCAAGCTTTGCTGCTCAAGAAAACGCTGGTACTGATCTATGGGGTCATTGAGCTCGCTAAAGGCTTTACACATTTCGCTTCCGCCAAACACGAGGTTAAACTGCTCGGTCAGGCGAGGGTCAGCTGGCTGCATTTTGGCTAGTGGCTGCATGAAGGTTGGCATGTCTACGAGAAACGCGGGGCCAGCAAGGGTTTTGCGGTAGTTTTTCCAGAGCTTGTCGAGACTGCGAAGGCGATTATCTTGCTTTTCTACTTCAAGCTTATGTTCGCGGAGCTTTGCCTGTATGTCTTCCATGGGTGATTCGAACACGTCTATGCCGTACCGCTCTTTGAGCACCGACACAAAGCTAATGCGCGGAAAATGCGTATCGTCTGCCCCAAAATCTACCTGCGTGCCATCGGCCAGTGTAAACTGCCGCTTGCCCCACGTGGCGTCACACACCGCCCGAATTTGCCGTTCGGTAAGTTCCATGCCCTTTTCCCAGTCGGCATACGCCCAGTACCATTCCATGGCAACGTGTTCGGGGAGGTGTTCGTCGCTGTAGTTTTCGTTTCGAAACCGAGCACCTATGTCGAACACCTTTTCGTACCCCGCTACCAGCAGTCGCTTGAGGGGTAGCTCATGCGAAATACGAAGGTAGAAATCTTGGTCAAGCGCATCCATGTGGGTCACAAATGGTGTTGCATCTGCCCCACCAGCCACGTTTTCCAGTATGGGAATGTTGATTTCTGTAAAGCCCTCGGCCTGCAGAAATTCACGAGTAGCCTGCCAAAACTTACTGCGGCGAATAAACCGCTGCCGCACATGTTCGTTCACGTTCATGTCTACGTAGCGGCGGCGCAAGCGTTCTTCTTTGTTGGTAAAGCCATCTATTTTGTTCGGCAGTGGACGTAGTGATTTGGTGAGCAAGCGTAGTTTCGTCAGCTCTACCGACTCTTCACCGGTTTGCGACCGCGCCACCACCCCGGTGGCTTCTATAAAATCGCCGCTGTCGAGTAGCGGAATGTCGCGCTGGGATAGTTCGCTGTCTGCGTAGTCAGCCTGTTTTTCATCATCACGCCGCCAAATGAGCTGTAACTCCTGTGCGCTTTGGTCTTTTATGACTATGAACGCAAGCTTCCCAAACTTACGGATAGACACAATCCGACCAGTAACAGTAACCGTCTGCCCCTCCAGCTGACTAAACTGCTCGTGCACCGCAGGAATACTGTGCGTTCGAGCCGAACGCGCCGGATAGGGGTTAACTCCCAGCTTTTTCAAATCTTCCAGCTTACGCAGCCGCTCATTCCGATAATCTTGTAGTGTCGCCATACACCTATTGTAACCGCAGAACGGAATAAAAACTATCTCGTTTTATGTTTTTAACAGATGGTTAATCCCAATATGTATATGGCTACCCGACATAACGAATTGCTCAGCAAACCTTATTTACGCTTATCTCGAAACGGTGCATTACCCTTGAATCGCATATTCTTGTCACCATGGCCGCGCGTGCTTGCACCGCCTCGCGCACCGTTAATCTTGGCTGGCTGTTTATGCTTATAGGCCGGACCGTGATTGTGTTGGTCGACCAATCTTTTAGTATTAGACCTGCGTGTCTGTTCGGGGCCGGTAGTTGGTGCGACTGGTCGAGGTTTTGACACGACCGTCGGAAATGGAACAACGGGTTCATTGCCTGGTTTCCTTCGACGCAGTATTGGGATAAGCATCGGTATAAACACAACCTTGAATGAGTCTTCGCTGCCCTCGGTCATTTCGGTGGGGGTTTCCTCTGAAACAATACGTTTTTGAACAACTGGTTTCTCAGCCTTGACCATTACCAAAACATACCGATCGTTCACAAGCCCTTCTAATGTATCCGTGTCGCCCTTGGACAACAGTTTAAGAACATCAGGATCTTTACGATTAAAGCCGACAACAAGGTCCTGGGCACTTAGGCCATTACCCTTTGCTATACCAAAAATGTCTGCATTCAACTTATCATCAATAATCTCTGTGCCACCAGTCACACGAACCTTACTTGCGGCACTTGAGCCCTTGCTCGTAAGTTCGTCTTTGAGCATAGTGGCACCTGTGGCTGCACGCGTTTCTGCCAGTTCGACGTTCTTCTTATTTGGTATGCCTAGACCAGGATTATCGCCACCATTGTTCCATGCCGTATCGTCCTCGTCAGAGGCATAGCCATGAGCTGTAATGTCAAGAATGTTCCAGCCCTGTTTTTCCAGCAACTCAACACTCCCCGCCAAACTATTGATTGCGGCACCACCATCCGTCATTTTTTTAGCATTTGGATCTTTCGAGAACTTTTCTGCCCATAACATTGCCGGCAGTGTTGTTGGTGCTGTAAGCTGCTCAGTGCCCGTAACATATTCAACCGTCACCGGAACACTGCTATCCCCAGCATGCTCATTAGACCACTTTGGTTGAAAACCAACCCCCGGCAAAGATAAAACTAGACCCCCAACTTTAGATGAAATTGTCGGGCCAAATGTTTCGGGTTCAGCTACGTGATGCAAGCCCACCTCTACTCCAATCGGCTTTCCGGGAAAATCCGGTGCGTGACCTTCATGTCCAGGGGTGTTTGCGGTAAAGGTTGCAAGCCCTGACAATAAGAGGCACGCCAGCGCAGAAGCCCTGGGATCAACACCCATACCAACTTTCTCGCCAGTACTTGATGAATCTGGCATTCTGGCTGGTTGAAGTTGTAGTTGGGACATGATGTTATTTATCGCTTATATTTATTTTTTATTTTAATTTATTAACTTATGTAAATCATACTATCATAATATAAATAAAAAGTCAATAACATGTCACTACACCCATTTTCACTGGGGTTAGTACATTAAAATTTCTAGTATATGTTTAGCGGATGTAGTACGTCACTTGGACGCTGTAGGTCAGCTCGTTTTCACCGGGTTGGACGCCGAGCGACTGTGCAGAGGCTTCCGTAGATGACTTAACCGCATCCATAGCCATAAGGGGTATGGGGCCGCCGTTGCCTCTGTCGCTGTCTTCGACACTTTTTACCTTACCCAGCTTAAACCCAAGGTTTTTTGCTTGCTGGTCAGCTTTAGCTCGAGCTTCTTTGGTAGCCTGGTCGCGACCTTTTGCTTCGAGCTCTTTCTGCTTAGCCGTACTAAATGTCGCCTGCGGCGTTACTGCGCCACTAGGATTTGTTGTTAGTAAATAATCTTGCGCCTTTTGGGCTGCGTCGCGTGTGTGAGTAACGGCAGTAACTTGCAGCGTATAGGTATGGGTTTTACTCTCTTCATCATAAAAATAATAATCCCGGTAGCCGCTCGCGTTCGTTTTTATGTCCTTGTCTGCCACGCCAGCTTTTTTCAAGCCCGCCACTACTTCATCGCTTTTGGCGGTAAGTTCTTTTAACCCCGCAGTTTTATCGGCATTTTTGAACTCGTAGCTCGGGTAAAAAACGTATTCATCTGGTTCTGCTTTCAGCGTTGCGCTGCCACTCACGCTCACGGTGCGGTCACTAGCGCTCGGCTGGCTATCCCATGGCCGCCACAGTGCTACGACGGCAACTAACCCGACAGCAAGTACCGCACTCAACCACCACGGGTTCACCCGCAGTGTTACTGCCTTGGTATTCGATGTTTTCACCTCGTTAGGGTTATTTTCATCTGTCATTTTCATCCCATTCCCCTCCTGCTTATAGCAGTATTGTCGCCCCCAGAAGCCAAAATGTAAAGCAATTAGCGGATAGAGAGGACTTTGTAGGTAACGGTTTCGGCAGGCTTGACGATGTCTACTGAGTCGCCTTCTTTCTTGCCCAAGAGGGCTTTGCCAATTGGTGATTCGTCTGAGATTTTGTCTACTGCCGGGTCGGCCTCTATGGTACCGACTATTTGTACAGTAACTTCATTGCCTTTGGGGTGCTTGAGCGTGACAGTAGAGCCAAGCCCTACCTGCTTGCTCTTACGAGCTTTTATGACCTCTACGTTAGCAAGAATGTGGTCTATTTCTTCCAGCCGACCGTCATTGCGTTCCTGATCCGCGCGAGCTGATTGGTATTCAGCGTTTTCGGCTAAATCACCGAGTTCCCGAGCAACCTTAATAGCCTCGGCCGTTTCGGCACGCCTTACAAGCAACTCTGCTTTCTCGGCCTCAAGTTCCTTTATACCTTCTTGGGTCAAATGAAATAACTTCTTCATACTTGTATCCTCCTTTTGTGCTCATGTGGCTGAACCTGTTTCGGTCGTTTAGCCTTGGTATACTACTGGGTTTCTATACTTGGGTCAATATGTTTTTGAGTCTGTCGATTGACACCATCTCGGTTGCTTCTGACGTACGCGCTTTATATTCATAGGTACCTGCTTCGATTGTTTTAGGACTAATAACAATACGGTGTGGAATACCGAGCAAGTCGGCATCGGCGAACTTTTCACCTGGGCGTTTGTCGGTGTCATCATACAGCACACTCACCCCCCAAGACTGTGCGATTTCGCACAATTTCTCCGCTGCAGACGCAACTGCTTCGTCATTTCCCAACTGCGCAATATACAACCGGTACGGCGCAACAGCATCCGGCCACACTAAACCACGCTCATCACTAAAATGTTCTGCAAGCACACCCAGCAGGCGACTTACCCCTATACCGTAGCACCCCATAATTATGGGCTGCCTGTCACCCTGCTCATCGGTATAGAACATGTCAAATGCATCGGTGTACTTTGTTTCAAGCGGAAAGATATTGCCAACCTCAACGGCTTTCATGACCTCGTAGACTTTGCCGGACGCTGGGTTGATATCGCCCTCTTTTGCTTCTTTCACGTCATAAAACTGTTCTGGCCGCGGCAAGTCTCTGTCCCAGTTGACGTTTTTGTTATGGTAGTCAGTTTTATTGGCACCAAGTTCAAAGTTTTGCAGTGACGCTACCGAATCATCTACGACCCACCTGACTGCTTCTGGCAAGCCGAGCAAACCAGCAAATCCTACCTCTGCCCCTGTAACTTCCCGAACGGTGTCGGCGTCTGCCAAAGCAACTGCTGTTGCCTGGAGTGCCATACGCAACTTCACTTCGCTTACCGAGTAATCGCCCCTAACTGCTACGGCCACCACCGCACCATCAACCATATACAACATGGTTTTAACAGTACGCGCTACAGGCACACCAAGTACATCCGCAAGCTGCTCAACGCCCACAACGCCAGGCGTGTGGCATGCTTCCATGGCCAGCTGCTCGTCAGTAGATGCCTCGCCGTCGGGCGCCTTCGAAGGAGCTACCTCGCGGTTATAATACTCGCTCGTGTCTGGTACATGAAAAATAGTGTCCTCGCCTATAGGGCTCAGCGTTTGAAACTCGTCACTGAAACGCTTGGTAAATATGCCGCCATCGGCTTTGACCCGGAATGTGCTATCACCGATGCCTAAGCGTTCATACACCTTATGGTAAGCCGCTGCAATCTGTTCGTAGACTTCTTCGTGCTGCCGCTGGTCGCGCGCAAACGTGTACATGTCTTTCATAATAAATTCGCGGCCGCGCAGCACGCCCGACTTGGCGCGTTTTTCGTTGCGGAACTTTGCACCAATCTGGTAAACCGACTTCGGCAAATCCTTATACGATGTAATGTACGGCATTGCCGCGTCGACAATTGGCTCTTCGTGGGTTAGGCCAACTCCTAGTTCTGTACCATTTAGCAACTTGGTTTTGAACCAGTTATCTACCACTGCGTCGTCCCAGCGATTTGTTTTTTGCCATATGTCGCTTGGCTGCAACGTCGTCATCAACAACTCCTGACCACCAGCAGCATCCATTTCCTCGCGCACTATTTTCTTTATGTTCTCAACGACACGAAGACCAAGCGGCAAGTAAGCATAGACACCGGCAATCTCCTTGTGGACATAGCCAGCGCGGATTAATAGCTGTGCGTTTTTGGCAACTTCGTCAGCAGGCGCTTCCTTTAGTGTTTTGGTAAATAGCTGTGATACTTTCATTGGATTGTCCTAATTATGAGTTATGAATACGGGTTACTAGCGTGCAAGAAACCGCCGCGGCGGCATAGTACGGGAATCCGGTTGGTGGAAAACTCGCTTCATTGCCACCATTGTACGCTATGCTCCGGCTTATTTGAACAGAAATAGATAGGAAAATGCGACCATATTTTTCATGGCGTGAATGAATATAGGCGCCCACAAACTCCCTGTTTTTTCGCGCATGTAACAGAGCACCACTGAGAGAACGGCGGTGTCAATGGCTGCAATCCATAGCAGCGGTTCACCCGACCCAAACTGCAGGTGTGCAACCCCAAACAGTATGCTTGTAAGTAGTGCGCCGTACAGAAAACCAAGCCTAGTTCTCAGGCTCGTAAATAAATAGCCGCGAAATACAATTTCTTCAGCTATGGGCGGCAAGACGACCAGACTAACGAATACAAGGAGTAGCTGCTCGGCCGACCGGGCAGTTTCAAAGCCAATCTGTTGTTTCTGCTCGACATCGAGAGACGGTATGAGTGCATTTGCCACGCTCGCAACGACAATATACATAACAATGTACGCACCAAACCCTTGCAGTGCCCGCCCGATATCACGCAGGCGCAAGGGTACCAGCCCGATATCTTTCCATTTCTTCCGATGCCAATGTAGCAGCCAGTATATGCCGCTCACCGTTAGCGCTTCTGCGAGCAGTATGTAATAAAACTGCGCACTAACCGCATCCTGCAGCCACTGCGTTGCGCGGTCGGTGCTCCAACCCATGCCCGTTAGGACAAAAACTAGTATAAACGCAGCTGCAATCTGCGGCGCAATATACAAAAACAACGTCCAGAGCACGGTTGGTAGCGGCTGCCAGGCACGGCCCTCGGACACTTGCGAGTGTGGCAATTTACCTGGGATGTGTGTTTTAACTTCGGTGTGTTTCACCTCATTTGGTAAAACTGGCCCCCTAGAAGAAGCGTTTGACATCGACAATGGTAATTAAAATAATAAGCCCAATCAAAAGCATAAAACTCGCCCCAACAATGTTTTCCTCCATTTTGGGGGTTAGCCGCTTCGCCTTTGTTAAACGGCTAGCGAGCATAAGGTAGAGTCGTCCGCCGTCGAGCGCCGGCACCGGCAACACATTCATAATGGCCAGGGTGAGCGATATGATAGCAATGATAAAGAGCATGAAAAGTATACCAAGCGAGCTACCACCCTTTAGTACAAAATATATACCGAGCGGACCAGACACTTGGCTGCTCGCTTCTGTCTGAGCTTGCTGCCGCGCTTCGGTATTGCCTGTGACCCCGCCTGCAATAATGCCGCCAAGCCCACTCAGTGCCGTACCAATACCCTTTAGTGTTAGTTGCGTAAACTGTGCACTCAAACCAACAGCCACAACCGGCGCCGACCACGTAGAGCGGCGCAAAATAATTTCTTGTGGAGCTACCCCAAGGTAGCCTTTGGGATTGTTCGTTTTGCTGCTTGACTGGACGGCAGCTTCACTGAGCAGCGTTGCCTGCGTAGAACGGCTCTGGCCGCCGCGCTCATACCGAATAGTTACCGTTTGCCCCGCAAACTGCTTCGTGACCTCTGACAGCTTTTGACCGTTCATGGTGACTGTTTTATTCGCAGACGCAAAGCTAAGTAGTTTGTCTCTTTCTTGCAGCCCGGCTTTCGCGGCCGGTGTTTTTTCCTCGACATACCCAACAAGCACGTCGTGCCGGGTAATTTTCGTGTCGCTGGCAACGGTAAACTGGTTATCAACCAGCTTCGGCATACCAAAGAGCGCCAGTATAGTAAACAGCACCAGTGCCGTTACGAGATTTACCGCGACACCTGCCAACATAATCTTTGCCTTTGCCCAGTCGCTGGCCGCGCCAAAACTGCCCTTCTCCGTGTCGCTATCGTGTTCGCCCTTTAGCTTCACAAACCCACCGAGAGGTAATGCGTTTATAGTGAAATCCCACCCGCCTTTCATTTTTTTGCCCCACAACTTCGGCGGGAAAAATATGCCAAACTCCTCGGCCTTCACGCCATTTCGCTTGGCGACCAGAAAATGCCCCATCTCGTGTGTGATGATGAGGAGCAGAAAGAGAATGATACCTAAAACGAAAACTACAATTGCCATTGCTTATAGTATAAAGGGCAAAGGGCTAAGGGCAAAGGGCTAAGTTAGCGCAATTTTGCGATAAGCCCAGTGAGCATCTTCTGCACTTCCACTGCTAGCCCCATAGCTACAGTACTGTTCACGTCCGGAAAGACTCGTTGAGTGATAATAAGCTGTGTTTCGAGTTCAGCCGCCGAACCAAGAGCAATCCCACAAAAATGCCGGTATTCTGCCGTATTATTGCGTCTGTAGCCCTCTGCAATATTCGAAGGAACGGAAGTAGCAGCACTGGTGATTTGCGATGCAAGTCGGTATTGTTCCGTTTTTGGCAGCTGACGTGCAACTTCATATGTCTCAACACTCAGCTCTATGCCCTTTTGCCAAACTAGCAGGTCTTTGAAACTAGCCATATGTGTTCTATCTGCGAACTTCGCCCTTTGCTCTCTGCCCTTAGCTCTTCTAGAGCGAAAGAATATCGCTTTCCTTCGCCTTGCTGGCAGTCTCAATATCGGCACGAGTCTTTTGCATAGCATCTTCAACCTGAGTACTTAGTCGCTTGGCGTCGTCCTCACCTATAGATTTGTCCTTTTTAGCCGAATCTATAGCGTCCATGGCTTCATGGCGTATGTTCCGGACAGCAATCATGGCGTCCTCTTGTTTGCTACCGAGTTGCTTCACTATCTCGCGGCGACGCTCTTCGGTAAGTGCTGGTATGGGTACTCGCACAACCCGCCCGTCGTCGCTTGGGTTCAAGCCCAAAGACGGGTTATCGCGTATAGCACTGGCGATTGCTTGGAGGTTGCTTGGGTCAAATGGGGTTATTTGCAACAGCTGTGCCTCTGGGGCAATCACATTTGCCACCTGGTTCAGTGGCATGGGCGTGCCGTAGGCTTCAACTATGACGCCGTCGAGCATAGCCGCACTGGCCCGCCCCGTACGCAGACTTTTAAGCTGCTCGTGATAATGCTCTACCGCCCCCGCAAACTTCTTTTTCGTTTCGTCAACAACACTCTGTGGGTTCATACAGCTCCTTCTCTTATGCTCTCAGTAGTATACAAGAAATTTGGCACACTAGAAATCGCGATAGGTTTGGTCGTCGCGTTTGCCTACGTTCAAAATACGGTTTTCGCCAGCCGCCATTACGTAGAATACTATTCGATAACTACCCGCCCGAACTCTAAAAAATCCTCTGTGTCCTCTGAGGGGCTTGCAGTCTAAGCCCGCCAGATCATTTCGCTCAATTTTGTCCATATACGGCAGAACGTATTCCAGCTGTTTTTTGGTCAGCTTACGGAGAAATTTCTTGATATCATCAGTCATGCACTATTTTTCAGCTATTATTTCTTCTATAGCATGAACGACATCGCGCACAGGCACGCCGTTGGCGTTTATTTCTCGAAAGTCTACCAGCGTAGTCCAATCACCATCGTCACCCCATTCATCGACAGAAGTTTGCTGTTTCTGGGCTCGGATTCGGTGTAGTAAAGTCTGCCGGATGATATCGCTGCGAGAGGTATAGTCTCGCTTCGCGATGGCATCTATCTCTTTCAGAAGAGCTTTCGGGAGGGTTATGTTGACTGTTTGGCTCTGCTTATTACTCATACATAAAATGTATCACATACATACACTTTATGTCTATACGTGTACAGTATAGGCATAGCCGATCTCGGCTTGTGATATGTGCAAAACAGACGACTAATCTCCACTACTAGCCCATGGACCCACGCCAAACACAGAACCGAGTGGATTTAGTGGATCTGCCCCGATTTGTGAAATATTTCTTGGTTTTGTCCCTTGAGGAGTATTATCCAGAACCAAATTAGCAATGTCTGGGTGTGTTATGACAAATGCCCCGTCTTCAGGATAGAGAGGAAGGTGTGCAATGACTTCTTCACCGTTCCTGAAGAATCTAAGCCTAAAGAGTTCTTCTTCGGTTGCGTCCGGCCCAAGAGCTGTTTTTTGGTAGAGCCCACCTAGTATCCCCGTGGCTCCGATTCGGCTAATGACTTCCACAGATATCGCGGCCGTCTGACTATGAACATTCTCGTTACCCAGAGCCATACGGATAATCTCCAGAACCGCAGTGGGAACCGCCGGGAAATCATATACCGGCGGCTGCCCAGTCACATTCTTAGATGCCCAGGCAGCAGACATCTCTACCCAAGATGCAACCTGAGTGCTGGTTGGCTGTACTGAATGTTCGGCTCCCTTGGGGCGATGTTTTCTGAAAATACCCATACGCGTACCCTACTATTTTTCTCCGAGGGCGATGCGGTTGAAGCGGCGGACGACGATGTTTTCGCCAAGACGAGCATTGTGGTCTTTTACGTAGTCGCCAACAGTTTGGTCGGGGTTTTTTATGAACGGCTGGTCAAGCAAGCACAGCTCGGCAAAGTATTTCGACAGCTGGCCTTCGACAATTTTTTCCGCCATGTCAGCTGGCTTGCCCTTTAGCGCATCGCCCGCGAGTAGTTCCTGTTTTTTGGCTTCGCGGTCTTCGGCTGGAATGTCATCTGCCTGCACATGTGCAGGATTGCTGGCGGCAACATGCATGGCAATATCTTTCACGAGGTCTTGGAAAATTTCGTTGCGGGCAACAAAGTCTGTTTCGCAGTTTACCTCGACAATGACACCTATGCGACCATCATGGTTGTAGGTGCCGACAAGTCCTTGTCTCGCCTCGCGCTCGCCGCGTTTTTCGGCCTTGGTTAGGCCTTTTTTGCGCATTTCTTTTAGGGCAGCGTCGAAGTCGCCGTCGCTCGCTTCAAGCGCTTTTTTGGCATCGGTCATACCGACACCGGTAAGCTCACGCAGTCTCTTTATATCTTCAATTGTAATTGCCATATTGTAAATCTCCTGATTATCCTGTTACGTGTAACATGTAACATTGGTGTAACGATTGTCCTGTCACGATTGCCGCTGCAATTGTTACACGTCACATGATAATTCTATGTGACATGTGACAGGATACAGGTTAATCTTTTTTGTCTTCTGGTACTTTGCTTTTGGCCTTGCCTGCTTCTACGGCCGCCTGGAAGTAGTCAGCCAGGAGCTCCAGCGCCTTGATAGCGTCGTCGTTGCACGGAATTGGGTGGGTAATACCTACGGGGTTAGCGTTCGTATCGCACACACCAACTATCGGCAGTTTTAGCTTCTGGGCTTCTTTTACCGCGTTCGTATCATGAACAATATCAAATACAACAACCACACCCGGCCGAGCATTCAGCTCTTTTATGCCACCGTAAAGCACGTTCATGGCATCGATTTCTTCTTGGAAGCGCTGAACCTCAAGCTTGTTGAATTTATTTGCCAGCTCACCGCTCGCCATCTTGGTTTCAAGGTCAACCAGGTGTTTTATTTGGGCACCCACGGTGTTCCAGTTGGTTAGCATGCCGCCAAGCCAGCGTTCAGTAACATACGGCTGCCCTGTCGCCTCGGCAAGATTTTTTACAATATCTTGCGCCTGTTTCTTGGTGCCTACGAACAGGACTTGCTTATTCTTGCTGGCGGCGTCCTCGACGGCTTGGAGGGCCTCTTCAAGCTTTACGACTGTCTTAGTGAGGTCTATGATGTGGCTACCACCACGCTTGCTGTGGATATACTGCGCCATTTTCGGGTGCCACCGCTCTGTCTTGTGGCCAAAGTGCGCCCCAGCCTCTAGTAATTGTTTGATATCTACGTCTGCCATGCAGACTCCTTTCTTACGAAAGGAGTAGTTGGTAGTTGGTAGTTGGTAGTTGGGATAACCCTATCTACTACCTACAACCTTCTATCTACTAACCCCAATCCTTATACACCGGCCGGGTCACCACAAACGCGCTTGCAAAGCCACGCCGCAGAGGATTTCCACCCGCACCTGCTTAGTTAATTGCCAACGTATTATAACATGCCCTCACAAAATATCTACCAGCAGAATAGTTTTTTATATAAACAATTCTTCTGTTTTTGATGATCTGAGCCACGGAGGTGTCGAATTTCGATAATTTTCTGCAGCTCCAGCTAAGCCCTCAAGAAAAGCATCGTTCGATACCCCTCCCTGTTCATAACTAGTTTCAGGCATCGCATCAAATTCCTCAGGCGTAAACAATATTTTTCCTTTGTTATCAATCACAGGAATATACATTTTATTTTTGGCAATTTCCTTCTTTAATTCATCCAACGAGGAACCTTGATGACATACGATTGCTTTTACTTCGGTAGAAGGGACAGCTCCAAGTATTAGTCTGTGGCGGTTATCATCACCTGCAGTAACATCGGCTAACCTATCAGGATAGTGTGTCTGTGATTCAGCATCTCGTGAAAGCACAAATGTTACCGAACGTTCATGCACGCGGCTACTTACCGCACTAACCACGTCAGGAAAGTTCACTGCAACATCGTCAATTCTATAGAAGTCGACATTAAATGGAAATGCATCTGCGTCTGGTACTTCTGCGGCCAGCTCTCCGCATACTAACCCACTCTGAAGAATGTTTCTGGTAACGACATCGCTTGTTGTATGTATCAAATCCCCTTCTTGAATCAAACGCGCACCAGATTCTACGTTTTCTCTATTTGCCTGTGACCGTTCTGCCTTCTCCCGCTGTGATTGACTTTTTTCGTACGCATTTTGAACACGTTCCCCTAGCACAAGTTCCTGGTATTCTCCCCTTAGGTCAGACAGGGAGGCACCTTCGACCTCTATTCGCCCGTCCGTACCCTTATGCACTTGGACATATTCGTCCTTCAGGCAGATTGTACGCTCTTCATCGGTCATGGTTGTTAGTGATTTTTCGGGAATATCGCCTGCTGTGCGTAAAGATTCAGGGAGACGCGAAGCCAAAGGAACAGGAACATCGCGCAGAACATTTTGTTCCGGTCGATATGTTGTGACCGCACCATGCGCAACACTTCCATATGTAATTTCGCCGATTTCTTCAGTGCGGCCAAGTCGCAAGATACTATTGGCAAAACGCCTTGATACCTCTGTGGCTCGCGGATTATTTAGAACATCTATATAGTGAAGCATGCGCGAGCGTCTGCTTTCATCTGGCTCATCCTCGTATAACTGTGCGGCCGATTCAACTGCCGTACCATGCCGTAAGAACATATTCGCTGTGCTACTAAGCAAATACGATTTCGTCGCGGCAAGCTTGGCTATCTCGTCTGGGTACTTAAAGTGTGCTGCCATGAACCCACTATCAGTTGCAGTTTCAGGGAAACGACCTAGTGCCCTCCACATGTCATTCGGCAGCCCAGTAGTCGCGATTTTTTCAACAATCCTCCGAGCAATATCCGCGCTCACGGGTGGTATCATGTCGATATAGCCTGCAAGTTCGGTGGCGTTAGGAGATGCATCTAAATAGGCGGCGAGTATAGAATCGTTTCCATCTGTTTCAATGGCCTTTTTGCTTTCGAGTGTTGCGCCTTTAGGTTCCATCCCCTCATGAAAAAATGGACCACGCCTTCTTGCTTGCTTGCCAGGAGGAGGATTTATTCCCGTTCCTTTCAGCACAAAACGTCCCTCGTCTATTATAGTTTCGAGTAGCGCCCGCTCACCCTCGGATCTTGTATTGAAACCTGGGTCAGCTTCGGCGGCCTCGGCAGCATCTGCCACTTCATGTTCTGGACGAAGTTCTTGACTACGAAAAGTAGCTAGAGCTTCTTGGTTATGACCCATAATATGTTCTGCTTCTAGGGCAGCGGGTAATTCTATGCCCCCAACGAACTCATTTACGGCACTCTCGGGTTTTAGCGTTATTTTTTGCGTCATCAGATCTTGCGCTTCAACAAAGTTATTGAAAGTATTTGGTTGCTGTTCGGCTGGAGACATATGAGATCTTTATTTGTATTATATATGCTTTATTTTACTCCTATATTGCGAACTGCCAACAGAGGTGCTACAATATGGACTAACTGTTTGGGATAGGTCGGACTGCAGCACGCCCACTGCTAACCCGAAGGCCAAACATACTAACCATCATTTTACGGGCAGAGGTTATACCAATGAAAAAGGATTTGCATCCGAAAAACTATCGACTGGTTGTGTTCCAGGACCTAAACAACAACCACACCTACCTAACGCGTAGTACGGTCGCCACAGACGAGACTATCACACTCGACGGTGTGGAGTATCCGCTGGTGAAAGTGCACATTACCGGCTCGAGCCACCCGTTCTTTACCGGCGAAGAGCGTGTTCTTGACATTGAAGGTCGCGTCGACAAGTTTAAAGCCCGTGCCGAAGCTGCTGCTAAGGCCAAAGAAGCCCGTATGGCCGCCGCCAAAAAAGCCAGCGCCCGTGCAGAGAAAAAAGCCGAAAAAGCAGCCGACGAAAAGAACGACGCCAAGTAGCTGCAACCCGCTAAAGCCGCTGAAAGTACGACACTTTCGGCGGTTTTGTTTATACTAGGAGAAGATATGGACCAGAAAGAGCAAGCCCTCCGAGATGAATTCACTGACCTACAGCTAAAATTGCAGGATTCTTCAGTGTATGCTGACCCTTCCTATCCAAAACTCGCGAAACGGCAGGCTTACCTTGAAGGTATTGTTTTCCTATTTGATGAAAAAAAGCGTTTGCAGAAAGCTTTTCGTGAAGCCTCAGAGATGACTAGTAGCGACGATACTGAGCTAGCAGCACTCGCACAGGACGAACTGGCTTCTACTGAGTCCGCACTCAATATAAATGAAGCAAAGCTCATTGAGTCACTCACCCCAAAAGATCCAAATGACGAAAAAGACATAATAATCGAAATCCGGGCTGGTGCGGGTGGTGACGAATCAAGCCTCTTTGCCGCCGAGCTTTACCGCATGTACGTAAGATGGGGTGAAATAAAGGGCTATAAAACAGAGCTCGTAAGCGAAAGTCCAAGTGAAGTCGGCGGTTTTAAAGAAATTATATTTGCTATGCGCGGTGATGATATGTACAAGCACCTCAAGTTTGAGGCTGGCGTTCACCGCGTGCAGCGTGTACCCGCCACCGAGTCACAGGGCCGCATCCATACCTCGACTGTCACGGTAGCTGTACTGCCCGAGGCAGAAGAAACCGATATAGAAATCAACCCAAATGACCTACGCATAGATGTGTACCGCAGTGGCGGCCACGGTGGCCAAAGTGTAAACACCACCGATTCAGCCGTGCGTATTACGCACTTGCCTACGGGGCTTGTGGTGGCCAACCAAGACGAAAAGTCTCAAATAAAAAATAAGGCGAAAGCGCTCAGCGTTCTACGTTCCCGTCTGCTCCAAATGAAAATAGATGAAGAAACCAAACAGCTCAGCGACGCCCGAAAAAAGCTGATTGGCAGTGGCGACCGCAGTGAAAAAATACGCACCTACAACTTCCCACAAGACCGCATAACCGACCACCGCATTGGCTACAGCCGTAGTAACATCCCAGGTGCACTAGCCGGCCAAATAGATGACCTCATAGAAAAACTAGCCGATTATGAACGCCAGCTCATCAATAACGATAACTGACCATTTAACTAGTTGCGTGCCGTAGTTTAACTCTCCACTCTACCCGCAGCCAAACCTATCAAGCCTCAAGCGTAAATACTGGACTAGGCGGTATCATAAAAAATGGCTAACTAAAAGCCTAAAAAATGATTAGCCTACACATCCGCTTGCGGTGTTGGAGCTCCAGCATCTTGCGCGGCTTCTACGGCATGGTAAAGTGAGGAGAGGTCGCTCCCCATTGGATAGAAAAATTGCACTAACGCACCACCATCTTCAACAAACTGCCTTGCCGTATGGCCATAGTCAATTGGATTAATCTTACGGTCGGTTATTCCGTTATGGATGTTTCTGTGAGCTTGTGCTTCATATATAGTTGCCGCTGTGTCTGGATCGGTAATGACGACTGCACGTATTCCATGCTGTGGCGCAAGCTCCGCCAATAGCGCCGCCTCTCCGGCCAAATAATATATATTTGCATGAACTACCAGCTTAGAAGCTTCACCGGAACCTGGATCAGTAACTTCGTTTAATCCTACAGATGGAATTGAAATGTTTTTGCTGGACATAATAACGTATGATACTCTCTCTCTCTCTCTCAAGATTTGTCAATAGTTTTCACACTTTATTTTGGATTTTGCAAATTTTGCTTGCAAAATGTAGCTATATTAGCTAGAATGTAACTATGACGATAGCAAATGTTCACCAGGCAAAGACTAACCTTAGTAAGCTGCTCGACGAGGCAGCTGACGGGAAAGAGGTCTACATAACCCGACGAGGACGTAAAGGGCCAACTCGTTTCATGCTAGTTGCGGAACAGTGCTCCCCAAAACGACCTAGCCCCTTCGGGATGCTAGAGGGCAAAATAAAGTTCGCCGACGACTACGATAAAGCTGATGAGCAAATTATGGCTATGTTTGATAAAGACATTACTGAATGAAACTGCTTCTAGATACCAACGTTTTGCTCTGGGCTTTGAGTAATAGTCCTCGCCTAAAGCAAGATGTGAAGGATATAATACTAAACTCCAATATTGGAACAACCGCCGATGAAGTGATCATTTCGGACATATCACTCATGGAAATAAGTATTAAGGTAAATATTGGCAAGCTAGAGCAATCAATGGACGAACTATTTGATAGCATTAAGCAGCTAGGTTACCGGAGACTAGCTATATCTGATTCGGCGCTCCGAGAACTGACACTGCTTCCCCTTCTGCACCGAGATCCATTCGACCGAATGATTGTCGCGCAGGCCAAAGTCGAAAAAGCAACCCTGATAACTGGCGACGAAATTCTGGCAAAGTATGGCATCAAATCTATCATTATTTGATTGACTCTCTTCGGCCAAGCGGACGTTACGCGGCGCAACCGTAGATACCGCGCTAATCCACTGGTTGGTCCTGCTGAGAAATGATTGGACATGATAAATCAGACCGTGGATAGTCAAAACCAAGCACCAGTTTACCAGCCTGCTAACCTAGCTCCTCGTCAGGCTATTTTGAGGGCATGGTTGGAACAGTAATACTGGTTATTCCGCCGTTGTCCACGGCATTTGCGATGGCTATAGAACAGAAATTGGCTATTGCGCCAGCCTGTACGGCCCGCGGCGAACCCTCGTTACCAATATCGGTTCGTAAACCTGGCATTTCTCTTAGACTTCTCTCCATGCCAAGCCATGTTTCATAATCATTAAAACCATCTGGTGATTTGCTAAGCGCGCCACTGAGCAGTGCGGCGCTACATAACCCCGCTCTTCCCTGTCGTCCGTATGTGTATGTGCGACCCCTACTTTCGTAGATAGTTGCCTTTAGTATGGTATCTGCCAGAGCCCCACCAAGGGTATATTTCACGCCCGGTTGTTTCGATGCATTAATTTCGTTGACAGCAGTGTACTGGTCTAAAACCTGAGGGCTTTCAGTGGTCAAAACCCCGGGCTTACCAGGAAACTGTGATGCCACGCAATCTAAAACGGCATGTTTCGCCCCTTCTGGGCCGGCACCGCCTAACGCAGAGTCTACCACATGTTCATACCCAGTATCTGCTACTTCTGCCATTTGTTTGCCACCGCAACCTGTTAGCGCAAGTGCCAATCCTACTCCAACCGCTACATCTTTTATACCTCTTCTCATCGTTCTCTCCTTATGTATTAATATACTGTTATTCAATTTCTAGTGACCGCTCGATCGCCCACCCTACCACAGCTCGACATGCAAGATCAGGTTGCCAGCCAGCACAATCCATAGCCGCAACACCAAGCTTGTGTTCAGGTGGTAATAGCGCTTTTATGGCATCGGGTATTTCGTCGCGAAAATCTAAATAGGCGCTTTCCCGCAATGATCCCGGCTTATACCCCTTAGCTGTGTCAAGCAGCCCCTTCACAACGTGGCGAGCCATGTCTAAGAAGTGCAGATCGGGATTTGGCTGCAGATCCCGATCTTGCAACTGGGTAAGCAGCTCTTTGCCCAACTTAAAGGTTGTGTAATCGGTGGGCGGATACCCAACCCCTAGAACACTCTGAAATGCTCTCTTAAGCGAGCCATCCATTACATACGGCGGCGGCCAAGCAAGATTACCAGTATCTCCGTGCGACATTATTTTCTCCCTTTAACCATGCCTTTTATCTCGGCATATTCATTTTCATAATTTAGTGACTAATAATTGGTTATTTTTTGGTTTGATTGTATAATACTAAAAATACGTTTTTCTGTCAATAGTATACAATTTGCGAAAGAATTTTATCTGTTACTGTTGCATATAATTGTCAAAATGATATTTACAATAATTATTTCGTGTATTAAAATTTTTTCATGGACAACGTCATACAAACACTCAGACACGCCGGGCTTACCGAAGCACAGGCAAAGACATATTTTGCACTATTGCAACAAGGCCCGTGCGAGCCCGTTCAGCTCGCCGAAAGCACCGGAGAATCACGCACGAATACGTACATGCTCTGCGAGAGGCTGATGGCACTTGGTTTGGTCGTAAAGATTGATGGCAAAAAAACCACCTACGAAGCTATCCACCCCTCTGCCTTAGAGACACTGGTGGAAAAGCGGCGAAAGCAAGTTCAAAAAAGCGAAAAACTTGTACACGAAAACGTGGCAGAACTTATCGACACCTTCTTTAAAACACGCAATACCCCAGGAGTTGTAACCCGTTTCGGGCGCGAAGGCATAGCTGCCGTATATGATGAAATCATAGAATGTGGTCAAGATCAGCAATATTTACAATCGCCAGACGACAGCGCTTACATGGGTGAAGAATTTTACAAAGATTTTGGCGTCAAAAAACGCAGTCGGGGCATACAATCTAGAGTCATTTCGGTAGCAGATGCAAAAACGCGCTCTGCCCATCCAAAAGAACGAGAACTCATGGAAGGCATAGCTGAGAGAACGTGGCTGATACCAGGTTCGTATACTGCCCCCGTAGAGTGGGTCGTCCAAGAAAACAAAGTGACAATCATTACCTTCAAGGAACAGCCTATAACACTCACAATTCATAGCGAGCAGATAGCCGATTCGGTTCGCCAACTATTTGACCTGGTCAGAAAAAACCGCACGACTGTTTAGAATACTGGTATAGTAGCCGCATGGCGGTAAGCATTGATCGGTTTTTACGTGAGGCAACTAACCAGTTGCATATGTGTGGCATCGAGACCGCGCGGCTCGACTCGTTGGTGCTGCTAAGCGATGAACTTGGGCACGATAAAGCATGGGTTTTAGCGCACTCCGAGTACTGTATACAGGGGTCGGTCTTAAAAAAATTGAATATAAAAATTGCTCAAAGGAGTAAGCATATACCTCTTGCCTACATTCGCGGGAAAAGTGAATTTTATGGCCGTGAGTTTATGGTGAATAAACATGTGCTTGTACCCCGTCCCGAATCTGAAAGCATGATTGACTTACTAAAACGATTCGTGGGCCCAGACTCACGAACCACAATTATCGATGTCGGTACTGGTAGCGGATGTCTTGCTATAACGGCCAGGTTAGAGCTGGCAAACAGTACGGTCGTAGCACTCGATAGTAGCCATGAATGCTTACGTGTCGCAAAACAAAATGCAACGAAACTAGTCGCAGATATCACATTCCTTGAGAGTGACTTACTAAACAGTATGCAAGATTCAAGCTTCAAGATTCAAGATTCAATTCTCCTCGCCAACCTACCATACGTTCCAAATGATTACCCGATTAACAATGCTGCCACCCATGAACCAACCCTTGCCCTATTTGGAGGCAGTGATGGACTAGAACTTTTCCGCAGACTTTTCTCGGAAGTAAAAGGGCTAGGAGCTAGGTGCATTGTTACCGAGTCACTTACCGAACAACACGCCCAGCTTGCACAAATTGCCAGAAATAATTCGTTTAGGCTAACCGCTTCGGATGGTCTTGCCCAGCTGTTTCTAGCCGACTAACTTACCGGTGCAACACCAAGCTTCACATTCACTGTTTTGGTGCTACTACCACGTACAATAGTAAGTTCTACGTTGTCACCGGCTTTATGCTTACTCAAAACAGAGAGCAGGCTAGATTTTTCATTAATCGCAACGCCGTCTATTTTTGTGATGATGTCGCCCTCCTGTATATCTGCGTCTGCAGCTGGACCATCTTTTAGAATAGTCTCACTGCCCATATCTTCTGCCTTAGGAATATAAGCTCCTCGGTTGACGCTAAGATTATACTCTTTTGCAATATCATCAGTAAGCATCACATAGACAACACCAAGGTATGGTCGCTCTAGCTTGCCACTTTTCTTCACATTGTCTATGAGGCCCTTCACATTGTTGATAGGAATAGCAAACCCAACCGTTTGGGCATCACTGGCAATTGCTGTATTTATCCCTATTACTTCACCATTCATATTTACCAGCGGTCCACCCGAATTACCTTGGTTTATCGCCGCATCGGTCTGAAACATATCGTCAAGATTTTCTGCCCCGCCACCAGACTCATCTCCTGCAACCAGGCTTCTCCCGTAGCCCGAAATAATGCCGCTCGTCACCGTGTTCTGGAACTGACCAAGCGTATTGCCAATCGCCACAACTGCGTCGCCAACCTGCATCTTACTTGAGTCGCCAAGTTTGGCAGCAACGAGCTTCTTCCCTTCATCATTTTCAACCTTTAGAAATGCGATATCAAGGGTATCGCGCGTGTTGGTCCGCGCAATAACCTTTACCTTTTCTAGCACCGTACCATCGCTCAGCGTAACGCTGACATCGGTCGTACCCGCTGGAACTACGTGTCGGTTTGTCAGTATGAGCCCGTCGGAGCTAAGTATTACACCGGTACCAGCACTTTCTTGCGTATATGGACCATAACCAAACCCAAAAAAACCTCCATAGGTTGAACCCGTCGACTGCGAGGTAACATTAACAGAAACGACACTTTCGCCAACCGTTTCGGCAATGGAGCTGACGAGGTTTGCCGTACTTGTCACGACTTTCTTTTGTTCTGCAATAGCACGCGTATCGCTGTCGTTACCATAGCTTGCTGCGCCCAACCACCCACCGCCAAAGCTAACTGCTAAGATAATAAGCCCTATCAGTATTCTGCTGAGGACACTCGCCTTTTTACTGTCTCTGTCGGCTTGCATTATTTGATCTCTATCCATACACCCCCCTTGTAACAATTTTTCCTGAAACTATGCTGAATTAGATAGTTTTATCACCCCAATCCGAAAAAGCAATAATTACGAGAAGTACCGTAATAAGTATAAATAAAACTTCTCTACGAACCAGCTTCGACAGTTTATCGAAGTGGTCTAAGTAATACAAAGTCCCAATACTAAATGCCATAGCCGAAAGTATAAGGGTTGGCTGTGCAACCACCCCATAGTAGTACACGAGCCAGTGGCCTAAAATCCATGTAAGCGCCGCTCCAAAATATGCCCATATGTAGGCAAGGAGCCGAATATGCGTTTCTTCGAAGCTATAGAAAAAGTGGTGAGCGGCAAAAAAGCAAATAAAACCAACCGCCGCTATTAATCCCATAAGGGATATATAGTCCCACGCCGAAAAAACTGCCATCAGGCCGACGACTTGGCCAAATAACGCCTGCAAAGAAACCCAAAACACGTCATGCTTCGGCTTTACAAAAACAAGCCATAGCACCCACGCACTCACATAAACAGCCTGCAACCACATCGTGTCAGTACCGTCCATAAGCGCTAGCGCCGAAAGCCCCACAATGATATCGATGGCATTTGTTCGAATGTTTGCAAGCCAAAAACGCGGTCGAACTGCAAACATACGCCATTTGCTGAGCAATATTACTACAAGAGCAACCTGCTCAAACCCGGAACGTACCAACGCAAATACTATAATCGGAAGCAGAACATTGAGCAGCAGATAAACCGCGTGAGAAAAACCCTTACTGGGCTTCAGTTTTGTAATTAGTGGCCTCATGTACCTATTATTATAGCAAACTGCACACCAACCGGAACGTTTACGCCTTGAGGTAATTCGTCAACAGCAGCAATACCATATCTATCCTGTAGGTAATGCTGAGTGTATGGCTTTGCGCCATCAGTTAAGTCGACAATCGTTGTCCCGACGGGTATGCCTTGAGTAGTTGTGGAGCCAGATACAGCATACCCATACCCGCTCAACATATCGGTTGTAGACATACGAAGCTTCTCCGAGGCGGCAACAATATACACATTTGCCCGTTCTTTCACAAGATACCCGTCTTGAAGCTGCGAGCGAACATATGACTGAATATCACTATATGTGTCAAAACCCGCTTTAGGCCTCACGACAGAGCTGTCGCCAACCCGGTCTGTTGTAACAAGATTATTCGGCGATGTTAAGCTCAACGATGCAATTTCACTGTCCTCTATGCCTCGCATAATTGACACAAGGCGGTTCGCTGCTTGGGGGCTTAGGTCTGTACGGACGTTATCACCGAACGCATTTAACAAACCATCTATCTTTGCAGGGCTACTCAACGTACCCATTGTAAGCACCTTCTGCTTGAGTGCGATTAACAGCTGTCGCTGTCTTTCTGAGCGTGCGAAATCTGAACTAGTTTCACGAGACCTAGCATACATTAGTGCTCGTTTCCCACCCATATTTTGAATACCTTGTGGCGCAAGAACCGGGTTATTTGTATTCTCCCAAGCCATGGTTGGGTCATAGAGCTGCTCTTTTACATCAAGCGTGACTCCACCAACCGTGTCCACCGCTTGCTCAAATGCCTGAAAGTCGACAAGCACATGATAGTTGATATTAATGCCCAAGACCCCGCTAACTGCCTCGCTTACCGACGCAAAACCTGCCTCTACCGCTTGCTGGTTATTATTTGACATGTCATTTTTTCCGAGGTATTTGTATTTTCCACTACTGTAGGCGGCGTTGATTTTCTGGTATGAACCAAAATAGTTAACCGGCATTTTTACCCATAAGTCACGGGGCACGCTGAGCATTGCAGCTTTATTATTTACGGGGTCAACACTGAGCACCATGAGCGTGTCCGTCAGGTCACCACCGGGGTGATTCTTGCCACCAACACCCATCATTAGTATATTTACTCGCCCGTCACCCTCACCGCTAAGCAGTTCTGGCGCAACTTTTTCTGCACTTAGGGCTGCAACCGTGTTCGTACCTTGAAAAACACGATGCAAGTTGGTATATCCTCGCCAAAAAAGCACCCCACCAAAAACAATAGTCAGGCTGGCGCTAACTGCTGAAAACTGCAATAGACGTCGCCGCCATTGGGTTTTCTTGCGAACGAGTTTCAGGGGGCGTACCGGGGCAACGTAGCGAGGCAAATCAAAATGTTGCATTGTATTTGATTCCTCCTGAAAAACTCCTTCAAATATGGGTTTTTGCGTCGAAGTTGCCTTCTTGGAAGTAGCAGGGAGTGGTAATTGCACCTTATCGACTGTAATGGAAGGCATGGCCTCATATTCAGGCGCCGCGTAGTTACGCCGTACCCCAATAAACCCATCTAGGTTGGCACGGGAAATACTATCTTTTTGATGTCTCTTTGTATTCATAGGTCGGTAACACATAATTATACCGGTAATGCTTTTGCCAGTAAACCCTTGTTGTTGACAAATTTTGCGCAAATCCGGTAGTGCAGTATAGTTAATACAACATGGACCAACAGGACTCACCAATTACATCAGTTGACTCATCGGATGCTTCCGGCTCAAATGAATCAAACGGTCTACGAGGTATTATTTCCACGGTAGGTATTCTGCTTCTCGCACCAATTATCGCAATCCTGCTAACACTATTTGTCTTCCAGTCATACCAAGTAGACGGCCCAAGCATGGAACCAACCCTACAAAATAATGACCGCCTGATTGTCTGGAAACTTGGTCGCACATGGTCAAAAATTACTGGCCACCAGTACGTCCCTAACAGGGGTGATATTATCATATTAAACGAGTCCGGACTGGCAAGTTTTGGCAGCGGCAGTGACGAAAAACAGCTTGTGAAGCGTGTTATCGGCCTTCCCGGTGACCATGTCGTCATAAAGAACAATGTAGTTACGGTATACAATACAGAGCATCCTCAAGGGTTTCAGCCAGATGTATCCTTACCATATGGCAGCAAAACCGCCATACCCCCTACAACAGACGATGTTGAAGTAACACTTTCAGATACCGAGTTATTCGTGTGTGGAGATAACCGACCCCAGTCACTCGATTCAAGACGCTTTGGACCGATTCAAACAAGCCAAGTTGTTGGCAAACTTGTTGCCAGAATACTTCCCCTGAACGCCATAGAAAAATACTAAGGTGATTTTGTTAGGTCTATGATACAGATAGCTCGTTAATAAGGCGGCTTAGGTCTTCGTCCGAACTGAAGTACAGCTCAAGACGTCCACCTTTTGCAGTTCGGTATATTTTGACCGGTGTTTTGTATCGCCTACTAAGTGAAGCTGTCTCTTTATTCTCAACCCCGACCGCTCGACGAGTACTACTCTCGTTGTTTTTACCTGACTTAAGCGAATTTACAAAACGCTCAGCCTGTCGCACATTCAAGTGCTGAGTCGTAATCAGCCTAAGGAGTTCTTCTTGTTTTTCAGCTTGCCCTTTCAGTGCAAGAATTTGCCGCGCATGCCCTTCACTAATTGCTCCCGACTGAAGAGCCTTTTTTGCTGCTATCGGCAGCTGTAACAAACGAATTGTGTTGCTGATGGTTGGCTCTGATTTTCCGAGACGCTTGGCGATCTCGCTATACGCCAGATTAAACTGCTGATGTAAGCGTTCAATCGATACCGCTTGTTCAAGCGCATCCAGGTCAACCCGCTGGACATTTTCTATAAGTGCCACTTCAAGCTGTTCCTGTTGTTGCATACTTCTGACGATAACCGGTACGGTTTTAAGTCTAGCCCGCCGTGCAGCGCGCCACCTTCGTTCGCCAGCTATGATCTCATAGCCGTCTCCTACTTCGGTCACCACAAGCGGCTGGACGATCCCATGTCGTTTTATGCTCGCCGCAAGTTCATCGAGCGCAAGCTCGTCGAAGGTCGTCCGCGGCTGTTGTGGATTTGGCGCGAGCTTTTCGGGCGATACTTGCAATACACGCTCTCCCGCCTCAAGCAATACTTCCGTGTCGAAATCTTGCGGTATAAGCGCTCCGAGTCCCTGTCCTAACCCCGATTTAACACTCATAGCACTTGCCCCCTAAAGTCGCGAAACTGTTGGTAGCTCTGCAAAGCCCAATTCTTATGAGCTTTCACCGGAAAATTACTATAAATTACCACGTTTCACCACCTCCTGAGCCAGCGCCTTATATGCACGCGCACCCTTGCTCCACCTATCGTGTTCAAAAATTGTTTTCCCGTAGCTAGGCGCTTCGGCGAGTCGAATATTACGCGGGATAACACTATGAAAAACCTTATCTCCGAAGTGTTTTTCTACCTCTTGCTTTACCTGCTCGCTGAGTACCGTACGCTTGGTAAACATGGTAAGTACGACACCGAAAATATGCAGGCCGGGATTCAGGCTACGCCTTACGAGCTGCATAGTTTGCATGAGCTGACTTAAACCCTCGAGGGCAAAATACTCTGCCTGTACCGGTATGATTACACTATGTGCAGCAGTCAAAGCGTTTATGGTCAAAAGTCCTAGAGCCGGTGGGCAATCTATAACGACCACTTCAGCATCGACGTTCTTCATTACTTCCTTGAGCCGAGTTTCACGGTTCTGCACATCGACGAGTTGAACCTCTGCCTGTGCCAGCGAAGGACTAGCCGGTAACACAAAAAGATTATGGGTTTTTGTTGTCTTCACAATATCTGCCGTGTCTACCCGGCCAAGTAGTACGTCGTACAATGAATTAGCAAGGGTGTTTTTGTCTATCCCCAGACTACTTGTGCTGTTTCCTTGGGGGTCTAAGTCTACTAACACAACTCGCCGCTCATTTGTGGCAAGCTGAGCAGCCAGATTTATAGCGGTGGTTGTTTTGCCGACACCGCCCTTCTGGTTTGTGATGGCTACTATATAGGCCAAACGATTACCCTCTTTTCTCACTCTAGCGTATCAGATGTAAGCCTCGTCGTAAACCAGAAGTCTCCATCGTACATAACCCCATAATACCAGCCTTTTAATCTTATTTACTTTATTAGCTCCATAATACCCATGACCTCGAACGGTCTATGTACCTGTTATCACCTTAGCAATCCCTGTAAATTCCTTCTGTATACGGCTAACCTTCCAAAAAATGGGGGGTGCATTTTTGTTATATGTGTATTCCATGCTAGCTTTTCCCGACAGATCTAACCAAATAGGTTTGGAATGATTAGAAATTGTACGAAATTGAAAAATTTGTCACGGTCCTTGCATAGGTCTGGTTGCTAGCCGAGTTGCGGTTTGCTACTGCGCTTTAACTAATGAATTCACTTATACATCTAAGCGCCCCCTAGCACCTACCATCTTGCTTAAAAAACTACGTTTCGTTCATTCTATTTATATTTCGCCTAAAATGCATTTAAGGTACTAAAAAAGCAGGCCTTGCGAGAGTGCCTGCTTTTCGTTTGATACGTTTTTGTTTTTGTTTGGTTTGAAGTTTTTGATTTCTCCGCAAAGTACACGGGAAATCTGCAGACAAGTATGCGCTAATGCTTTTGCAAATGCAATACTTTTTGTGCACATTTTTTGCTCAAACTGTGGATTTTACCCCAGTTATCCACAGTTTCTTCGTTGTTCGTTACGCATAACTCGGGTTCAACATAAACATCAAGCCCTTGTCCTCACCCAAATACTGTTCTGCCCGCTTGCTGACACGTAGCGGTACTACGTGCTTATGTCCGGCCACGGCTACACTAGGATACTACTTCTCGGCTCGGAGCGTACTAAAGAGCAAGCCCCAATCATCTTGCGTAATTGGGTCAGGAGGATGCGCAACCAGCAGAGTCCCCTGTGCGGCAAGGATAGCTGAGTCTCCACCTGGCGTGTACGTCCCCACCTCAACCATACGCACAAGTGAAACCGTCCCAAGTGGACTACGAAAGTTTGCTACTGGCTTCAACGAACCAATGAAGCGGTCGTAGGCCGCCCTATCATCCCTGTACTGTAGTGGCAAAGCCTGCTCTGTGAAAACAACCTTTTGGTTATTGACATATGCAACAAAACTAACAGTTTGGTCGCTAGGGTTATAATACCAGTCTTGCAAGCGTATCGACTTGTTTGTGGGCAATAACACCGCGAATGAAGCCTGCAGGCGAATGTATTTAGGCGAACGAGGTGCTGGGTGGAGAAAATACCATCCTGTGCAAGCAATAATAAGCAACACGAGCACAATTCGTAATGTGTTGACCACGACCGTCTCTGCTCTTGTAGTCATACCTGAATTATACACGAGTTTCGCACTCCCCAATTCTTTGCTAGCCTAGAAGCATGACGTCAGTCATGCTTTTTCGTAAACAAGGAAAATAAACATGTCTCGTTCAAAATGTTCTCGTGAGCTGTACTGCTCATTCCTGGAGGTCACCTCCTCACGGTATTCTGCGCTCAGCTTGAGCGAAGTAGCCCCAGACAATGCCATGCTCTCTCACGACAGCGTCTCCCGTTGGCTAGCATCTGAAAAGATACAGCCCAAAGACCTGTGGCAAGCTGCCGCTTAAGGAAGTTCGCGCCACTCCTGGCATTTTGGTCTTCGATGATGTCGTCATCGACAAAAGCCGAAGCGGCAAGATGGAGCTTGTGAACTGGCAGTATGCGGGAAGTAAGCATGACATCACCAGAGGGATTGGCGTTGTAAATGCGTTGTGGCAAGTAGATACAGAACACTACATTCCTATGGACTACCGCATCTGGAACCCGCCAGAAGACGGCAAGACTAAGAATGATCACTTCCAGGATATGCTGAGTAGCACAAGACAGAGAGGGCTACGCCCGGAGATGGTTGTTGCGGATAGCTGGTACGGCTCTCTAAAAAACCTTAAGGCAGTTCGCTCTCATGGCTGGGACTGGGTCATGGGGCTGAGGAGCAACCGGTTAGTCGGTAAGCCACATATCCAGCTCAGAGAGTTAGATATACCAGATACAGGCTTGGTGACATATCTGAAAGGCTATGGGTGGATCAGAGTCTTCCGGTTTGAGGCCAGTAACGGCCGCACGGATTATGTTGGTACAAGTCGTACTGACCTCACCCGCGAACAAGTCAAGAAATACTTCGAGCGCCGTTGGAGTGTCGAGGTACTGCATCGAGAACTCAAACAAACCTGTGGCTTATCCCGCTGTCAGGCCAATCTTGGCCGAGCCCAAAGAAACCACATTGGGTTAGCTTTGCTTACCTGGGTACGAAAACATAAGAGAAGGCTAATTGACCAAACGACGCTATACCAACAAGATTGGGAGGTCATAAAACCAGGCATCCAGCTTGCGCTGGCTGCCCGGTTGAATGGGTGAAAGTGCGAAACTCGTGTTATACCATCTGCCCCTGATGAAAAACACCTGCTCCTAACCCACGCGGACGTTTTGGGTGTCATCTTGAGCACTGAAATGAATTCAGTGTTAAGTCCGTAGAAAGATCTCAACATATTTGCATCTAGCAGGATCCCAACATGGAGTCTGCCCTGTGGGGTCGGGACGACGATGGAACAAAAAAGTATGGGTGGGATCAGCACCGGCTCTATAGTGCGGGCTGACCGACCGCCTGAAGGTTGGCTTGAGCATACAATCTAGGAGCAACCCAGCAAGAGCATAACAAGATACTCAGTGCACTCACTAATGACCAGCCCGATGTATGTCGGCTATGCCACGGTATTACGCCACGGCTGTAGTAGGACACGCAAGGCACACAAATAGTGTGGTTCGCCCGCGCTACCAGCTGATGACCCATATCTTACCGACACCGCCTGCACCGCCTGCACCGCCCGCGCCATAGCTGTGCGCACCACCGCCACCGCCACCGCCACCGCCCGCACCGCCTGCACCGCCTGCATTGCCATTGCTACTGCCGCCGCCACCGCCACTTCCACAGGCGGCCGACGTGGCCGTACTACCGGCTGTACCTGGAGCGTTAGTGCCACCGGCACCACCGCCGCCAGCCGTATAGCTACCGCTCTTTCCGCCAGACCCTCCGACAAATCCAGACGTAGTACCGCCACCGCCACCGCCAGCACCATAACCAGCGCTCCCACCAGTACCCCCGTTTGCACCTGCGCCTGCCTTATTGCCGCCGCCGCCACCACCATATTCAGCATTGTATCCGGGGGTGCCGTTGCTAGCACCTTGCCCCCCTAGAGCATCTGCATTGGATGTTGCTGTCTGGCCACTAATTGTACTACCTCCGCCACCCCCGACACCCGAGGTATTTCCACCTGTGCCCCCACCAGCAAAAGCATAGCCACCAAATGTCGAGGCACCACCGGCACCACCGGCACCACTACCCGCCGTACCTGCGCTACCGCTACTGCCGACCGTTGCGGTCACCGTTGCGGTCAAATCAGCAGCCACAAACATCCGCTCTACATGCGCACCACCGCCACCGCCACCGCCAGCAGCAAGCCCGATGTTTTGCCCACCACTACCGCCGCCGCCGCCGCCGCACATAATGACCAGCACAGCAGAAACACCACTCGGTTTCGTCCAGGTGTTCGCGCCTACGGTCGAATATACTTGCACATCGACACCGGCTTGCATGCCAACCCACGTACCATTCTGGCAGAAACGGAATTGGTTGGCGTTAGAGTTATAGTACATACCACCATTTGTACAGGTAGGATCGCCAGATGTGTTTTTGGTATCCAGCACCAACACTGTCGCCGTCGCATCCACTGCCCCTACAGTGATGATATTACCAGAGGTATTAATATTGAGAACATTTGTGCCACTGCCGTTTTGTACCTGAAATGCCGTTGTCGTGTCGCTAGGGTTCTTTATGGTCAGTCCTGGGCTGGCAGAGATGACACCGTCTGAGTAGATGGTGCTACCAGCACCCGTGACGACACCGCCAGTAAAGTAGCCCTGGAAGAAACGGTTACCCTGCGTTGTGTAGTCTGTAGTAGTTGCACCAATGTTCTGGATTGTGTACTTTGTGACCGTAATAGATGCGTCGTATGAAACAGCTGGGGAGACTGTATAGGTACCATTGGCATTATCTACCGTGACCCTCGTGTAGTAGTCTTGACCAGCGTTGTTGAAGAAGATGACATCGTTAACACTGAAGGCATCTGTTGTCAGGGTAATGGCAGTGACGTTGGTACGAGCAGTGGCTTCAGTGGTACCAGTAGTGGCCGTGGCAACACCACCAGCCAGCAGGTTACCATCTGTATTAATTTTAATCGTAGCGGTAGCTGAACTATTCTGGAACTGAAGTAGGTCAGCAGTCTGTGACCCAAGCTGCTTTACGACTGCTGTAACGCTGCCTACAGCCGTGCTCTGGATGTTGAAGTTGGCACTCGTTTGGGTTGTCGTAGCGTTCTGAATGTAGCCGGCACCACCAGTTGCTGGTGCACAACCACTCCAACCTAGCGTACTGGTAGACCCAGCTACTGTGGTGCTGAGACACTGCCCTGTCGTACCAACCGCTGTCGGAAGAACGAGGGAGTAACTCGAGCTGGTGGTACCAGTTTGGAGAGTGACGGTGTTGGCGTTGGTAGAGTTCCTGAGCACAAGGGTGCCGTTAGTGGTACTGGCGGTACCAAGAGTGAGTGAACTACCACCCTGTATAGTACCGGTAAAGGTAGCTGAACCAGTGGTGTTGGTGGTTGGTGATGAACCAGAGGCAGCTAGGCCAGTGTCATTGGTTGTTTGAGTGGCACCGAGTTTGGTGGTGACGGTGGTTATGAGACCTTGCGTCGCACCACCAACCGTACGGTAGACTTTGTAGCTGGTGGCACCTGAGATACTGTTCCAGGTGATGATGGTATAGTTACCAGCAGTCAGGGTTGCGTTACCAGTAGCGGTAGAGCCAGCAGATGAGGCAATAGTCTCGCCGACGCCATCGAGAGCCGTGATAGTGTAGCTGTAGGTTGTACTACCAGCTGTACCACCAGTCGTAATGGTGGGAGCGGAAGGAGTTGGGAGTGCTGCTGCAGTCAAACCACCTTGGAGACTGAGAGTGCCAGAGACGGTCGAGGTACCAACGGTCAAAGCACCCATGCCTTTGTTGATGAGGTTACCTGCGCCGTCCATTTGGTTAGAGTAGCGGGTGCCGGTACCAGCGTCGTTGATGGTGGCGGTGTTGGCAGCCGTACCGGAGAAGGTGTTGGAGGCGAGGTAGTTGTTCGTAGAGCCGGAGTCGATGATGCTGATGGCGTAGCAGGTACCGGTACAGCTGGTGTCAGTGATGTCGTTGCTGGTGATGGTGTTGGAGGATGAGTTGTTTATGTAGATAGCGTTGTTCGCCGTAGCGCCATTATTGTCATGGAATTTGTTGGCACCAACGGTATTATTTGATGAGGTGGTGATGTAGATGCCGTAGTTAGAATTTCCATATATGGTGTTGCCTGTAAGGGTGTTGTTGTTGGAAGATGACAATTCTATACCTTGGATGCTATTCCCCTGCGCAGTGTTACCGGTGAGGGTGTTGTTGGAGGAGGAGGAGATGGTGAGACCGTAGTTATTCCCCTGCGCAGTGTTACCGGTGATGGTGTTGTTGTTGGAGGAGGAGGAGATGGTGAGACCGTAGTTATTCCCCTGCGCAGTGTTACCGGTGATGGTATTATTTGAGGAGGTACTGAGGAAGATACCATAATTGGTATTCCCTTGAGCAACATTGCCAGTGAGGGTGTTATAGCTGGAGGAGGAGCTGACGGAGATACCATAATTGGCATTCCCTTGAGCAACATTGCCAGTGAGGGTGTTATAGCTGGAGGAGCCGAGGTAAATACCGTTGACAGAATTCCCTTGTGTTGTATTGCTCGTAAGAACATTGTTAGAGGAGGAGCGGAGACAGATACCATTTCCATTCTGACAATTTGACCCACCCGAGGCATACCAGTTATTCGCCTGCACGTTAGATATGCGTGCACCTTGGCGAGCACTGGCTCCACTGCCGCCACCCATGTTAAAGAAGTCAATACCAGCCATACCAACAAAGCCGCTTTGGTTGGCTTTATTGCCATCAAGCTTTAAGTCTCTTAGGGTGACGTTAGTCCCCGTAGTTTGGTCGGTGTTTATGATGGCACTGAAGTTCACATTCAATGCGTTCGGAATAGTGATGAGGGTGCCTTGCCCTATACCACTGAGGGTTGTGTTGTTCGGAACTGAGATGCTGGAGTCGATGGTGTAGGTACCGGCCAGGAGGACAACTTTCTTGCCGGTGGCAGCAGTGAGGGCTTGGTTGATCTGGACTTGGTCCCCGTCAGCCGCTGCACCAGTGTTACCATCACCCAGGTAGTCAGCAGCTGCTTTGTCTGAGGCAGAACTGTTACTGGCAGCCACAAGGATAGCTTCACTCTTGTCAGCTTGCCATTTGGTGAGAGTAGCGTTGTAGACCAAGAGTTGTTTGGTGTCGGTGTCGTAGTAGAGCATGCCGTCGGTGGGGCTCGCAGGACGGGAGGCGGTGTTACCGCCGGTGATGGTGATGCTCTTGCCCGCAGCCAGGACGGTATTGTTCTGCAGATTGATGACGCCTGTGGCGGCTGGGTTAATGTTTATGTTACCGCTGGTGGTGGTCTGAAGCGTGAGATTACCGGCGGTGGTATTGAGAGCGGTGTTTATGTTAGTACTGGCAAGGTTGCTTAAGCTGGTGTTGGCACCGCTCAGGGTTCCAGAGCCGGCAATTGTCCAGTCGGCACCGTTCCAGATGAGGGTAACAGCACTGGTTGGGTTCACGACGCTAGTAAGAGCACCAGCATTCATTGAGATAGTGAAGTTGTTGGTTGTGCTCGCATTGGTGATGTAGAACATACGGCCAGCGGTCGTAGAGGTTGGGTCTGGGATAGTGTAGGTGCGGGCAGCAACCGTTGGAGCGATTGAGGCAGCGGTATATATGTCGACCGTAGCAGCGGCGGTACCAATGGCACCGGCTGCGAGGTCACCCAGAGCCAGGGTGCCATTGAGCGTAGCACCGTTGTTAGTGAGAAGTTGGTTGGCGCCAACCAGGAGACCACCGTTGGCAGTAATAAGGCCAGAGAAGGTTGGGTTGTTGACGACGCTTACAGTTGTGCTGCCACCAAGTGCAACACTGCCACCACCACTGAGGTTTGTACCGGCGGTGACGGTAAGACTAGAGTTCACAAGGTTAGCATTGGTAACGGTTGCAGAGCCAATGTCTGTACCAGAGACAGTGCCATCAAGGATGTTGGTGCTGGTCACACCACCTGTGCTAATGTCCCCGGTGGCAATAGTGCCATCAAGAATCATGGTAGAGGTAACCTTACCAGTGCCAATGGCGTAGGTTAGGGTATTGCCACTGACGGTACCAGTAACGTCACCAGCCGTGGCAGCATTGGCCCAGTTCGTACCGTTGTAGACAAGCAGGTTGTTGGTAGCGAGCGAGGTGTAGGTTACCGTCTGACCGTTTATCTTTGCAACTGTTGGGTTTGGATACGTGCCAGAAAGATCGCCACCAGCGCTACCACTCGGTGCACCGCCACAGGCTCCCCAGGTCGGTTGACCGGTACCGCCCGTACCGCTCTGGAGACATTGGCCAGCACTAACTGTAGTGCCACTGTAGACATACTTTGTACCATCACTGTAGACAACACTGCCTGCTCCGCCAATGGCACCATTGTTGTTGGTACCACCATTGGCTATGGGAAGAGTGCCAGTGAAGGTAATGTTACCTGCAGCAGACAGAGCAATGTTACCAGAAGCACTGACGGCTAGCGTACCAGAAGCGTCAGGCAGGGTGTAGATTCGGGCGGCGGTGAGGTCAGCGTTGGTGATGGTACCGTCGAAGCGGGCAGCGCCAACCGCAGCGGCAGATATGAGGATACGGTCTTGGGTACCAGTGGCGGTATCTACAGTAATACCGCGGATGGTAGCACCACCCGTGAAGGAAGAAGCAACTGTTGTAGTCGCACCACGGTTGGTCACCGTCTGCAGGGTATCTGCTTCAGCACTAATACCACAGCTGCCCCAACTTGGTGCCACACCGACACCATTAGATATGAGGCAGGAACCAGAAGCGACAGCGGCAAGCTTACTGAGAGTAGTCGCACCAGAGGCGTAGATAAGGTCACCGGTGGTGTAGCTGGTAATACCAGTACCACCGTAAGCTGCGCCAACGGCAGTTCCCTGCCAGGTACCGGTGGCAATGGTACCGACACTGGTAATACTGGTTGTGTTACCGGTGGTAATAACAGTACCGGAGACATCGGGGAAGGTCCAGGTACGGTTGGCAGTCAGGTCAGCGTTGGTAATGGTACCAGTGAAGCGGCCTGCCCCGCCGGTGGTAACGGCGACAGATATAAGGTCGTCGGTGGCAGTGGCGGTGTCTACCGTCAGGGTACGGATAGTAGCTCCACCCTGGAAGGAAGAAGCTGTTGTGGTAGTAGCACCACGGCCAGTGACAGTGGCGAGAGTATCTGCCTCCGCCGTAATACCACAAGAACCCCACTGGATGGTGGTGGCATTGCTGGTCAGACACTGACCATTGGTTCCTCGGGCGAGACGAGTACTGTTGGTACCATTGTGGTAGAGGAGGTCACCGTTGGTGGTCAGGCCTGAGAGATTGTTTATGGCACCTTGGGCGGTGGTGGCGTTCGTACCACCATTGGCTATGGGGAGAGTGCCGGTGACGTTTGTAGTCAGGTTAATCTGGTTGGCGGTAATAGCCTGCCCCGTGAGACTGAGGTAGTTCTGACCGCTGACGGTGACATCGCCGGTGTTGGTACCCGTAAGATTACTGCCACTGACTGTACCTGTGGCAGAAATATTGCCAGTGACGTTCGTGTTATCTTGCAACTCTATGGTGCCAGCACTGTTGAGGACTATGTTCCCACTAGTGGTAGTAGTAATGTTCAGGTTGTTGCTGGTGCTGTTCAGGGCGGTGGTGCCAAGGTTGACGGCTGAGAGATTGCTTAAGCTGGTGTTGGCACCGCTCAGAGTGCCCGAGCCGGCAATTGTCCAGTCAGCACCGTTCCAGATGAGGGTAACAGCGCTGGTTGGGTTCACGACGCTAGTGAGAGCACCGGCATTCATTGAGATAGTGAAGTTGTTGGTTGTGCTCGCATTGGTGATGTAGAACATACGGCCAGCGGTCGTAGAGGTTGGGTCTGGGATAGTGTAGGTGCGGGCAGCAACTGTTGGAGCGATTGAGGCCGCGGTATATATGTCGACCGTAGCAGCGGCGGTACCAATGGCACCGGCTGCGAGGTCACCCAGAGCCAGAGTGCCATTGAGCGTAGCACCGTTGTTAGTGAGAAGTTGGTTGGCGCCAACCAGGAGACCACCGTTGGCAGTAATAAGGCCAGAGAAGGTTGGGTTGTTGACGACGCTTACAGTTGTGCTGCCACCAAGTGCAACACTGCCACCACCACTGAGGTTTGTACCGGCGGTGACGGTAAGACTAGAGTTCACAAGGTTAGCATTGGTAACGGTTGCAGAGCCAATGTCTGTACCAGAGACAGTGCCATCAAGGATGTTGGTGCTGGTCACACCACCCGTGCTAATGTCCCCGGTGGCAATAGTGCCATCAAGGATCATGGTAGAGGTAACCTTACCAGTGCCAATGGCGTAGGTTAGGGTATTGCCACTGACGGTACCAGTAACGTCACCAGCCGTGGCAGCATTGACCCAGTTCGTACCGTTGTAGACAAGCAGGTTGTTGGTAGCGAGTGAGGTGTAGGTTACCGTCTGACCGTTTATCTTTGCAACTGTTGGGTTTGGATACGTGCCAGAAAGATCGCCACCAGCGCTACCACTCGGTGCACCGCCACAGGCTCCCCAGGTCGGTTGACCGGTACCGCCCGTACCGCTCTGGAGACATTGGCCAGCACTAACTGTAGTGCCACTGTAGACATACTTTGTACCATCGCTGTAGACAACACTGCCTGCTCCGCCAATGGCACCATTGTTGTTCGTACCACCGTTGGCTATGGGAAGAGTGCCGGTGAAGGTAATGTTACCAGCAGCAGACAGAGCAATGTTACCAGAAGCACTGACGGCGAGCGTACCAGAAGCGTCAGGCAGGGTGTAGGTTCGGGCAGCGGTGAGGTCAGCGTTGGTGATGGTACCGTCGAAGCGGGCAGCGCCAACATTTGCAGCCGCTATTAATATACGATCATACGCCGTATTGGCCGATGCAAGTGTCAGGCCATCTTGAAATGTTTTATTTCCAGCAAATGTCTGAGCGGCCGTACCGACAAGCCCGGGTTTGTCAACCTGGGCGGTTTGCATATATATAGACGTACCACTTATGACAGCGCCATCGTTTGACTTTGACTGCGAGTCAATGGTACCGACAGATGTTACCCCAGAACCACCGCCAGCACAACTCCCGAAACTCAGCTGCCCTGCACCGTCAGTGAGAACACAATCACCGTTGCTGCCATTCGAAATCGGGAATGTAATGGTTCGGTTTGCGGCAGAAGCACCTGCTTTGAGAGTGGTCGTAAAGCCATTGCCAGCATGCAACACCATCTGCCCTTGGGTACTGGCGCTACCGACCGTCACTGTTGTGTTTGCTAGGAACGTGTTTACTTGACCACTCCCTGATATGCGAAAACTGGCACTTTGGTCAGTGGCAGTTTGGTTCTGGATATAGCTAGCGTTTGCCGCCGAACCAGTCAATAGCGTATACGTCCCCCCAGCTCCTTGGTCAGGAACCTGGAATATCTGGTTGCCACCGGTTGGTGCTTGGATGCTAAGGGTTGAGTTGAGTGCTCCTGATGTGGTCAGTAGCTGACTCGCCGTCTTAGCATTAAACGCATAGGGTACTGCGGTGAGCTTGAGTCTTGGGGACATCTCTCCGTCCCAGGTGGGAGTAGCGGTTTGGGTGGTACCACCAACGTTCATGGTGAGGTAGAGCTGTTGGTCCCAGGGCATCGTACCGGGGAAAGCTGTTTGGGAGCCAAGGTTAACGGTAACGTAGCCATTGGCTACTCGGACACGGTTGTCGTTACCTGCTGTACCACCATTGCTGTCGTAGTAGGTTTCAGTCCAGAGGAGAGCACCACCACTCAGGGCATCGTAGAGCTTGAACTGGATGTTGTAGTAGCCGTCTGGGGCAATGGCACCAGCAGCTGTTTCCAGACGAGCCTGGAAGTTTAGGTTGTCACTGGTGGCGGCATACGCGTGTGGCACGCCTACGCCCCCGCGCGTGAGGAAAAACAGGGGGAGGAGGAGCAAGGTGAACACCAAAATTGTACGGATGGGCTGAGCGATAGCCTGTACATTCTGCCACGAGCGGTACACTGACACGACAAATCCCCTGAGCGGTATACGCTTCAGGGTGCGCCGGAACAGTACGAGTTTTTTGCCCTGTCTATGCATAGCTTCTTTTGTTTTGGTTTTTGAGAGTTTTTGTTTGTATCAGTTTGTTTTGTTTTGCCGATACGTAGCTAATTGTGCGCGTCTTTTGCTACAAAAACAAGACAGCTTAGGCCTATTCTCTAAAGCAACAGAATGGGGAGGTTTTATGTATGCAATTCATATCAATATGTTATTATAAATACAGCAGAATACCTTAAAATAGTGTAAAAATGTTGTTATTTTACCTCATATATTTGTTCCTTGAAATCAATTTAGAGTTGTTAAAATATCAACAATAGTAATAATACTGTCCAGGTTATCCACAGGCATACATACCTCACTGCAGGCTTTGAATGTACACCACCCAGTCTGTATTTGGCAGTGTCTTGGTGCTCTGTATAAACATAAGCATTTTGTCACTTACGAGCATCATTCGCTGCGTGTTTGCGTCTTCACTACTTGATATGTAGACCGCCCCTAGGGTGGTCGTAAATGTATCATTTGCACCTATGCTAGTTGCAAGCTCGCGCACAGCTGTTTTACTGGTTTTGAGTTTTTCTGGTACGGCCTGTTGGTCAACAGTGAGGTTTGCACCTTTATAGGAGTCATAGAAAGAGTATAGTTTTTTTGCCTCATCATACTTTGGCGGTGTTGCCGTCACCTTCCCGGCCACAAGCTGAACCGATTGCAACGGTTTATACCCCAACTCGGCCTGTACGATTGTGGGTGCTTTCGGTGTTGGTGCTGACTTTTGTGTCGCGCCAAGGAGCATCTTTCCCCCAAAAATACCGACAAACACTACTACAGCCGCAAGCAACCATGGCCGCAGCCGAGCAAACGGGATACGGGGGACATGCAATTGCGGCATATGAATTTGGATAGATACAGTCGGCTGTTCGCCATGTTTCGGCGGCAGCACCTCCGACCGCCGCAGACGACGTTTCACCTGGGATGCAGTAAATCCCTCTGTGGATTTCACTTGGGATGGCGAGGTGTGGCGTATGGCCTTCGTTGGGGGCTGGTCAGGAGATGTGTCATCACGCAGCCACGCCGGCAGCGCATCGTCATCGTCGAAATCAATCGTTTTAAACTTACCGACGTCCATAGACACTCCTCATCATGGTAACGGACAGTTGTAGTTCGGATCACCGGGCGATGCGCTCCCACGGCGGCACGGGGTGTCGAGCGGCTGCTGCTCACCGCCGGTAAATGTTTTTCCGTGCAGCATACGCTTGCTGGGGTCGGCCGTGTAAAACAACGAAAGGTCGGTGATAGTTGGCCCGCGCGTGACGTCCTCTGGATAGCCAAAGGCCTGCGAGCTATCGATATTGACCGAGAAGTAGTAGTAGCGTGCGCAGTTTGTGTTTGTGCCACTCCCATCACGAGGAACTAACGTGCCAACATTCCCCAGCGTGACCTCGCCGTGATTATACTCCTGCCCCCATGTGGTCATATCGACCACGCAATCGGCCGTCACGCCATCTATGTCTGTCATACTCCGGTAGCGGAGGTACCAACGTGCGCCAGTCGAGTTATCGACACCATTCAAAAGCCAGCTGTTTGGAAATACATCTGTGTCGGTATCTATCATGCGCGAATACTTTGCAACTTGCGGCTGTGATTTTATGGACGAATAGAAATGCCTGCCACTGCTGAGCGGTGCCGTACAGCCACCACCCATAACAACTATTTTGCCGCCCACATAGGAAACCGCCGCACCGTATCTGTCGCCGCTGTAGCGTTTATTTGTTTCATACCAGTCGCCAATGCCAGTTGGGTTATTGCCGCTCGCCACCGTTGTGTTGGCGCTGATGGGTGTCACGAGCGTATTTGGCGCACAGGTACTGGCGGCCGAGCGGCCAGCTACCAAATAGAGATAGCCATTGGCGGCAAAGCCCTCAGCTTCACTGATTGGCCCCGGAAGGCTTGTCGTAAACGTCCATGCGTCGACCGTTCCGTCGCTGTTAATCTGGGTAAACTGTGCATCATTAAAATACTGGGTACCATTGTTGCCGCCAAAAGTGTACAAATTATTGGCATACGCTACCACTGTGTTACCACGCCGAGCAACATCTGGCACGTCTGTGTCTTGCGCCCAGCTATCGGCCGCAATATTGCCGCCGCTACTCAGCTGCGGGCTTATGTAGACCGTGTTGGTGTTCGCAGCGCTACCATCTAAGCCTCCGACAACATATATGCGGTTGTTCCATACCGCCGCGCCGAATCGAGTCCTGGCTTGTGCAGCTTGTGCAGCTGTATCACCTATACCTCCTGAAGCGGTTGACCAAGCTGTGGCAATGTCTCCCGAGGAAAAACTATTTGCATAGAACACAGTCGATTGCTCGTTAGTGGCTGTGTCGTCTTGACCACCAAGATAGTACAGGTTTCCACCGGCAACCTCCAGTTGCCCCCAAGTTCTATCAAACGGCAGACCATTTGTGGCCGATGCCCATGTACCAATTGTTCCATTCGATGTATCGATTGGCGCGTACTGCACGTTACTGGTTGCATTTGTACAGTCCGTCGCACTAATACAACCGCCCGCCACATATATATAGCCATTCAACACAGCCGAGCTTGCACCCCACCGATCGGTATCGGCCGCAAACGTGTCATCTGACAGCGCCGTGTAATCTACCGGCGCACCACTATCGTTATTGTAAAGCTGGAATGTCTGAATCTCTGGCTGCATACTCGTGCAGCCAGCCGGTGCCGCCCCTGCCGCACAACCGCCAATAGCATAGACATAGCCATTACCCACAATAGCACGCAAATCCCAGCGAGGTGTCACTACCACACCAGAGCTATCAAACGTGCCCATATCTCCTGTTGTCACGTCTATTTTTGCAAACAAAAGGTCTTGAAGCGAGGCAGTGCCGCTATACCCAGCAAGCGAATATATGTACCCGTTGTACCCAAAAGCCACGGCGCGTCGGCGCACAGGATCCATGAGCCCTGTCGTAAATTTCCAACTGCCTGTTGATAGACCCGTTGTATTATCGACAATGTTATTGCTATCATCAATTTTTGCGTATATGGTGTCGCGACGGTTTGCGGCAAAGTTGGGGCCACATGGATAGTTATCGTCACCGGTTCCCCCAGCATTAATAACCGAGCACGAGCCACCAACAAGGTAAATTCGATTTGCATATATTGTACCAGCCATTAGGCCAAGCCCCTGAGAACCAGTGTTGAGATTATCGGCGTCAATTTGAAGCTGACCTGCGGTATCACAGTCAGTCGCATTGGCCTCTTCCAATGCCCCGCTGGTCATAATATTACACTTATATACTTCTGTGAAATACGTGCTACAACCTATGCCATCATCACCTGTGCCCCCACCAGCTATATAACATCCGCCCAACACATACAGGTTGCCCGGGTAGGTTGCCGCATTGGCTGGGTTAGACCTGGTAAAACTATAGGCGTAGCCCCGAGATGTGCCAAGTGCTAGGTTGGCAAAGGTCTGTGCAGTCCACGCCCCCGACAACGTACCGTTCGCATTCAGTGCAACCCGATAGACGTTACTACTCCATGTTGTACCACTGGTGCCGCCAATGACGTAAATGGTGTTATTGAACACCGTCGCACTCCCCGCTGATATACCTGTTGTACCATTTATTCTATTCGTGCTGTCAACACACCACAGGCTATTTGTTACAAAAGTTCCTCCGCAAGTACCAACGCGCGTCATATTGCCGCTCGAGTCGATAGCTGCATACGAAACATTGCCGCTCGATGCCGCTGTACCGCCCGTTTCGCAAACATCATTGGCCGCAACATTTGTACACCCCCCTATGGCGTAGATGTAGCCGTTGTTTATGACAACCATGTTGCTCATTTGGCCGCCTTGCTGTGCGCCGTCGCCTGCCCCCGGTAAGTCGCAGTCGGTGTAATTTGGCGTCACACAGTTACCCGTATTGGCTGGTTCTGAGTTGCTCACAGTACTGGCATCGCCATCGGGGTTAACGACGCCATACTCAACCGCTTGGTGAACGGCATAACACGTCCCATTCGAGGTGTTTTGTCGATTGCAGCCCCCAAACCGGTATAACCCGTTTTGCCATGCAACCAAGTTGTAGCCAATTCGTTGGTTACTGAGGTTGAGTATAGGGTTCCAATCAGCAAGCGAGCCATCGGCATTAATACTCGCAAGCTGCACATCGCTTGCAATAGTACTGCAGTAACCACTCGTCAGCGCCGAACAACCGCCCGCAAGGTAAATATAGGCTCCCCATATGGTGGCGTAGCTGCCGCCCATGGTTGCACGAGCCGTCGTGAATGTACTCGTCTGTACCCAGGTATTCATGGTTCCGTCGCTATTTACCTTGCTGTAGTACACGGTGTTACGCAAAGTGCCGCTACTGTTGCCGCCAATAAGGTAAAAGGCGTCGTTATAAAACAACACTGAGTGGCCATGCCGAGCATCGGGAAGAGTCTGCATGCCAGTGGTCGACCATGAGCCAATATCTCCCGTCGCTAGCACGTCTGCCACCCGCACAGTGCTAAGACTAGTGCCACTTGTATCTCGGCCGCCAAACAAATAGAGCCTATTATTGGCAACCGCAATTGAGGAATAACTCAATGCGGCCGGCAGCGTATTGGTCGACGCATACCAATAGCCGGGGGTGCCTCCGGTAGGATGCCACAGCTGTGGTTCGCCATTGGCTCCAAGCTTAGCGACCCACACAGTAGACTGGCCATTTGCCGCAGTGCCATCGCTGGTACCACCGATAGCATATAAAAAGCCATTGTACGCATACATAGCCATACCGACTCTGTTTGCGGGCAAATCATACACGCTGTTATTGCACCAGCCGCTACAGAGGCCAGCGCCAGGGTTTGGACTATCAATAGTCCCGGCCGTTGGGTTAAATTGCGCCCATTCAACGGTGTTTTTATAGGCAGCCGTGACGGTAGCAGGCCGTATGGCAATCGATGAAGCTCCCCACGTATCATTCAGAATTCCATCCGACACAAACGTCGCCGCCGGTGCGCTCACAGTCGCCAAAGGGGGCACGTCAAGCGCGGCAACCGCAAGACCAACGCTAGTTGTATCTGCCGAGCTATAGCCCGAATACACCCGAGTATGCCCGCTCGGCAGCCACGTTGCTTCAGTTGGATTATCGGCGTTTATGGCAACTGAACGAATAATGAGCGTCGCATCGTGCGACGGGGTAACCGCTGGATACGATGGGACAGTCGCCGAGCCGCTACTACCCGTTGCAATCGAACCACTTACCGGTGAACCGGAATTGAAATTTTTTATTCGAAGTACCACGGCCGACCACTCAACTCCCGCGCCAATTGTCCAGTTATAGCTGCTCGCTTCGTTACCGCCGCCCTGGTCGGTACCAATCTTCCAACATACCTGGTGTTCACGCGCGCTACTACATGTCCAGCCCGCCGGTGATGTAATTGTTCCAGTACCTACCCTACCGATACTTGCAACATACAAATCCCCCGCCGGGCGTACGGTTGGCATATTGACGGTAAATGTTGTGGCGTTCGTAGCCTGCACCGTACTCTGCTGGCTCACTATATAGGGCATGGTGGGATCCACTCTGCCCCCAGCCCTGTATATATAGCCGCCCGCGGTTGCCATAGCCTGGTCCCAGACACCACTGCTCATCTCTGTTGTGTCAGACCAGTAATCTATGCGCGCTCCAGTGGTTTGACTCTTCTGGATAAGCTCGTTGTCGACATCGAAGTCAATATTAGTTTCGTTGTTGCCCTTCATAAGTTTACGCGCTGTTTCTATGTATACAGTCGGGTCAATGGTAAGCGGATAGCTGGCCTGCTTGAGGTTACTTGCATACACGGTCAGCTGGTTGCTTTTCAGGCTATACCATGCGCGTGCTTGACTCTGTTTTTTACCGTATTCACGAATAAAGGGTGCAGGAAACCGAAATAGCAGCGTATTTTTTTCACCATTACGTCGGGCCGCCTCAAGCGTGGCCGTATCAGCATCGTTACCGGTGGCAACTTTACCAAGCAACGTCGGCGACACTCCGTATATCCCCAAGCTACCATCACCCTCAAGTCGTGCCTCAGTTCCATTGGTCAATCCCAGGTTATAAACGAATTTCATTTCGTTTGTACTGGGCGTATGCAACACAATATCTTCCTTAATACTGCTCGCCCGAAGTGAATACACTTTTTGCGCACTTGAGCCTTGCAAAGGATACACCAATCTTCCGCCTTCCTGGCGCGGCTCGCTCAGTTGAAATGCGGGCTTAAAGGTAGTCGAGACACCATTCACAGCGTCAGTTACGGTCACGCCGTCTTTTGGATTAAGATAAAAAGATGCAGTAAACTTTGGGCCTCCTACCTGTCCTGCCGTTCCAAGACCTGGCTGAAAACCTTGATTATATTGGTACGCCTGCTGTTTTTGGTCGAGCTTTAAGCGGTCTGCATAGGATATTCGTTGCTCCCCGAGTAGTTGCTCTGCTTGGGGCGAGAGCGCATAACTCACTTCTTGTGTACGCAAATGAAGTGTATCAATACCCAGTGTACTCACCATAAGCAGTGCCATGAAGCCCCAACCAACACGAGCTAGAAGCGGGTGCCTGCGGCGTTTTGGCCGCAAACGATATAGACGCTTGGCGATAGGTTTTGGCAAGCGGAGCAAAATGAGCTTCTCGAGCCGGTTATACCCCCGCCACAGTATCCGCCAAAGCGACTGAATGGCGTTTTGAATACGAGCAAAGATGTTTACAAGAATCTTCCGCGGTGAAAGCTGCAAGTTCAGCGTAACCGTCCGGGCGGCAATATGCGCTGAACCTCCATGTTCAGCAGGCTCTGGCAGTGTCGATGTTTGGCGATGTCTGTGTTCCACGTCGTATTGTGCGCTCGGTCCGCACCCCGTTCTCTTTACGCTACTGCTTATAGTGTAGCATCTTACCCCCGTTATTCCAACGCAAAATCCCAGGTAATTTCCCGAGGGGGACCCTATGATTGCAGACCTACTGGCTGTATGTGCTTTGGAAGCCTCCTTGAAAGCTCCCTATCATTTGTGAAAAAACTGTTTGCCTGCAGGCTAATCGCAGTTGCCACGTGTATCGAATCACCTATTGTTAAGCCGTGAGTGCGTTGCAATTCACCAGCCTTCAGCGCAATAGTTGTGTCCATCGCAACAAATGTCATGTTTGGGATTTCAAGCAACGGAGTCGTAACCGCAGCAGACCCCGCCATAAACTCAGTCAATGTCAGGACAGACGTGACAAACGCACTCCCCTCCGCGCGTGCGCAATCCAGCATATCTGCCACCCGTATACTGTCTGAGCCATTATCCTCAAGAAGATAAATCAATATATTGGTATCGAGATATATGGTCATAATTCATCGCCAATTATCACGGATTTCGCGGATGCGCACCACCGGATTACCCAATCGTTTTGGCACCGTCCCGATGAGCTGACGAAACGACGGCTCTTTTTTCAAAACAACTTGGGTGTCTGTTACGCTGCTAATAACAAGCCTATCCCCGCTCTGTACGGACATCCGAGCCCGGACTGCGCTTGGGATAACTATCTGATTTTTACTTGAAAGTGTCACTGTTTTCATACGCTTTACTATAGCAAGAAGTAAAGCGTATTGCAATTACTTTACACAAAATCCCAGGTAAATACCCTGGGATTTTGCTTCGCTTTTTTTTGTTTTTACAAACCCATTCATGGCTCATGCGTCTGTTCAGACCTGACTATGCCAGGCTAAACAATGGATCACTCTGTATCTGGCGGCGCAAGCGCACCTGCTTCCGCCGCTCATTTTGCGGCAGTCGCTTTAGGACTCTATCGTCTTGCCTCTTTCTTTCCTTTTTCATATTACGTTCCTTTGGTATGTGTTTGTTTGATTGTGTATTTGAAGTATTTGTATTTGTATTTGTCTACCTGGAGGCCATGGTGGCTCCCACGCAGTACCACAAGGTCCCGCCCGAGTGGTTCGTATTGATTTAGAAGTTGATAAAGTGTGCATTTTCATAATTCCTACTTATTGCTGTACCTGAAGGTTAAGTTCTCCACATACGCACTAGCATTACTCTTTGCCGAAACCGTTATGCGTACGACCATGGTATCGCCAGCGGCAAACGGTGTGGCACCGCCAGTGTGGCACGCGCCAGTCCCTAAGTCTGTTGTTGGTGTTGTGGAGTTCCAGGTGCTTACCGTACCGCTCATGGTCGCATCGGCGCTACAACTCGTTAACCCGCCCGTACTCGTCTTTTTAAATATGGCGTATTTCACACTTGCGTTTGAAGTATTATCTACTAGCGAGATGAGTGATGTTGTGCCAGATTCGAATTCCTTAAACGTCGAAGGGAGCCTGTATGAAACATATATGCTGTACGTTTGGTCGCTTGCTTGCGGAGAGGTCCAGCGGTAGTAGTTGCGCGCCTCACCGCTCGCACAGAAACCAGTATTTACACTTAAGCCGCCGCCATTACCGCAGAAGTCGGCCGTCATGGTACCAACCCCTGTACCGTTCAATACAGCTCCGGTATATTCTGGCGTGTAGGTAATGATATTATCTGGGGCGCTACCGCAAGCACCCCAACCATCGGCTTCGTAGCACTGGATGTTACCAAGGGTGGTGTCGAAGTACATGGAACCAAGGTAGCGATCATCACCGTTTGAAACAAGTGGTGCTGTACTGGAACGATCAAGCGTAAAGAGCGTCACCTGACCACCCGTGTTCCCGCCGCCCATCTGAACGCTTGCCGGACGAGTGGTGCTATCGTTACGAATAAAGCTGAGGTTATCTACATATATGGTACGGGCTGTTGCATCGGTCTGTCTAATAATAAGTAGTGGCGTTGTCACTGCCGCGCCAGTGGTAGTAATGGTACAGGTGACCTTTGTCCAGTTATAATTGGTGGAGTTAGACAGTGGCCGAGAAGTTGTGTAGCCCCCACCGTAACCCTGGCAGAGATTTGTAAGTGTGGTGCCATTATCTGGTGAATATATGACTTCTATAGGCGTTGTGTTTTGGCCCGCAGTACTAGATGCAGCGGTAAATGACACCGTGTACGTTGTGCTAGCGACAGGGTTTGCGGTCAGTTGGTTGCGGACACCGTGTAGGTTTGACGCGCCAGTTACTACCTTTACACCAGCTTCGCCAGTTTGGTATTCACCGCTGGTAACACTGCGTGTCACAGTTGCACCACTCTGAGCTGACCATGTACTGGCTGGAAATGTAGTAGCACTACCACCGGCCGTTTCCGCGCCACCGTTACTTGCGAGTTCTGTGCCGTAGCTATTGACGCTGAATAGGTTCGTTCCAATGGATGTCTGGATTTCTAATAAGCCACCCGATATAGGAACGCCTGAGTTGTTTCGCACAGTAAGACCCCCGGTACCAGCTGGGCTATCTGCGGTGGAGCGGAGCACTATCTCGGCACCGCCAGCGGCAGTCTGGGTGTTATTGTATGCGGCTTGAAGGTCGGTCGCGCTCGAAGCACCGGCCGCCGTCCAGTCCACTCCGTTCCAGAACATGGTGGCAGTCGTGTTTGGTTTGAGAGCAATTGTGTTGCCCTGGCCGCCACCGTTGACCGAAAGTGTCATATCCTGCGTGCCGCTGTTTGTGACGTACATGACACGTCCAGCCGTTGTAAGAGTTGGGTCAGCGAGTGTGACTGTGGAGCCAGCATAGGTGTTATTGACGAGTGCGGTACTATTACTGTTTACGGTTGCGGCCGTAATCGAGCAGGTCGCTACCGTACAGTTTTGTGAAGTACCTGTAAATGCTGTCGGGTTGAGGTTTACAAGCCCCAGTACGCCCGTCCCGCCAGCGTCACCGCCAGACAGCAGCAGCGTACCACCGTTACCAGTGCCCAGCCCAGCGCTTCCCTTTATGGTCAGCTGACTACCATTTGTATTATTCGTGGTCTGAGCAGCCCCCTGGACCACTGTCGCAGTAGTAGCAATACCAAGGTTTATTGTGCTGGCAGAAAGATTTATTGCTGCCGTTCCAGCCGCCTTGCCGATGGTCGTTGAGCTGGCATTGTTTGCCCCAATATTTAATACGGTGGCAGTTGCCGTGTCTAGAAGAGGAGTTAGTATAGACGTATCGGCTCGGCCAGTGCCACTTAGCCAGAAATTGCTGCTGGCTTGTTGGGCAGCATTTTGGTTCTGGATGAAGTTGCCACAGGCCGTGGTGGAGTTGTTGGTACATATAGTAGCGTTACCGGCTAGAGCTGGGATATCTAAGGTGTAGTTACCTGTTTGGGCAGCCGACTGTATGGTGACAGTGTTAGCATTGGTGGCGTTAGCTATGACTATCTTACCTGCCACTGGGTTAGTACCGCCGTTGTAGTTACCGAGCTCTAGTTCACCGTTGGTGGTGTCTATGTTTAGGACACTGATGCCATTGGCGTTTTGGATGTTAAAGGCGGTGGTAGAGTTGGCCTGACGGAAGCGGATGTCTAGGCCACCTTGGGTCATAGACTGGCCAGCGTAGATAGTACCTGTGCCAGCGTCGTTGATGGTGGCAGTGCCAGCAGTGGTGCTGAAGTTGTTGTCGGCCAGGTAGTTGGTGTCACTGGTGGAGTTAGCTATGTTTATGGCGTAGCAGGTGGTGGTACAGCTAGTGTCGGTGATGGAGTTACCGGTGATGGTGTTGGAGTCGGAAGCGTTTATATACATGCCGTTGTTCGCGGTAGCGCCGCCGTTATCATGAATCTTGTTACCAGAGACAGTGTTGTTAGAGGAGGAGGAGGAGAGGTAGATGCCATAGGTGTTGCCCTGGGCGGTGTTGCCAGAGATGGTGTTGTTGGAGGAGGAGGAGAGGGTGATGCCGTAGGTGTTCCCCTGGGTGGTGTTGCCGGTGATGGTGTTGTTGGAGGAGGAGTTGAGGCCGATGCCATAGTTGTTCCCCTGGGTGGTGTTGCTGGTGAGGGTGTTGTTGGAGGAGGAGGAGAGGTAGATGCCGTAGTTGGTGTTCCCCTGGGCGGTGTTGCCGGTGATGGTGTTGTTGGAGGAGGAGGAGGAGAGGTAGATGCCGTAGTTGGTGTTCCCCTGGGCGGTGTTGCCGGTGATGGTGTTGTTGGAGGAGGAGAAGGAGAGGTAGATGCCATCATTCCGCCAGTTGTTTGCTTTAACGTTCGTTATGGTACCGCCTTGGACGGCTGAACTGCCAGTACCAGAACCAACACCGTCAAAGTATACGCCGCGCATCGTACCACTTGTCTGGTTAGCTTTGTTACCGTCTAGTTTTAAGTCACGGATGGTGATGCCGGTACCGTTACCGCCTGTAGTGGTGTTGGTGATGGCGTTGATGTGAGTGTTGAAGCTATTGGGTATAGTAATGAGCGTTCCAGTACCTACACCAGCCAGAGTGGTGTTGTTTGGTACAGATATAGCAGCGTCTATGGTGTAGGTACCAGCTAGCAGGACTACTTTCTTGCCAGATCCGGCGGTGAGGGCTTGGTTTATCTCTACTTGGTCACCGTCACCTGCTGCTGCAGTGTCACCATCACCCAGGTAGTCAGCAGCAGCTTTGTCTTTAGCACTGGAGTCACTGGCAGCTACCAGTATGGCATCAGACTTGTCGGCTTGCCATTTAGCAGTAGTACCGTTGTAAACCAGCAGTTGTTTAGTATCTGTGTCGTAGTAGACCATACCGTCAGTACCAGCTGGTCTGCTGGCTGTGTTGCCGCCGGTTATTGTTATGCTTTGGCCAGCAGCCAGAACAGTGTCTTGGTTGAGGTTTATGGTTGTAGCGTTAGTAGTACCTATGTTTAGGGCTACGGCTGTAGCGGTGTCTAGTGTGGGAGTTAAGACACTGGTGTCTGCTCTGGCAGAACCAGTTATCCAGTAGTCTGCTGTCTGGGCGCTAGCGTTCTGGTTCTGGATGAAGTCTGTAGCACCAGGAGCACAGTTGCCTAGTGTTTCCATACAGAAGGTGTCATTGGCTCCAAGGACTGGAATAGATGCAGTGTAGTTACCTGTCTGGGCAGCTGACTGTATAGTTACTGTATTGGCGTTGGTGGCGTTAGCTATGACTATCTTACCTGCCACTGGGTTAGTACCGCCGTTGTAGTTACCTAGTTCTAATTCACCGTTGGTGGTATCTATGTTTAGGACACTGATGCCATTGGCGTTTTGGATGTTGAAGGCAGTGGTAGAGTTTGCTTGTTTGAAGCGAATGTCTAGGCCACCCTGGGTCATAGACTGGCCAGCGTAGATAGTACCTGTGCCAGCGTCGTTGATGGTGGCAGTGCCAGCAGTGGTGCTGAAGTTATTGTCGGCAAGGTAGTTAGTGTCGCTAGTGGAGTTAACTATGTTTATGGCATAGCAGGTGGTGGTACAGCTGGTGTCGGTGATGTCGTTGCCGGTGATGGTGTTGGAGTCGGAAGTGTCTATATGTATGCCGTTGTTCGCGGTAGCGCCGCCGTTGTCATGGAGTTTGTTGCCAGAGACGGTGTTGTTGGAGGAGGATATGAGGTAGATGCCGGAGCCGCCGTTCCCCTGGGCGGTGTTGCCGGTGAGGGTGTTGTTGGAGGAGGAGTCGAGGGAGATGCCGTAGGTGTTCCCCTGGGCGGTGTTGCCGGTGAGGGTGTTGTTGGAGGAGGAGGAGAGGTAGATGCCTTGCCAGGTGTTCCCCTGGGCGGTGTTACTGGTGAGGGTGTTGTTGGAAGAGGAGGAGTCGAGATATATGCCCGTTCCGTTCCCCTGGGCGGTGTTACTGGTGAGGGTGTTGTTGGAAGAGGAGGAGTCGAGATATATGCCCGTTCCGTTCCCCTGGGTGGTGTTGCCGGTGATGGTGTTGTTGGAGGAGGAGGAGAGGTAGATGCCTTGCCAGGCGTTACCCTGGGCGGTGTTGCCGGTGAGGGTGTTGTTGGAGGAGGAGGAGAGGTAGATGCCGTAGTTGGTGTTCCCCTGGGCGGTGTTGCCGGTGAGGGTGTTGTGGGAGGAGGAGATGAGGTAGATGCCGTAGTTGGTGTTCCCCTGGGTGGTGTTGCCGGTGAGGGTGTTGTTGGAGGAGGAGATGAGGTAGATGCCGTAGTTGGTGTTCCCCTGGGTGGTGTTGCCGGTGATGGTGTTGTTGGAGGAGGAGAGGAGGAAGATGCCACTATTTCGCCAGTTGTTTGCTTTAACGTTCGTTATGGTACCGCCTTGGACGGCTGAACTGCCAGTACCAGAACCAACGCCGTTGAAGTATACGCCGTACATAGTGCCACTTGTCTGGTTAGCTTTGTTACCGTCTAGTTTTAAGTCACGGATGGTGATGCCGGTACCGTTACCGCCTGTTGTGGTGTTGGTGATGGCGTTGATGTGAGTGTTGAAGCTATTGGGTATAGTAATGAGCGTTCCAGTACCTACACCAGCCAGAGTGGTGTTGTTTGGTACAGATATAGCAGCGTCTATGGTGTAGGTACCAGCTAGTAGAACTACTTTCTTGCCAGATCCGGCGGTGAGAGCTTGGTTTATCTGGACTTGGTCACCGTCACCTGCTGCTGCGGTGTCACCATCACCCAGGTAGTCAGCAGCGGCTTTGTCTTTGGCACTAGAGTCACTGGCAGCTACCAGTATGGCATCAGACTTGTCGGCTTGCCATTTAGCAGTAGTACCGTTGTAAACCAGCAGTTGTTTAGTATCTGTGTCGTAATAGACCATGCCGTCAGTGCCGGCTGGTCTGCTGGCTGTGTTGCCGCCGGTTATTGTTATGCTTTGGCCAGCAGCAAGAACAGTGTCTTGGTTGAGGTTGATGCTGGTGGCATTGGTCGTCCCAATGTTCAGGGCAACAGCAGTGGCGGTGTCTATGAGGGGGGTGAGGACCGAGGCGTCGGCTCGAGCAGTACCAGAAATCCAGGAGTTCGCTGTTTGTGCACTAGCGTTTTGGTTCTGGATGAAGTTGGTAGCGGTTGGTGCAAGCACTGATGCATCGCAGGTACTAACTACCCCGCCGTTTGTACATAGGAGGGTTGTACTTGTTGACGTCTGTGGAGTAACACTAAGTGTGCCCTGAATAGTAGTAGTGGTGGCCACACGACCAATGGTGACGACACTGGCGTTCGTGGTGCCGATGGAGACGGTACCAGCCGTGGTGGTAGCCGTACCTGTGTCTATGACGATGTTACCAGAAGCACCAGCAGAAGCATTGCCGGTGGCTATGGTCGTATCGCTGGAAGTTGTACCAGCGCTGGAGGCGACGGTAACACCGCCTGCACCTTGCAGCGTGAGGAGACCAGCGTTCGTGCCCCAGGTGGCAGCGGCGGCACTGGTGAGGGTAAGGGCACCCGTGTTGGTGGTAAAGCTACTGGCAGCGTTCGAGGTGATGCTGACGGCACCGGCTGTAGCAGAGCCGATGGTGGTAGTACTAGTGCCAGTGGTGTTAATGTTGGTGGCGCCGAGGACGGTTGTTGTGCCAGTGATGGCATTGGTAGCAGAAGCGTTACCAATGGTAGTCGTAGCAGCACCAGTCATATTGATGTTAGTGGTACCAGTTAGGCTGGTGGTGCCACTTGTGACAGTGAAGTTCTTGCCAGTGACGACGGTGGTGTCACCATTGAGGGTTACGGCACCAGTGCCGGTAGCAAACGTGCCGCTGCTGGCAGATTGATCAAAGTTGCCAGTACCAGCTGCGAAGGTAATGTTTTGGTTCGCGGCGATGCTGACGTTTTTGTTCAAGTTTATCTGGGTCGCATTTGTCGTCCCGATGTTCAGGGCAACAGCAGTGGCGGTGTCTACGAGGGGGGTGAGGACAGAGCTATCTGCCCGACCCGTACCGTCTATCCAGAAGTTAGCGCTCGTTTGAGCACTGGCATTTTGGTTCTGGATGCCGGTGGTGGAGGTCAGGCCACCGCAGTTGTTCTGGCTGGTACATATATCTGCATTGGCGGTGAGGGCTGGGATACTGAGGGTATAGCTACCGGTTTGGGTGGCAGAGGCGAGGGTGACGGTGTTGCTATTGGCGGTAGTAGCAAACACTATCTTCCCAGCTACTGGGTTGGTACCACCATTGTAACTACCAAGTTCTAGTTCACCGTTTGTGGTGTCTACATTGAGGACGTTAACACCATTGGCGTTCTGGATGTTTACTGCAGCTGTAGAATTAGCCTGCTTGAAGCGGATGTCTAAGCCACCTTGAGTCATAGCCTGACCAGCGTAGATGGTACCCGTGCCAGCATCATTGATGGTGGCAGCATAGGTACCGTCGCCGGTGAAGGTGTTACCGGAGAGGTAGTTACTGGTAGCACCAGCGAGAAGGAGATTGATCGCGTAACAGGTCGTTGTACAGCTTGTGTCTGTGATAGTATTGCCGATAATCGTATTGTTGGATGAGGTGCCAATATAGATGCCGTTATTCGCCGTTGAACCACCATTGTCTGCTAAGGTGTTGCCAGATACAGTATTTGCGTTAGATACGATAACGATACCTGCCGAATTCCCCCTCACACTGTTGCCATTCAGCGTATTATTAGCTGAGGAAGAGGAGACATATATACCGTAGCTTGTATTCCCTTGTATGGTATTGCTCGAGACGGTATTACTGCTCGATGAGGTAGTAATATATATGCCGTAGCTAGTGTTTCCCTGCGAAGTATTTCCGCTAATTGTGTTATTTGAAGAAGAGGTAGCTACAATTCCATACGAGGTATTCCCTTGTGCGGTATTGCCAGTTAGGGTGTTATTGTTGGAGGAAGATATATTGATTCCAATGCCATTGTTCCCCTGTGCGGTATTGCCAGTTAGGGTGTTATTGTTGGAGGAAGATACAAAGAAACCGTCAGTAAAGCTACCCTGTGCAGTGTTGCTAGTAAGTGTATTGTTGGACGAAGATGAGATAAGGGCGAAGCTATAGTAAGCGTTAGCCTGTGCGGTATTTCCCGCGAGCACATTGTTGCTAGAACTACGTAGACATATGCCGACACCGACTTGACAGTTGGAGCCACCTAGGCCAGCCCAGTTATTTGCCTGTACACCCGATATCCGAGCACCTTGCCGCGCGCTTGAGCCTGTCCCGCCACCCATGTTATTGAAATCAACACCCGCCATACCCGTGCCAACACCCATAGACTGATTCGCATTGTTACCATCAAGCTTGAGGTCTCTGAGGGTGACATTGGTGCCGGTGGTGGTATCAGTGTTGACGATGGCACTAAAGTTGACGTTCAGAGCGTTAGGAGTGGTAATGAGTGTACCCTGCCCTATACCAGAGAGAGTGGTGTTGTTCGGAATGGAGATGGATGCATCTATGGTGTAGGTACCGGCCAGAAGCACCACCTTCTTGCCTGCTCCGGCTGTGAGAGCTTGGTTTATCTGGACTTGGTCGCCATCATTCGCAGCACCAGTATTACCATCACCCACATAGTCAGCAGCCGCTTTATCTGCGTCAGAAGAGTTACTGGCAGCAACAAGAATAGCTTCGCTTCTATCTGCCTGCCACTTGCCATTGGCGTAGGTGAGGAGTTGTTTGGTGGTGGTGTCATAGTAGACCATGCCTTCGGTGGGACTTGCAGGACGGGAGGCGGTGTTACCGCCGGTGATGGTGATGGATTGGCCAGCGGCAAGAACAGTGTCTTGGTTGAGGTTGATGATGGTGGCATTGGTCGTCCCAATGTTCAGGGCAACAGCAGTGGCGGTGTCTATGAGGGGGGTAAGGATAGAGGTGTCAGCCCGACCGGTGCCAGATATCCAGAAGTTAGCTGTTGTCTGTGCAGAGGCGTTTTGGTTTTGGATGCCGGTGGTTGAGGTAAGAGGCGTAGCGGAGCAAGCGGCAAGTTGGTTGCTCCCATTCTGGCATACAAACGTACTCCCTGCTGTACCACTCAGCGTAACAACCGTATTGCCCTGGATAGTAGTTGTAGTAGCAGCACGGCCTATAGTGACGCCGCTTGCGTTGGTGGTGCCAATCGATACTGTGCCAGCAGTGGTAGTAGCCGTGCCAGTGTCTATGACTATGTTGCCGCTGGCACCAGCGCTGGCATTACCCGTAGAGATAGTCGTGTCGCTTGATGTAGTACCGGCAGCACTGGTTACTGTAGTGCCGCCTGCTCCCTGCAGGGTCAGCAGACCAGCGTTGGTGCCCCAGGTGGCAGCAGCGGCACTGGTAAGGGTTAATGCCCCGGTGTTGGTCGTGAAGCTACTGGCAGCGTTCGAGGTGATGCTGACGGCACCAGCTGTAGCAGAGCCAATGGTAGTGGTAGCAGTCCCAGTGGTATTGATGTTGGTGGTGCCGGCAGCCGTGATGGTGCTACCAGTGAGATCAAGCGTGCCCGTAGTGTTACCAATGGTGGTATTGCCGGTACCCGTACCAAGGTTGGTAGCAGCAGCACCGGAGGTATTTATGTTGGTGGTGCCGGTAACAGCTATTGAGCTCCCGCTCTGAACACTAATAGTACCCGCTGCACTATTACCAATAGTTACAGCCCCTGTGCTTGTGCCTGTATTGATATTGGTATCAAAGTTACTATTTGCATTGAGGCTTATCGTACCGCCAGAAACACTACCGCCAGCACTAGCTGTTACAGTGCCGGTAAATGTTTTATCGCCAGCAAAAGTTTGCACCCCAGTGCTAACAAGCCCAGGACTGGTACCATCAGCCGTTTGCAAATATATACCGTTGCCCGATACGACTGCGCCATCGCCACTCTTTGTCTGACTATCTATAGTACCTATAAATGTAACGCCATTACCTGCACCATCAATGTTCGTAGCGGTCCAAGCGCTACCATCATATATATATGTCTGTGCCTTGCCGGCTTGAATACTCACGCCATGCATTGTGAACGCAACACTACCGGTATTAAGTACATAGGAAAGGCGACCCGCCGTGCTACTCGTAGGCGCTGGTAGGCTCAATGTTCTCCCAGCTGTTGTCTGAGGTATAACAAATGTTGTATATGTATCTACCGTTGCAGCAGCCGTGCCAATTGCACCACTCGCCGCAAAGTCACTCAGCGTCGAACCGGTCAAAAGTGTCGAGCCATTGTTCGTAAACTGAGAGCCATTCGTAACGAACGGCCCCTGTACTGTTGTGGTGATAGTTGACTTACCTATGCTAATCGATGTCGCATTCGTCGTACCAATCCCCAGTGCGGCTGCCGTATTACTATCAATAAGCGGCGCTTGAAACGCCGTATCCGCCCTACCCGTTCCCGATAGCCAGAAGTTTGACGTTGTCTGTGCTGCCCCAAACTGGTTTTGAATAAATCCAGCATTTATTTGGGTCTCGGTGAGGAGGTTGTAGGTGCCGGCTGCTCCTTGGTCTTGGATGGTAAAGGTTTGGTTGCCGCTGGTTGGAGCAGCAATGCTGAGAGTGGCGAGGTTAGCTCCAGAGCTAGTGACGATCTGCCCCGCCGTCTTAGCATTAAACGCATAAGGCACTGCGGTGAGCTTGAGTCTTGGGGACATCTCTCCGTCCCAAGTAGGAGTAGCGGTTTGGGTGGTACCACCAACGTTCATGGTGAGGTAGAGCTGTTGGTCCCAGGGCATCGTACCGGGGAAAGCCGTTTGAGAACCAAGGTTAACGGTGACGTAGCCATTGGCTACTCGGACACGGTTGTCGTTGCCAGCAGTGACACCGTTGCTATCGTAGTAGGTTTCAGTCCAGAGGAGTGTTCCCCCACTGGCAGCGTCGTAGAGCTTGAACTCGATGTTGTAGTAGCCGTCTGGGGCAATGGCACCAGTCGCTGTTTCCAAACGAGCCTGGAAGTTCAGGTTGTCACTGGTGGCGGCATAGGCGGTCTGAGAACCGAGGCCAACACGCGTGAGTGACGCGGGGAGGAGCGCGCGCGTATAGGAAAACAGGGGGAGGATGAGCAAAAACAAAACCAAGACAACTTGGGTGCCGTACTTCGAGTTCATGTGTAGTTTCTTCCCGAGAAGCGAAGAAAGACGTATCGACATACGGCGCAACGAGCATCGTAGGGAAAAACTGCGCAGGAACCGAAGAAGCCATGCTGGCGGCCAGCTGTGCTGGGCGGAGGCGTGGCTGGTACGGCGGCTAAGGACGACAAAGGCCCTCTTGGCTGAGAGCCAGAGGGTGCATGCGAAGAACGCTTGCGCTGTACGTTTTAGTTTGAACATGTGTTTTGTAAAGTGTTTGTGTTGGTTTCTCGGTTTTTTTGAGATACCAATCTTTGTTTCGGATTTTGCCTAGTTTTTGGTTTTGGCCTATCCTGCACAGAAGTATGCCCCATACGAACCACCTGTTACAAGAGAAAAGTGAAAGAAAGTTATGCAAAAAAATGTATTCAATTTTGACAAATCAACAGATGTTTTTCGTAGTGTTTTATACTACAATTATTCATTACCCCTGTTATTTTCATGAAAATAGAGCAGAATTGATTCTGATTCAGCATGCAAATTTGTAGCAATATTCACTACGAATAATATATTCTCCTAAAGTTATCCACAGGTACATACAAAAACACCCGCACGCAGCGGGTGTTTTTGGGCTAATACTCCTAGAGCTAGAGGCTACGCAATACTGTCGATCACGACCGTGGTCTGCGCCTGGCGATGGCCACGAGTTTTGTGCACGCGCTTTTTCGCCTTGTAGCGTATAGCCGTGACTTTATCTGCCTTTGCCTCCGCGTCTACTACGGTAGCCTTTACCGCCACGCCCTTTACCAAGGGCGCACCTACGGTAGTCTTTTCGCCGTCTACAACGAGCAATGCGTCAAAGCTGAGTTTGGTATCGTCACCAGTGAGCCGCTCGATGGAAAGTGTTTGACCTTCGGCTACGACATATTGTTTGCCGCCGGTAGCAATAACTGCTTTTTTCATACTTTTCACCTAACCTTACGTTTACTATTGCACCCAAGTTTATCACTTACACCCCTGTTTGTAAACCCTTCCCCCTACTCACCACCCCACCGCCCCAGCCCACCCCCTCCACTACACTTTTGTTACGGCCGTAACAAAAGTGTAGTATGTAGGTATGTCACAGCCAAAATCAGCAACAGATTTCATCCTACGCGGCCTATTCCTTCCTCTTTCGCGGCAAAACCTATTGCTCAGCTTTAAGCCCAGCCAGTTCTTCTACGAACTCTCGCGGGTCAGCGGTTACCCCGAAAAGACTCTGCGGGACACCATGAGTCGAGCCACTCGCGATGGCTACATTGTCATGGGGGATACTATTCCGCAGCTTACCGCAAAAGGCCTGAAGAAGGTTCAGCCTTTCGTAGCGGAAAAGCTTCCAGAGAACGGCCAGCTACTCGTTGTTTTTGACATACCAGAAGAACGCAAAATGATGCGACATGAATTCCGGCGGTTGCTCAAACGCCTCGATTTCCAATACGTCCAGCAGAGCGTCTGGATGACAGATCTCGATCACAGAAAAGTACTAGCTGAAGCGGTAAAGAAACTAGAGCTAAAAGATTGCGTCAAAGTGTACGAAGCCGCTCCCATAAAACTATAGTCACTACACTTTTGTTACGGCCGTAACAAAAGTGTAGCAGGCAGAGTGTTGTTTGTGGACTTGGGTTGTAGAAGCGTGGAAACCGTAAAAGCAGCGAGTCAGTAGCTAGGGTCGCCGGAGTGCTTCCTTTAGATTATCAAGTTCGATGGCACATAGACTGGGCACGGGGCAGCAAACTACGACCATTGGAGCCCGCAACTGCCGTATAGGGCTCATAGCATCAGAGCAGTCCAGTGGTTAGGTCCGCTCGATGCTATGAACTGTCCTTGGGGGTTTCTAGGCCTTTTTGAGCGCGATGGTCAGGCGCAGGCCTTCGATGTTCGCTTCGGTACAAAAAGCGCCTGTGCCGGGCTCTACAAAGGCCTGGGTTAACGTTTCTGCCTGAATCGTCCGCTCGTGCTCAGCAAGCGCAGCCATGAGTTCTTTATCTTCCGCAGTCAGCAGCAAGACAATCCTGTCATCCACCTGCAGCCCAGCCTGCTTACGGGCGTTTTGCACCGCTCGTACTACCTCGCGGGCCATGCCCTCTCTCTTGAGTTCTGGTGTTATATTTTTGTCAACAGTAACAGCCAGTTTCACTTCATTGACGTGTTTAACTTCTTTCACATTCACTTCATCGGCAATGATTGCCTCGTAGTACTCACCGAGTTTGTCGCTACCGTATGTCAGGGCTGCTAGGGGCTGTCGAACCTTCACCTGGGGCTCTGTTTCTGTCTTAAACATGCGTGCAGCCAAGCCCTGCTCTATGACACTCCTGGTCTGTGCCATACGTTCTAGTACTGTCTCGTCTACGGCACCAGGCTCTGGCCAGTCAAGCAAATGCACACTCTCGCCGCCAGTCAGTTTCTGGTACAGTTCTTCTGCTAGAAACGGCGTAAACGGTGCGAGCAGCAGACTAAGGCGCGCGAGCACATAATGCAAGGTGCGATATGCATCATGCTTGTCGGCATCGTCGTCGCTTTTCCAAAAACGCCTACGGCTGCGACGGACATACCAGTTGCTGGCATCGTCCAAAAACGGCAAGACGCCACTGAGGGCATCGGGCAAATTATAACCGTCTAAATCAGTAGTCATTTGTGCTTGCAGTTGATGTAAACGTGACACCACCCATGTATCAAGCGGGTTGGTTAACTCCTTAGAAGGATCTTCGAGCGAGTCATTCCACTCCCAGCCATCCACCTCGGCATACATTGTAAAAAAGTCATACATGTTCCACACCATCGCCAGTTTGCGCTGGATATCTTGCACATCCTTGTCTTGCAAGCTAAAGTCTTCACCACTCATAACGGGCGAGCTCAGCAGCAAAAATCGTAGTGCATCGGCACTGTATTCATCCATGAGTATGTTTGGATCGGTGTAGTTACCATAGCTTTTACTCATTTTGCGGCCATCGTTGCCGGCGAGAGTACCCGTCACGATACAGTTTGAAAACGAGTTCTTCTCGAACAGCCCCACCGATACGGCGTGTAGGTAGTAAAACCACGCCCGCACCTGACCGACGTATTCGGCTATATAATCACCCGGGAAACTAGCCTCAAACTTCTCTTTGTTCTCAAACGGATAGTGGAACTGCGCAAATGGCATGCTACCACTCTCAAACCAACAGTCCATGACCTTGTCGATACGCGTGTAGTGCACACCATCTAGGTCAAACTCTACGTCATCAATCCATGGGCGGTGGTAATCATCGAGCTCAACACCGCTCAGCTCTTTCAGCTCGGCGTAACTACCCACGACCTTCACGCGCTCCTTCCCGTCCGCATCCGTGCCCTTCCACACCGGCATAGCGGTAGCCCAGAAGCGGTCGCGGCTGAGGTTCCAGTCCGGCGCACTCTCGACAGTTTTGGCAAAGCGACCATGTTTGACATGCCCCGGGAACCAATTGATGTTTTCGTTCTGCTCCAGCATGTCCTGGCGTTGCCCGGCAATGTCCATGAACCAGCTTGGGTGCGCTCGGTACATGAGCTTCGTACCGCAGCGGTGACAGTGCGGGTATTCGTGGCGAACGTACTCTATTTTGAGCGCCTTGCCTTCAGCCAGCAACGTCTTAGCAATATCTTTGTTCACGTCCCATATGTTCTGGCCTTCCCACGCGCCTTCTGTGTAGTTCCCGTTTTCGTCCACAATTGAGACAAGCGGAATGTTGTGCTCTTTACATAGAACGTAGTCTTCCTCACCATATGCAGGGGCTTCATGTACTATTCCCGTACCGTCATCGGCCGTCACAAAGTGGGCGTCAAGCACCCGGTGCGCACCTTCGCCGCGGTGTTCAAAGAGTGGCTCATAGGCTTTTCCAACCAGTTCTGACCCCTGTATCTTTTTTACAACGTTGTAAGCCAATGGCTGATGCCTCTCGTCGGTCATCACCCTGGCAATCGCCGCCGTTGCTACATAGAAGCGCTTGCCAGCGTGCTCGAGCAGTGAGTACTCTGTGTCACCCTTTACTGCCACTGCAACGTTCGCTGGAAGCGTCCAGGGTGTTGTAGTCCATGCTAAGAGAAACTCGTCAGAATCTGCCAATTTGAAGTACGCGTAGATGCTTGGGTCGGTATCTTGCTGGTAGCTATTGTCCATTGCCACCTCGGCTTTAGAAATAGGCGTGGCGTCACGCGTGCAGTACATGAGCACCTTTTCGCCTTCATATATTTTGCCCTTTTCGTACAGTTCCTTAAACGCCCACCAGACCGATTCCATGAATTCTTTATCCATGGTTTTGTATGCACCTTTGAAGTCCACCCAGCGGCCAATCCGGTCGATGGTACTTTCCCACAAGTCACCCGTTTGCACCATATTGTCTCGGCACGTGGTAATGTACTCCTCGAGTGATATCTTGGTCCCGATATCTCGCTTATCTTGTATGCCCAGCTTTTTCTCGGTAAATACTTCAGCCGGCAGGCCATGACAGTCCCAGCCCCAAACGCGTTCAACCCGGCGCCCCTTCATGGTCCAGTAGCGTGGCACCGCGTCTTTCGCAACGCTAGAAAGCAATGTACCGTGGTGTGGCACGCCCGTGATAAACGGCGGCCCATCGTAAAACACATATGCACCCTCTTTTGGCCGTTGCTCAACCGACTTCTCGAATGTACGGTTCTCTTTCCAGTACCGCACCAGGTCCTTCTCGTACTCTATAGCCTTCCGCCGTGTATTTGCTTTGAATTTCATATTCCCATCTCCGTTAATTTAGTTTTCATCAGCTTACTCATTTCTTCATGTCCCTCTGGAGAAAAATGCACCCCGTCACTCGAGAGGCTTATCTCACCCGGAATAATTACTTGTTCGCCGGACCCTTCAAGCAACGCAACCAGCGCCTGCTGTTTCTCTTCGCTGCCCATAAAAGCCTGGCTACGCCTGAAGTTTGGTGGAGCAATATACATAATGCTTGCAGGCGCAACGTATACATCCTCACTCAGTTGAGCCACCGCGTCTCTGTACCACAATAAGTCATCATATATTTGGTCTGGCGTGAAGCTGTACTTATCTTTGCAGTCATTTGTGCCAAGTGCGATGATGACGAGGTTAAGCGGCGAAGCTTGCCTGCAGATGACTTCAAATGAGTCTTTTCCATTTTTACTTTGGTCAGCATGATCGTAGCCGCCCGCAATCCTGCCTGGGAGCCCGGCGGGCTGCACCTCATGGCCATCGCCAAGTTGTTTTTGAAGCTGGTTCACCCACCGAGCCTGAGCAGAATACCGTTTCAGGTTATCATCCTGCCCCCAAACATTTGAATCGCCATATATTAATATATTTTTCATATTCTGGGCTCCCTTCTCATTTTGATTGATGGCATCTTATCAGCATGCATATAGTCAGATCCTGAAACTTTTTTAAAGCCTTGCTTCTCATAAAACCGCTTGGCGCGTTCATTGTAATCAACGACCACTAGGTCAACTACCCGTTTCGCGTCCCAAAATGCATCAGCGTGCAGCATCAGCTCTGCAGCAAGGCCTGTCCCTTGGTACTCACGGGCAATGTACAGCGCACCCAATTCCTGATCTTCCTTGTGGCGAGTCGCATGCACAAACCCAACGACTGCGTCGTTTACAACAGCGACCTCGTATAGCTGATCCGGGTCGGCTATAAAGCCTGTTACTAGTTCGCGACTTTCCTTAAGCTTTTCGGGTGAATCCCAGCTTTCCCATCGCTCGCGCACCCATGACTCTGGCACACCAGCGTTGTCATTTGGATAGGTGTCGAGCCAAGACGCGGCATGAAACTTACGTATAGCGTAGGTATCGTCGGGTGTCGCGGTACGGATTGCTGGCTTAGCTTCTTCACTCATTTTTTCTCCAAATAAAAATCACCTCTTTTAGCTGCCAGATCCCGGGTTATTCGGGAGGTACCATCTGGCTTCCAAAAGAAGTGATTCTTTTAGCACTTAGTTGCCGGTCTGACGGGCCGAACCGTTGGAATCTACTTTCTGGCTACGGCCAGATTTCTCTCCACTGCTTCGTGGTTGATAGCCACTAATCCGGCAAAGCCGAAACGCATTTAATACTGCAAGTATACGCCCTCCCACCCACCTAGCACAAGCTCCACTCTTATCCAACGCAAAATGAGCCTGAACCGCCTATCAGGTTCTAAAATACTATGAGCCTGAAATATCGACAGCTGGCATAGCATGGGAGGATGACTATTACTATGCAGCAACACACGCTACCAACTATTGAAGAACTCAGACAGTTTGTCTCAGGCACTCAGTCACTTGACCTTACAATCGTACATAAGCAAGAGGCTTATGCCTGGTTACAGCAACTGGTCGTTCGTCTTGACTACCAGCACTTGGGCAAAAAAGACAAAGGCGTCGTTCGAGAATACGCCATAGCCGTCACGGGGTACAGCCGTGCCCAGGTGACTCGGCTTATTGGACAGTACCTGCGGACTGGCTGTATTGCGCTGGAGCCAGTGAACATGAGAAACCAGTTTGCACTGCGCTACACGCGTGAAGACATTGGGCTGCTAGCAGAGCTGGATGATGCCCATGATCGGCTCAGTGGCAAAGCGGCAAAAGTTCTAGCCCAACGAGCCTTTGTGACATTTGGCGATGCACGCTACGAACGACTTAGCGCAATCTCCGTCAGCCACATATACAATCTACGTGGCACCGTAACATACCGTAACCAAAGCCATACGTTCACCAAAACGCAAGCAACAACAATAGCTATTGGCGAGCGCCGCAAACCACGCCCGAACGGTCAACCTGGCTTCATCCGTATAGATACTGTCCACCAGGGAGATAAGGACAAAGAAAAGGGTGTGTACCACATCAATCTGGTTGATGAAGTTACCCAGTGGGAGGTGGTGGTCGCGGTCGAGAGAATCACTGAGCGTTACATGCTGCCAGCCCTCGAAGCAGCTTTGGTGCTGTTCCCATTTGTCATTGTAGAATTCCACGCCGACAATGGCTCGGAGTACATCAACAAACAAGTTGCTGCCCTCCTGAAAGCAATGCTCATCAAGCTCAGTAAGTCTCGAGCCTACCAAAGCGGAGACAATGGATTGGTTGAAACCAAGAATGGTAGCATTATCCGAAAAGCCCTAGGCTATGCGCATATACCCAGGGAATATGCTCCGGATATTAACAGCTGGTACTGTACGTGGTTTGTGCCCTACCTGAACTTCCACCGACCCTGCGGTTACCGCATAACGAGCGTTGACTCAAAGACGGGCAAGAGGACACATCGCTACCCAGTCAATGGGTACATGGTACCGTACGAGAAGCTGAAGTCATTGCCAGACGCCAAACAATACCTGAAGACAGGCAGCAGTTTTGAGAAACTAGACGAAGTGGCGTATGCTGAAAGTGATACAGCTTGGGCGATAGCCATGAACAAAGCAAAAGACCAGTTGTTGAAGACACTATATACAAAACGCTAGCTGTTTGTTTCTGGTAGCTTCAGGCTCATTCTTGGATTGGAATATACTGCCTTCAGGCGTTTCGGCAAGTCTCCGCAAATGCCTTATAGATGAGTGGCCCCGTGTCATCAGACTCTGGATGCCACTGAACGCCGTATATATTCCCATAACTCATAGCTTCAATCACACTGTCATGGGCTTTTGCGCAAAGCTTAAAATGCAACGGAAGTTTGGCAACTCCTTGATGGTGCCGTGACGCAACAGTAGCCTTATTGCCACGCATTAGACCTAGAAAGTCAGCACAAAGGTCAATTTCGTGCTGAACGCCCATGTGCCGAACCGCACCGCCAACTTCTTGGGCAATATCTTGGTAAAGCTCACCACCATAGTGAACTGCCAGCAGCTGCATGCCATAACAAACACCTAAAATTGGCTTATCCAATGCGCTAAACATATCAATGAGGCTGCGCTCCCAAGCAACTCGCTCCTGAGGTTCAGTCGCCGTATGAAGCTCATTGCCGCCATACACCTCCGCTGGGATATCTTCACCTCCAGAAATTACTAGACCATCACAAAGTTCAAACGCTTCTTCCGCGCTCATGTCTGGCGCTAGGATAATAGGTATTGCTCCCGAAGCAGCAATTGCAAGCGTATAATCTCGGCGTAAGTACAGACTAGCCCTCGATGCAGGTAATTTTATGCCCTCATCAAATGCAGGAGTAACACCAATAACCGGTTTCTTCATTTAAGCCCCTGGGTCTTTTTTAGCTCAATTGTAAGCTCTCTGCTATCTATCGAAACAACCACAGCATATGAGTCCGAACCGGGGTTTGCAAAAGTTTGAGCCAAAGTTTCTGCCTGTATGGTTTGTGCGTGTTCATCAACGGCCTTTGCGAGCTCGTCGTCTACTGTCGACAGCTGCAGTACTATTCTGTCGTCAACGTTTAGCCTCGCTTGTTTTCGAGCATTTTGCACGCCGCGTATCACCTCTCGCATCATACCTTCACGCTGTAATTCAGGTGTTATATTTTTGTCTACAGAAACAGTCGTTTTTACTTCATTGGCATATTTTACTTCTTTTACATTCACTTCATCGGCTATAATCACTTCAAAATATTCGCCTAGCCGCTGCCCGCTGTAGCTTAAACTTGCGAGTGGCTGCCGGACCTTAACCTGCGGCTCGTCTTCACTCTTAAACATCCGGGCCGCCAGTCCTTGCTCTATAATGCTACGCGTTTGCGCCATCTCTGTCAGTATCCGTTCGTCAATCGCTCCTTGCGCTGGCCAATCCAGCAAGTGAACGCTTTCGCCACTGGTGAGCTTACGGTAGAGTTCCTCGGCCAAAAACGGTGTAAACGGTGCCAGTAGCACGCTGAGCCGCACAAGTACGTAATGCAATGTTTTGTAGGCATCATTTTTATCGGCATCATCTTCACTCTTCCAGAATCGTCGCCGGCTGCGCCGAACATACCAGTTACTGGCATCGTCAAGAAACGGTAGGACCTCACTGACCGCTTCGGGGATATTATAGTCATCCATATGGCGTGTTATGTGTTGTTGTGTCTGATGTAATCTCGACACTATCCAACGGTCAAGTGGATTGCTCAGCTCTGTTAATGGGTCTTCAAGCGCACCAGTCCACTCCCACCCATCGACCTCGGCATACATTGTGAAAAAGTCATACATGTTCCATACCATTGCCAATTTTCGCTGCACATCCTGCACGTCTTTGTCGAGAAGGCTAAAGTCCTCCCCGGCAAGTACAGGCGAACCGAGTAGCAAAAAGCGCAGCGCATCGGCACTGTATTCATCCATAAGTACATTTGGATCAGTGAAATTCCCATAGCTTTTACTCATCTTGCGACCGTCGTTACCAGCAAGTGTCCCGGTTACGATGCAGTTCTTAAACGAGTTTGCTCCAAACAGACCAACGGAGACCGCGTGCAGGTAGTAGAACCAGGCTCGCACTTGCCCAACGTATTCAGCAATGAAATCGCCCGGAAAGCTTGCCTCAAACTTTTCCTTATTCTCAAACGGATAGTGGAACTGCGCAAAGGGCATGCTACCGCTCTCGAACCAGCAATCCATAACTTTATCGATGCGTTTGTAATGCACCCCATCTAGGTCAAACTCAACATCGTCTATCCATGGCCGGTGGTAATCCTCTAACTCAATCCCGCTCAGTTCTTTAAGTTCTGCATAGCTACCTACTACTTTTATGTGTTCAGTCCCGTCTTTACTTACACCTTTCCATACTGGCATGGCCGTAGCCCAAAATCGGTCGCGGCTGAGGTTCCAGTCTGGCGCACTTTCAACCGTCTTGGCAAAACGACCATGTTTCACGTGCCCCGGAAACCAGTTAATGTTTTCATTTTGCTCAAGCATCGCTTCGCGCTGCTCGGCTATATCCATAAACCAACTCGGGTGTGCCCGGTACATTAGCTTCGTGCCGCATCGGTGGCAGTGCGGGTAGCTATGACGAATGTAGTCGATTTTCCACACGACACCGCGCTCATGCAGTGTCTTCGCAATCGGTTTGTTCGCATCCCACACATTTTGGCCTGCCCATTCTCCATCAATATACAGGCCGTTATCGTCTATGTTGTTAACGAACGGGAAGCCCATTTCGCGCGACAAAGCATAGTCTTCCTCGCCGTACGCCGGGGCTAAGTGAACAATCCCCGTACCCTCTTCCATACTAACGTATTCGGCGTGCCAAATACTGTGTGCTTTTTCACCACGGTTCTCAAAAAGCGGTTCATAACTCTTTCCAACAAGCTCAGAACCAGTGAAAGTACGTGTAATTGTGTAAGGTACAACGTTGTGTTTTTCATCTGTTAGAGCTTTATCGAGCATCACTTTGGCAAGGATTAGTCGCTCACCAGCAACATTAACCTCGGCGTATTCCTCATTCTTATTCACCGCAACGGCCGTATTGGCTGGAAGCGTCCATGGCGTTGTCGTCCAAGCTAAGACAGATGTATTCTCACCTTGGAGTTTAAATTTTACAAAAACACTAGGGTCGGTAACATCTTGATAGCTGTTATCCATAGCGACTTCTGCCTTGGAAATTGGCGTCGCATCACGCGTGCAGTAAAGCAAGACTTTCTCGCCTTCATATATTTTGCCTTCTTCGTACAGCTTTTTAAATGCCCACCAGACAGACTCCATATACTCTTTGTCCATTGTTTTGTATGCACCCCGGAAATCTACCCAGCGTCCAATCCGCTCTATGGTGCTTTCCCACAGGTCGCCGGTTTGCACCATATTGTCTCGACATGTTGTTATATAGTCCTCAATACTAACAGTGGTGCCTATGTCTCTGCGGTCTTTAATACCCAGTTTTTTTTCGGTAAATACTTCTGCCGGGAGGCCATGGCAATCCCACCCCCAAACCCGCTCAACTCGCCGGCCTTTCATGGTCCAGTACCGTGGCACTGCGTCTTTTACAATTGAGCTGAGGAGCGTACCGTGGTGCGGCACACCCGTAATAAACGGCGGCCCATCGTAAAACACATACGCCCCCTCTTTTGGCCGCTGTTCCACCGACTTCTCAAACGTCTGGTGCTTTTTCCAGTACTGTACGAGGTCTTTCTCGTATTCTATGGCCTTCCGCCGAGTTCCACTCTTGAACTTCATAGTGCCCTCCCTTGACTTTTATGCTTACCGGTAGTATACTGATTGCAGTGAACCGATGCAGTGATGTAATGCGCAGCATCGGTTCCTTTTTTATTGCTCATTTCATCTCCTCCACACTTTCAGTTTTCGTAATCAGTATGATTCGCACAATATGCTTCTTGATTGCGCCGTGATGTCGTAACTGGTGACGAATCTTTGCAATATGTAATTTGCAGCGCCTCGCGTCGATAATGACATGCGTAGCCTGTTTGGATGCACGCTTCAATTGCGTTTCGATAGTGTGCTTACTATTACCAAGAGGGCTTTTGATCTCCCATTCAACGCCATTGATTTTGCAATCTGGCGTCTGACTTGTGTCGCGCGCAATAAACACCGCATCGGCGCCAAGATACTCTGCGACTATACTCGCCGCCTCAATCTCAAACCGCTCCGGTCGTGGGTTAATATTGGTTGGAATGATAATATTTTGTGACATTATTCATCTTTCCACGGTGTATTTGCCCTGCATTTCATTGCGCAACTCTTCTCATCTGTATCGACGGCATTTTATCGGCATGCAAATAGTCTGAACTAGGGACTTTCCGAAAGCCCTGCCTTTCATAAAATCGTTTCGCTCGGTCGTTATAATCTACTACCGCCAGCTCAACTGGTCTATCTGAATCCCAAAAATCGTTCGCTATATGCATCAACTTCTGAGCCGGGCCACTGCCTTGATATGGTTTAGCGACATAGAGTGCGCCCAAGTCCTGCCCTTCGGCGTGACGAGACGCATGCAGGAGGGCTACAACCTCACTACCAACAACCGCAACCTGGTACACCTGATCTTTGTCGGCTAGAAACTCTTCCACCCGCTGTCTACTTTCGGCAAGTTTATCTTCCTTGTCCCAGTCCTGCCACTTCTCACGCACCCACTCTTCTGGTACACCCGCATTGTCATTTGGGTAAGTATCGAGCCATGATTGGGCATGGAATGCACGTATCGCATAGACATCGTCCGTGGTTGCTTCTCGTATAACTGGTTGTGCTAGCTTAACCATATGCTTCCCAAACAAAAATCACCTCTGTTAAATATCGGATCCCGGGTGAATTTGCGGGAGGTACCATCCGATTTCTAAAAGGGGTGATCTTTTAGCGCTTAGTTACGTGGTCTGACAGGCCGTTCCGTTGGAATCTACTTTCTGGCTACGGCCAGATTTCTCTCCACTGCTTCGTGGTTGATAGCCACTAATCCGGCAAAGCCGAAACGCATTTAATACTGCAAGTATACGCCCTCCCACCCACCTAGCACAAGCTCCACTCTTATCCAACGCAAAATGAGCCTGAACCGCCTATCAGGTTCTAAAATACTATGAGCCTGAAATATCGACAGCTGGCATAGCATGGGAGGATGACTATTACTATGCAGCAACACACGCTACCAACTATTGAAGAACTCAGACAGTTTGTCTCAGGCACTCAGTCACTTGACCTTACAATCGTACATAAGCAAGAGGCTTATGCCTGGTTACAGCAACTGGTCGTTCGTCTTGACTACCAGCACTTGGGCAAAAAGACAAAGGCGTCGTTCGAGAATACGCCATAGCCGTCACGGGGTACAGCCGTGCCCAGGTGACTCGGCTTATTGGACAGTACCTGCGGACTGGCTGTATTGCGCTGGAGCCAGTGAACACGAGAAACCAGTTTGCACTGCGCTACACGCGTGAAGACATTGGGCTGCTAGCAGAGCTGGATGATGCCCATGATCGGCTCAGTGGCAAAGCGGCAAAAGTTCTAGCCCAACGAGCCTTTGTGACATTTGGCGATGCACGCTACGAACGACTTAGCGCAATCTCCGTCAGCCACATATACAATCTACGTGGCACCGTAACATACCGTAACCAAAGCCATACGTTCACCAAAACGCAAGCAACAACAATAGCTATTGGCGAGCGCCGCAAACCACGCCCGAACGGTCAACCTGGCTTCATCCGTATAGATACTGTCCACCAGGGAGATAAGGACAAAGAAAAGGGTGTGTACCACATCAATCTGGTTGATGAAGTTACCCAGTGGGAGGTGGTGGTCGCGGTCGAGAGAATCACTGAGCGTTACATGCTGCCAGCCCTCGAAGCAGCTTTGGTGCTGTTCCCATTTGTCATTGTAGAATTCCACGCCGACAATGGCTCGGAGTACATCAACAAACAAGTTGCTGCCCTCCTGAAAGCAATGCTCATCAAGCTCAGTAAGTCTCGAGCCTACCAAAGCGGAGACAATGGATTGGTTGAAACCAAGAATGGTAGCATTATCCGAAAAGCCCTAGGCTATGCGCATATACCCAGGGAATATGCTCCGGATATTAACAGCTGGTACTGTACGTGGTTTGTGCCCTACCTGAACTTCCACCGACCCTGCGGTTACCGCATAACGAGCGTTGACTCAAAGACGGGCAAGAGGACACATCGCTACCCAGTCAATGGGTACATGGTACCGTACGAGAAGCTGAAGTCATTGCCAGACGCCAAACAATACCTGAAGACAGGCAGCAGTTTTGAGAAACTAGACGAAGTGGCGTATGCTGAAAGTGATACAGCTTGGGCGATAGCCATGAACAAAGCAAAAGACCAGTTGTTGAAGACACTATATACAAAACGCTAGCTGTTTGTTTCTGGTAGCTTCAGGCTCATTCTTGGATTGGAATATACTGCTCCCTTGTATGACTCAGGTCCACCTTGCCTCTAGTATCAAATGTGTCCCAGCTGGGACATATTTGATACTATCGATATCATTTCTAGCACAGAGTTTTCAGATATGTGTTTCTTGTTTTAGTTTACATCTGCGAGTATGCAGCGACATCACGCATGAGCGGCAGTTCTTCTCCGGCCCAGCTGTTTACATAGCCACCATCGTTGTCGGTAACTATAATAGCTGGCGTTGACATAACATCATATATTTTTGCAAGCTCAATCCCCTCGCGGCTATCGACATCTAGGATTTTTAGCGACGACTGATCTACGTCATGCTGCTTCTGTAAGTCATGCAGAAAAATCTCGACCTTCCGGGCGTGTTCAGAGTTTGGTTTATACAGCACAAGCACTTTCATAGCTAAAGTATACAACCGCCTGGCCTCAACACCAACCCATTGCAACCTCTCTTCACCCGAATCACGAATCTCAACACCACCGCAAAGGCGTGATTTTGAGCGATGCAAAGCGGAGTCGAAAGATATTCTTCTCACCTGTTTGTCCCATGATACAACAAGAAGATTCCTCGACTTCGCTCGGAATGACAGGGATAGAACTTCGTGATTCAGGTAACCTTCTTTTTGACGTGATAGTTTACTTATTTACCCGATAGTAACGATGGGTAAACTTTTGGTTGATGCCAGAAAAAACAAACGTCGCTATAGTGGCTGGCATCATACCTAATCAGAAGAAAGCCCCTGATGTTGCGAGGCTTTTTCTGGCTTGGGGACACGGGCACTTTCCCTATGAGCAGCCCGTTGTCGAGCCACAACTCGTGCAGACGTAGCAGCTGCCAGAGCGCTGAGTTTGGTTGCCACAGTTGTAGCAAAGCGGTGCGGTAGCATCCTTAATGGTCTGTTTCTTTTGCGTTGGCGCGTCAACCGGAACCGGTGCCATTGGCTGCGACTCTGCCGCCTCGCCACTTACCGTTACCTGCTTTGAGCTGGTGGGGGTTACTGGCACTTCTACTTGACTATCTGCTTCGTCGACACCGAGGAGGCTCGTTTGTTCCTCTGGCATGTCGTCGAGGCTGGCGAGACCGAGCTCAAGGCGGTCATCAAAGCTCAAGTAGTCCAGCGCCAGACGGCGCACAATATAGTCGGTGACAGAACTAGCGGTACGAATCTCTGGGTCATCGGTAATGCCAAATGGCGCAAAGCTTGTGCCACGCAGGGTTTTTACATAGCTCTTAAGGGGCACACCGTACTGCAGGCCATGGCTCACGCTTATAGCAAACGAGTCCATAAGTCCAGCGAGAGTTGAACCCTGGCGGCTCACGCTAATGAATAGCTCCCCGGGAGCACCATCTGGGTATTCACCAACCGTAAAGAAACCCTCGAGGTCGGCCACCACAAAACGGTAGGTCCGGCTGCTGCGAATCCGTGGTAATTTACGGCGAATGGCACCCTTTATGACAATCTTGCCATCTTCTGAGCCGCCTGCAGCTTCGTCTTTCTTGTCATCTCCGTCTTTCTTTGCCATGGAGAGAGGCTGAGCCACTTTACAGTTGTCACGGTAGATGGCAACAGCTTTGAGCCCCATTTTCCATGAATCAATATGAAGCTGTTCAATATCTTCGACAGTGGCAGACTCGGGCATATTGACCGTTTTACTAATAGCGCCAGACAGGAATGGCTGTACAGCCGCCATCATCTTCACGTGGCCGAGGTAGTGGATAGAGTTGTCGCCCATGGAGCAAGCAAATACCGGCTCGTGTTCTTTTCGCAGGTGCGGCGCACCGAGAATTGTCTTTTCGGTGTCTATGTAGGCCACAATATCGTTAACCTGTTCGTCGCTATAGCCAAGCGCCCTGAGCGCACGTGGTACAGTTTGGTTGACGATGCTCATCGTACCGCCACCGACCAGTTTTTTGACCTTCACGAGGCCAAGGTCTGGTTCAATTCCGGTGGTGTCACAGTCCATCATGAGGCCAATGGTACCTGTCGGTGCGAGTACGCTCGCCTGGCTGTTGCGCACACCGTAGAGTTCACCCAGCTCTACTGCCTCGTCCCATGCCGTTGCAGCAGCATTGAGTAAGTCCTCTGCCACTAAACTAGCGTCGATGTGGTTCACTGCCTCTCGGTGCATGCGGAGCACCTTGAGCATGTTGTCACGGTCTTTGTGGAAGCCAGAAAACGGACCAACCTTACGTGCCATACGCGCACTTGTCGCATAGCTGTGACCGGTCAATATGGCAGTAATGGCCGCGGCCTGCGCTCGACCCTCCGCACTGTCGTAGGGCAATCCCTGAGCCATGAGGAGCGCGCCGAGGTTAGCGTAGCCAATGCCAAGCTCGCGGTATGCACGAGCGTTCTTGGTAATCCGCTCGGTTGGGTAGCTGCTGTAGCCCACCAATATCTCTTGGGCGGTAAAAATGAGCTCAACCGTGTGTTTGAAGCTTTCGATGTCAAAGCTGAAATCGTCGTTCAAATAGTGGAGCAAGTTGATACTAGCAAGGTTACAAGCCGAGTTGTCGAGGTGCATATACTCGCTGCATGGGTTTGAGCCATTTATCCGGCCTGCGTTTGGTGTCGTGTGCCATTTGTTAATGACTGTATCGAATTGCATACCAGGGTCTGCACAACGCCACGCAGCCTCAGCAAACTGCCGGAAAATGTGCCGCGCCTTCACGGTGCGAACTGTTTTACCGGTACTGACCGCCTTCAGCTCCCAGTCTCCGTCGGCTTCGACCGCTTTCATGAATTCATCAGTAACACGGACGGAGTTATTGGCGTTCTGGTACTGCACGGAGTGGATGTCTTTGCCGTCGAGGCTCATATCGAACCCAGCGGCCTGCAGCGCACGCGCTTTGTCCTCTTCTATGGACTTACACCATATGAATTCCTCTATATCTGGGTGGTCGACGTTGAGTATAACCATCTTGGCCGCACGGCGAGTCTTGCCGCCGCTTTTAATTGCCCCGGCACTCGCGTCGGCGCCGCGCATGAAGCTTAAGGGGCCAGAGGCCGTACCGGCGCTTTTGCCGAGCGGTTCGACGCTACTACGAATAGGGCTGACATTGACACCGCTCCCAGAGCCGCCCTTGAAAATCATACCTTCGTCAGTGTACCACTGGAGAATTGCTGGCATGGTATCTTCGACACCAAGGATGAAGCACGCGCTTGCCTGCTGTGCGCGCTCCGGCGCACCAATGTTAAACCATACCGGGCTATTGAACGCTGCGCGCTGAGTCGCCAGAACGTATTTGAGCTCTTCTCGGTATGTTTCTGCCTCTGCTACTGTATCAAAATAGCCCTCTTGTTGACCCTGCCGAACCACCGTGTCTACGACACGGTCTATGAGCTGCTTGAGTGAAACCTCCCGTTCTTTTGTGCCTGGTGTACCAGTAAAGTACTTTTGCGCAACAATATTGAGCGCGTTTAAAGACCAGCTCTCAGGAATTTCAACATCTTTCTGCTGAAAAACTATTTCACCTGTAAACGGATTTTTAAGCTCCGAATCACGCTTTGCCCATGTAATTGCGTCGTATGCTTTCGATTTTGGCGCTGTAAAAAGCCGCCTCACGCTGCTATCTGTTGCCTGACCCATAGAACCCTCACTTTCTTTGCCTGTGCGCCACCTCGCGCACAAAACCTTATTGTTTTATATTTCACACTTTGTGTTGGTAGTTTTATTCATACGGAGAACCAATCTGTCGCTAATCGGTCACTGCTTGCTTGCGCTGTCGTATGTGCGATAGTTCGCGCTCAAAGCTCGCAATATCACTAAACCGCCTGTATACGCTCGCAAACCGGACATACGCCACTTCGTCAAGTTCGCTCAGTCGGCTCATGACCATTTCGCCGATTTTCCCGGAACTCACTTCGTTGTCTGCTCTGGCGTATAGCTCATGCTCTATGCTCTGCACGAGTTTCTCGAGCTGCAGACCCGTAACCGACGTTTTTTCACAGGCCCTGTATAGCCCCGCCAAGAGCTTTTGGCGATTAAAAAGCTGCCGCGTACTGTCGTTTTTTACGACAATAAGCTGTGGCTGTTCAATACGTTCGTATGTGGTAAAGCGGTAGCCACACGTGGCACACGCGCGGCGCCGACGGACTGATTCACCTTCTGCGACATCACGACTTTCGATAACTTTCGTATCGTCGCACGTGCATTGGCTACATTTCATTCCTTGCCTCCCCTTATTATTTGAAATGTGCGCGCACCAGAACAAGGAAGCTTCTTACCCTCCGCTTGCTACATATAGCGTTTTGTATACACATCATACCCCTATGGGTGGGGTAAGGTAAAGCATATTTATGCTGTATTATTTAATACACAAACCGCTTGTTGTATCTGTTATTTATCGATGTCTTCAGAATCGACACTGTCTTTCGAGCGGCGGCGAGTTAGCCTGCGAAGGAACGAGGGCTTTTCAAGTTCGTCTTCATCGTGTTCGGAGACAACAGGCGCATGCATGTCGGTTTTTTCTTGCGGGGAGCTTGCTTTATCATCATCGTGCTGTATTGCCCATATGTTGGGCATGGGTGTTTCACTAGTAAAGTCAGCAGCATCATCTGCTTGTTTTGCGCTGTTGTCCTTAATAGACATGTCCAGCTCTTCCATGTCTTTCTCCGTAGTTTTCGCCACGGATTCGAGCGGCTGAGTTATGGTACTTTCCTCGGGCACGGCTGGCTGCGCAGGAAGCGATGTTACGGCCGCCTGTCGGTTCGCAAAATAGGAAGCGTCAAATCCGGTTGCAACAACCGTGATGATAATCTCACCGTCGAGCTCAGGACTAATGGTAGCACCGAAGATAATGTTTGCGTCTGGGTCGGCCGCAGCCGTAATTGCCTCGGCGGCGGTATTGATTTCGTGCATGGAGAGGTCTTGGCCACCAATGACATTGAAGAGAATTCCCCTAGCGCCATCTATAGACACTTCCAGTAGTGGCGACTCAATAGCCTGTTGCGCAGCTTGGATTGCCCGGTTTTCTCCACTGGCACGTCCAATGCCCATAAGCGCAGAGCCAGCGTTCCTCATAACTGCCTTTACATCGGCAAAGTCAAGGTTGATGAGTCCGTGTACGGTAATAAGGTCAGAAATGCCCTGAACGCCTTGACGCAAGACATCGTCGGCAACCTTAAACGCTTCTAGGAGCGGTGTGGCACGGTCAATTGTTTGAAGAAGTCGGTCATTGGGAATAATAATAAGTGTGTCAACGGCATTCCGGAGTTTTTCTATTGCAGAGTCAGCGTTACGGCGACGTTTATCGCCCTCAAATGCAAATGGCTTTGTCGCAAAGCCAACGACAAGAACGCCCATCTCTTTTGCAATCTGAGCCACAATATGCCCCGCACCGCTGCCCGTACCGCCTCCAGCGCCAATGGTCACAAATATCATATCGGCACCCTGCAGGGCGTCTTTGATTTCGTCACGCGACTCGTTGGCTGCCTGTTCGCCAACAGCCGGGTCTGCGCCAGCACCAAGCCCCCGTGTCGTATCGCGGCCAATGTGAATTTTGGTTCCTGCTTGTGAGTTATGAAGCGCCTGTGCGTCGGTGTTTATGGCGACAAATTCAACGCCTTCTACGCCAGCCTCAACCATACGGTTTATGGCCGCGCCACCAGCACCACCAACACCAACCACTTTTATTCGTGCGAATGTTTCAATTGCTGGATCAACTGCCTGTGCCATTACAACGTCCCTCGCTTAGGTTCAAGACTAGTATAACTGAGCACGTTAAGGAGTTCAACCACACTTGGGTACAAAATTAGTCTGGGCTGTATTTTGCCGAATACTTTTCCCGCTCAACCGCACATAGCCTGAGTATCTCGCGTGTTCGCGTGGCAGTAAGTTCTTACCTACGGACGCGCTTTAGTAGCTTGCCGACCGTAGACTGCAGGCCACCGCCGAATAAATCCGTTGAAGTGATTTGGTCGTTTACGTACGGTGCAAGTAGTATATCGAGGAGCATTAACCCTGTTGCGGTTGCAAATGAAGGGTCATCTACCGTGTCGACCAGTCCCGCAAGCCCGCGTATCTTACCAATCCGCGCAGGAAGTTGCAGCCGCTCTTTGGCAAATTCCGCCAGACCAGGCAACGCTGCACTACCCCCAACGATGACGACACCACCAGGTAGTTTCCGAGAGCGGTGAATTTTTTGCAGCTCTTTGTCGACATATTCAAATAGCTCCTCTACCCGCGCCTCAACAATCATATTTGTCTCGGCCTGTTCAAACGTGTGTCCGGTGCCATCAACAATAATTCTATATGTCTTGTCGGTTGTATCACCAATGGTAACGTGCTTCAATTTGACCTGCTCCGCTACGTCTAGGTCGGTCTTTAGGCCAATGGCAAGGTCGTTTGTTATGTGCGTGCCGCCCATGGGTATAACTGCTATATGCTGGATTTCGCCGTCTTCTATAACCACAACGTTCGTCGTACCAGCGCCAATATCCACCACAGCCGTACCCGCCTCTTTCTGTTTGCGGTCAAGCACAGCCTCTGCGGCCGCCAAGGACGATACCGTGCGGTGCTGTGGTCGAACCTGCGCCTTCTCGAGCACAAGGTCTAGGTTACGGACGTTTGGGGTTGCCGCCGTCAGAATATGACAGTCTACTTCCAGTCGCACGCCGTGCATACCAACCGGGTCTTTCAAGTTGTCTTGACCGTCAAGCCGGTAGTTTTTGGCAAATACCTGCAATATTTCGCGGTTTGCTGGCAGCTTTACAATTGCCGCTGCCTCTTCCACCCTGTCTCTGTCTTCTGCCGTAATCTCACGGTTAGGGCCACTGATAGCAATGGTCCCGCGTGAATTCATGCCACTCACATGCGCCCCGTTTACATTAACCGTGGCGTGTTCTATCCGTACGCCAGATATACGCTCTGCCTCAGTGATTGCCTGCACAATTGCTTCAACCGTTTCGTCCACATGCATAACAACACCCTTACGCATACCCTGATTTGGACTGCTGCCATGTCCAATGACAGATATAGCCGCCGGGTCGTTCGTGTCTCGCGCACCAATGACACAGCGAACGGTAGACGTGCCGATATCAAGACCGACGTAGTGTTCAGGTGGATGGCCATCGCGCATATTGACCCCAGTATACCGCTAGAGCTTGCTTACGCGCAACTATTGTTATGATCTTGTTCTTACGGGAGCCGCAAATTGTATACAATTTGGGTTGTGTCACATGTAACCTGTAACGTGTCACATTGGATGACCATGTAACCTGTAACGATTGGAACTCAATTGTTACATGGTAATTGTTAATTCATGCGTGACAGGTAACAGGATAATTGGTACACAAGCCGAAGAAATTGCATGCAATTTCCGGCTTCCGGACCGTGTCTGGTGCCGACCCACTAGACTTGCGTCAATATTTCGCAGCCTTCTTGGGTAACAAGGACAGTGTGTTCAAACTGGGCGCTGCGACTGCCGTCGACCGTTAGGAGCGTCCAACCGTCGTGTGCACCGAAGATTTTGTGGTCACCGAGTGTGGTAATTGGCTCAATTGCTATAGTCATACCAGCTTTCAGCGTTGGGCCAGTACCGGCATGGCCGTGGTTTGGTATTTCGGGTGCTTCATGAAGCTCATGCCCCACACCGTGACCAACTAGCTCGCGCACGATACCAAGGTTGTACGAACGCAGTACTTTCTCTATGGTGGCAGATATATCCCCTACACGTGCGCCGTCTCGCACGACATCGAGCCCTGCATATAACGCCTCTTCCGTGCCCTTCAGAAGCCGCACTGCATCTGCATCTGGTTTGCCCCCTATGCACACCGTAATCCCTGCGTCAGTTATCATACCTTTTACTATCACGCCGTAGTCAAAATTCACAACATCACCGTTCTTAAACGGCACCTCGTTCGGTATGCTGTGCTGCACCTCGTTGTTGTTAGATATGCAAATAATGTCTGGGTAGCCTTCAAAGCCCTTAAAAGCCGGCACACCGCCGAGCCGTTCTGTTTCCTTCGCCGCCAGCTCAGAAACCTGCTTGGGTGTCATGCCGACGCGAACTTCGCGTCGGATTTTTTCTAGAACAGTCGCCAAAATACACCCGCTTTCACGCATAGCCTTTATTTCGGCATCTGTTTTTGGCTGCATCTGTCTCTAGCCTTTCTTGGAAATACTATTAGAATTTTTCAGGTATGCCCAGCGCATCAACAATGTTTTTATATACCTTAGTAGGAGTGCCGTCGGCATTGACATCGTGTACAACCACGCCACCCTCACGAAACTGCTGCAAAATAGGCTGGGTCTTGCTTGCGTACAACTTGTAGCGTTCGGTGATGGCCTCGGGTGTGTCATCTGGGCGACCGCGGAGACCAAGGCGGCGGCGTGTCTCTTTTTCGCTCACGTCCATGTGGACTACCACTGGCTTCCCGAACCGACCTTTTTTGACCTGTTTCATAAGCCACTCCACCTGAGTCGCCGTGCGGGGAAACCCATCGAGGATAAACTCGCCCGTTGTGTCGATGATGTCAAAAACCTTGTCTATCATATCTATGGTTTCATCATCGGTCATAAGCTTGCCTTCTAGCATTGCCGCCCGGCGGTGCCCAGTCAGGAACAATCGAAATATCTCACCAGTCGATATATAGGCATAGCCGTGTTCGTCGGCTAGTTTGTGCCCTTGCAAGCTTTTTCCAGCACCGGCTGGCCCCATCAGTAGTATCATGATAGTTTCTCCTTAACTAGTTTCGCTATTAGACTGCCGTCGGCTGTATTGCCAACCTTTGATTTCACTTGGCCTATGACCTGCCCCATCTGTTGCAAGCCTGCTGGTTTCACTTCATTTAGCACTTCGTCTATTATGGCCGCCAGTTCCGCCTCACTCAATTGCGCCGGAAGGTAGGCTTCTATGATGGCCTTTTCGGCAAGCTCTTTGTCGGCTTTTTCCTGAGCACCACCCTGTATATAAAGCTCCGCGCTTTCCTGGCGTTTTTTGGCTTCTTTGGAAAAAAGCGCAAGGATTTCATCGTCAGTCAGGCCTTCTTCACGCTTGCCAGCTGCCACTTCCGCATACAAAATGACGCTCTTGAGACCCCGCAGGGTTTCAAGGCGCAGCGAATCACCAGCCAACATGGCCGCCTTCACATCATCTTGTAATTTCTGCTTTATCATACCGACTCCCCTTCCCGCGTCGTAAACGTGAGTAGGCCAGTGCAGTTTGAGATGAAGCGGGAAGCCCGTAAGCGAGCCGTACTAAGGTACGGTGAGCGCGGACTGGAGCGGTTCGCTCAAAATGCGCGGCCTAGTCGCGTTTACTTTTGGCCAAGTTTAATCTTCTTTAGCTTCAGAGCCTTCCGCTCATTGCGGATGATTGCCTTCTTACGGCGATCGCGCTTGCTCAGTGGCTTCTCGAAGTATTGGCCTGATTTAACGGCGATAACGAGCCCGGATTGCTGTACGCGGCGATTAAACCGTCGCACCAGGTTTTCGGCACTCTCTTTCCCGTCTTTTCGTGTCACTTCTATCATAACCGTAGGAGTATAACAGGGATAGACACAAGAGACAAGAGATAAGAGATAAGAAAATCACGCGTCAACCGAAGTTCATTTAAAGTTAACCGCAACTTGCAACTTCCGGTGAACTTATGCTACACTATTCTACAGTATGGCAAGTATTATTATTTCTACTAAACAGTTGCGAACCGATATGCCACGAATACGAGCTGGGCTGGCACGCGGCAATTCATACACAGTAGTGTACCGCTCGCAGCCTATAGGGGAAATTACCCCGACAAAATCTGTTGACACCCACAAACCAACGCTTCCCGCTGGCGGGCGTTTTAACTTCACCAAACAGCTTGGGCGTGAACTTACGCCGGAATTATTCAATGAAATAGCCCTCACGAAATATGACAGCTGAGAAGAGCGTAGTTTTTCTCGATGCCAATGTCCTACTATATTATCTCGATGGCAGCAGTCCGCATCACGCGCACACAGAAAATACGCTGAGCCACTTCATAGAAATCGGGGCGGCGTTATGCACGTCACACCATGCGCTTGAGGAGGTCTTACACGTCACGTTGCAGGTGTTTGGCGCAGAGGCAGTACCCGATGCGCTGGGTGACATTTCGAAAATACCAGGTCTATATCTCCTCGAACCAATTGCAGATTTTGCATTCGCACAGCGCTACACAAAACTTCTTGGGTCAGTAAATGTCGGGCTGAACGACTGCCTCATCCTTCAACTCATGCTTGACAATGGCATCCCCCACCTCTATACCTACGACGAGAAACTTGTCCGCGCCGCTACTGCACTCAACATCAGCAGCATTACAAATAACATAAAATCACCCCCGTAAAAGGGTAGGGCTTTGCGCTTCTTATGCAACTGACCCTTGTAGGGGTGAGCGGGTGTCGTTTTTTGGTATACAAACAGCCCTGGTATACTTCGATTATGTCGCTAAGCGCTGCACAACAAGCACTATTTTTCAAAGAAGCTCGTATTCAAGAATCAGTTTGGACTATAAAAGATGCCCGAGGCTTCCCTGCTCCGCTCGTAGGCGGAAAAACCCAACGTGTCATGCCTTTTTGGTCAACGCAATCCCGCGCTCAAAAAGTTATAGATACGGTAGAGGCGTATCATGGCTTTACCCCGTTTGAAATTCCAATAGATAAATGGATCGAGGATTGGCTAGCAGGACTAGAGCTTGATAACACACTCGTCGGCCTAAACTGGTATGGGCAACATGCGACAGGCTATGGCTTAACGCCCAATACGGTGAGAAATCGGTTAAAAGCAGCTAGCTGACGTGGCGTTTTTGTTGGGTGCGCTGGCTTTTGAGGACAATGCTTTGGAGCTCTTTGAAGATGATGAACTGCTTGTTCGTGTGGTAGATTTTCGTGTTTCCCTGTTTTTCAGATATAAGAAAGCCAGCTTTCTCGAGGCGCTTCAGTTCGCGCTGGATGTTGCCAGCGTCTTCCTTGATAAGCTTGGCGAGGCCGCGAACATGTGTTTTAAAGTCTGGGTACTTGGCATAGATAACAATAATCTTGCGGCGAACTCGGCTGGTGATGAAGACGTCTAGCATATTGTGTTGCCCTTACCTTTACATAAGCCTTTTATTGTCGTTACGACAACGTAGTACATCTATACTAACAACGTTTGAGTTGCATTTCAACATCATTTTTTGGTTTTTGTTGACGAACAAGTCATTTCCTGAGGGAAGCTCAGGAGAGTTCATTCGTGTATAGGTGTGCAGTCATCTATAATCAGTAGTATGTACTACTACGAGGTGCTCGTTGGCGACCTGCAATATCACGGTAAAAGTGCCCTGACATATTCATCAGAGGCCTCACTACTGCCTGGTTCCGTTGTGAGAATTGCGCTGCGCAGTCGATGCGTGCTCGGTATTGTACTGCGCGAGGTGGCAGAACCTAGTTTTTCAGCAAAAAGCGTGTCGGCCGCGGCTCAAGCGCCGCCGCTACCCAGTGCCCTTCTGGGTCTGATTGATTGGCTCTACGAGTACTATCCAGCTCCTTTTGGCGGCGTGGTGCGACAGTTTCTGCCACCCTCGACCGCTTTTCCACGGAAAATCAGTAATAACCAATCATCAAATACCAATGACCAAACAAATTCAAAATTCAAAATTCAAAATTCAAAAACCTTACCCGTGCTAACAGTCGAACAATCACGCGCCCTCGCTGACATACAACCACAGGGCTATCACCTCCTCCACGGCATCACCGGCAGCGGCAAGACACGTCTGTATATTGAACTGACGCGGCAAACTCTGAAGGGCGGAAAATCGGCTATTATTCTCACGCCCGAAATAGGCCTCACCGCGCAACTGACAGATAGTTTTACGGGTGTTTTTCCAGAACAGGTTTTTGTGCTGCATTCCCGGCTAACTGCGGCAGCGCGGCGAGACATATGGTACCAAATCATCTCAAGCAAACACCCGCTCATTGTCATCGGGCCGCGCTCTGCCCTGTTCGCGCCCGTGCAGCAGCTCGGGCTGATTGTCATAGACGAGTCTCATGACCAAGCATACAAGAGCGATTCATCGCCTCGCTATCGCAGTGAACGAGTTGCCGCCAAGCTCGCCCAGCTACACGGAGCCCGTCTTGTCAGTGGCACTGCCACCCCAAGTGTTGAAGAACATCACCTGCTTGAGGCTCGAGACCGGCCCATCATACAGCTCGCGTCACGAGCGGTAGCCAGCGATACAGAGGCCAGCCTGCACATCATCGACCTGCGCGATAGAAGCCAGCTGAGTCGGAGTAGTGTCTTCACAACGCTGCTAGTAGAGGCCGTGCAGCTCGCCATGAGCAAGCACGAACAAAGTTTACTGTTCCTCAACCGCCGAGGCACTGCAAGCGCCATACTCTGTAGTCAGTGCGGTTGGCAAGCCCTGTGTCCACACTGTGACCTCGCTATGACCTACCACGGCGATACACATCTTATGCGTTGTCATGTGTGCGGCCGCACCCAGCCCCTACCCGGCAGCTGTCCAGACTGCTCGGAAACAGATATCATCCTCAAAACCATCGGCACAAAAGCCGTAGTAGAGGAAGTGAAGCGACTCTTCCCGCACGCCCGCGTCATGCGCTTCGACACCGACGCAACCAAAGCAGAACAGCTAGAAAACCACCTCGCCGCCCTCAAAGAAGGCAATGTCGATATCATCGTCGGTACCCAAATGATAACCAAGGGGCTCGACCTGCCAAACCTTTCTGTAGTTGGGATACTAAGTGCTGACAGCAGCCTGCTTATACCGGACTACACCGCCTCCGAACGTACCTTCCAGTTGCTTACGCAGGTAATCGGTCGCGTTGGACGCGGCCACCGTGCCGGCACGGTGTACATACAAACATACAACCCGTCGCATCCAACCATTCTTGCCGCTTTGCAGCGCGATTGGGCCGGTTTTTATGCCCGCGAGCTGTCAGAACGACACACTTTTCATTTCCCGCCCTTCACGTATCTTCTTAAACTCACCTGCCTGCGCGCTACCAGTTCCTCGGCAGAAAAAACAGCAATGAAGTTAAAGGAACAGATTGATAATAGCCATCCCGGGTTAAACGTTGAAGGTCCGTCGCCTGCGTTTCATCCCCGTGAAAGCGGCAAATACAAATGGCAGCTCATAGTCAAAAGTGCCCAGCGCCAAGCGCTGGTCGACATTGCACAGGCTCTCCCAAGCGGCTGGACCCACGACCTCGACCCTATAAACCTTTTGTAGCGGCGGACGGACAAGTAGACACGAGCTTCGCACTTTGAGCTCATGCGCATTTTCTCCTCGCAGCACGGAACGAACCGTACTAGGGTACGGTGAAGTGAGTACTACAGAGAAAAAATGTGCAGGAGCCAAACCAGGGCCCCCAACGAATCGGAACGATTCTTTGGGGTGAAGAGAAGCCAGCGGAGTCAGATGCTCCGCATCTGAGCAGGCTGGCTGGTGCGAAGCTCGTGTCTGTTATACTAGCCACAATGAGTAAACAGCTAATCACCCTACCAAACCCACATCTGCGGCAGCGCAGTAAAAAAGTCGGCTTCATTGGCGACGAAGTCAAACAACTCATTGTCGACATGCAGGACGCCACGCTCAAGTGGGAAGACGGCCGTGACCATGAGGTTGGTGTGGCACTCGCCGCTGTTCAAATAGATGAACTCTGGCGCGTTGTTGTCATACGTAACAATTTCGAAGACAAAAGTGACCGAACATTTCGCGTTTTCATCAACCCAGAGATTACAAAGTATGAGGGCGAGGTTGTTGCGGACTACGAAGGCTGCCTTAGTATAAAAAATGTATACGGTCTGGTCCCCCGGCACAGCAAGGTGCGCGTAAAAGCACTGAACGAGCATGGCAAGGAAATCCGCCTTACAGCCGAGGGCTTTCTGGCGCGCATTTTTCAGCACGAAATCGACCACACGAACGGCATTGTCTTTATAGACCATATAAAAGATGATTCAGCTGCCTTCTTTACCCTAACGGAGTCTGGCAAACTGGAGCCAAAAGACTATGAACAAGACATCGAACACAACGCCGAACTCTGGGATTAGCCCCAAGCAAAAGCGTGAAAGGTCGGAGCTTTCACGCAGCACAGATGGTGATATTAGCGTGGTGTTCTTTGGTACGGGGCCAGTTGCAGCAGAGTCACTGCGGCTGCTTGCGACGGATTTCAGTATTGAGGCAGTAATCACGAAACCAAAGCCGCAGCACCATAAAGGCGACTTCCCCGTCTTGGATGTAGCAAAGCAGCTTGCGCTACCAGTCATCCCTGTAACCAACGCAGCCGAAGTATCTGAAAAAGTTTTAGGGCAATCATTTCATAGTCGACTTGCGGTACTGATAGACTTTGGCATAATCGTACGGCAAGACGTAATACACAGCTTCCCGCTTGGCATACTCAACAGTCATTTTAGTTTGCTGCCGCAGTGGCGGGGCGCAGACCCCATTACGTTTTCTATAGTAAGCGGCCAGAAGCAAACTGGGGTGAGCCTAATGAAGGTTGTCGAAAAACTAGACGAAGGCGATATAGTAGCGTTTGGACTGTACGACATGGACGGCACCGAAACAAACCATTCACTTACACACGATTTGGTCAACCTGAGCGCCGGGCTGCTCCGAGATACGCTGCCGCGCTACATGGAAAATCCGCGGGCAATTTCACAGGATAACGTGGCAGATATAGTCCCAGAAGTCGACTATCCGCGCGAGGTTTCGTACTCGCGCAAACTTACCAAGAAAGACGGCATAATTGACCTCACAAAGTCGGCCGCACAGCTCGAGCGAGAGGTGCGCGCCTACTCGGGCTGGCCAGGCAGCCGTACCGTCATTGCAAACAAAGATGTCGTCATAACTGCCGCACATGTTGCCGATAACACTTTACATAATGTAGATAAAAAAACAATATTCATTGCCAACAAACAACTCTGTCTCCAGACTGCCGACGGCATCCTCGTCATAGACAGCCTCAAACCCGCCGGCAAACCCGCCATGCCCGCAAGCGCATTTTTAGCCGGATACAAACAATTCCTTGACTAAAATTTTGGAATAAGCGTTATATAATCCGGGTTTTCAATTCGGTTTATGTAAATGTCAAACCCTTTACAGCCTAAAGGTACATTCGCATATTTTCCTTCTGAAGCAGTTACTTCACCTATCTCAATTTTCGGCACATATTTTTCAAGGTAAAAAGTGGCTAAGAAGATTGCGTCCCTGGGAGCTTTCATAAATGTAGAGTGGATTTCAATAGTAACATCGCCCAAATGATCTGGGGTAGTAGCGACAACTATACATCCTTTATTTATTACATACTTTTCACCGCCTTCAAACTGGGGATAGTCTTTCCGACCTGGAATTTGGATGAATATCTGAGAGTAGTACGGAGTCAATATTATCTTCTTAAGAATGTCTTGCACAACTTGCTCACTTTACAAATTATAGGTGAAAATGGTGGAGAAGAAGGGAGTCGAACCCTCGACCTCAGCAATGCGAATGCTGCGCTCTAGCCAACTGAGCTACTTCCCCATTTATGTTCAGCTTAGCTCTTTACGGAGATATGCGTCAAGAGAAATGAAAAAGACTAGGGTTTAAAACGCGGCCGAAGGACGCCTAGAAATCATCGCATCAGCGATACACCTGAGACGGCCATGCGTAAGCTCCTGGCTCAGATGTTGTCAGTCTCTACAACTCCCGATAGGCGATGCGAGTTGTTTGAAAGGAGGTAGTAGTTGCCTGCGGCAAGTACTACCGGAATGAGTTCTCGCATCGGTTGTAGAGCTGACAAGAGCTGACCAAGATGCTAGAGCTCTGGCCTGGTTTCTTTAGCCTTCTTTCTTTGGCAGCAAAGAAAGAAGGTCGTGGTGTGCGGACGAGACCGCACATGAGTGAGAAGATTCCTCTCTGCCGACTGGCGAATCAGAATGACGGAGGCACATGCACGAAAGCCCGCATTTACAGATAGCTAGAGCTAATTTAGAGGCTTTTATACGTTGGGTCGGTGTCTAGTGGGGCCCGGGAGCGTAAGAGGCGCTGACCGTTAGAGTCAACAACCATGGCAACATCTTTGTAGCCGTTGTCTAGGTATAACTGAACTGTTTTTTGCTCTTCGGGCGTCGGTTCGACTGAGGTGTACTGTGCGGGCTGAGGGGTTTGCGCGACTTGCGGCTGCTGATACGGCTGCGCCGTAACCTGTGCAGTATCCTGTGGTTGCGAGACGGCTGGTTGCTGCTGCGCGGTGGCCACAATCTGGGGTGCCATGCCTTTTATTTCTACTTTTAGTGCCTCAAAGACATCGTTTACCACTTGCTTGTAGTTTGGCAGGTTGCTTTCGAGCCACTGGAGCGCCTGAGCCTGATTTTGGTCACCACCGGCGTCTATGAACCGCTCAAATTCTTCGAGCTGCTTGTCAGTCATTTGGTTGGCTAGTTGTGTTCCAACGCGTAACTCAAGTGTTTCATAAATGTGCTGGAGCATTGCCTTTTTCTGGTCTTCGGGCAGACTGCCCAGGCCAAGTTCTGCGAGAAGATTGTTATCTAGTTTTAACATACGGGAATTATACCACAAAATATATGGTTAACCACTGTTATATGAGCGTAGCGAACCAGTGCGTACGCGCTGGCTTTAGAGAGAGGAGAGTCTTTTTAGATTCATTCTAAAAAGATGAGGAGAGGCGAGCCTCTCCTATTTTATAGCGTCCTTTCCTTTGTCTCGACAACGTAAAATTCGAGCTTGTCGCCAATTTGCAACTCAATTCGTGTGTTCGTTTCGAGCTCAAGCCCACCGAGTTCACCCTCAACAAGGTCATTCGCTGCGTTTGGGCCACGTTTGAGGCCCTTTAGCTTCGCGTCACCAATCTGTTCTTTGCCACGCTTTACGCGAACCATAGCTGGCGCTGTTAGTTTGCCACTGAGGACTTCCCCGCCGCATATCACCTCTGTTTTCGTGGTTTTAAACACACCCTTTACCTCAAGTGCGCCAATCTCTTTTTCGGTTACTTCGGGTGCAAGAAGTTTGCTCAGCTCATTTTTGGCATCATCTATGAGCTCGTAGATGACATTGTAAAGCCGTATCGAGACCTTATCGCGGTTCGCCAGACGCTTAATGTTGTTTGCCACACTCGTATTGAAACCGTATAGTATGGCGCCGGTGCTCTTGGCGAGATGAATGTCGTTGTCATTTATGACGCCCACGCTCGAACCCGCAACCCGTACTGCCACTTCGTCGGTCTCTATGCTTTTGAGACTGTCTGCTACGGAGGTAAGCGAACCTTGCACATCCGCTTTGATAATAATAGGCAGTTCTTGAAGCTTGTCGGTACGACTAATAATACGGAGTAGTTCGCTGCTGCTCATATCGCTCCGGCTACTGCCATGAGCGCGCTCGGTGGCGACTACTGCCGCGCGCTCGCGGGCGTCGCGTTCACTAGCAACCGTCTCAAACTGGTCGCCAAACTCGGGTAGTGTCTTGAAGCCACTAATAATAACTGGGGTAGACGGGCCAGCACTCTTGATTGGTTTACCGGTCGTAGCGTCGAGGTTACGGACTTTTGCATAGGTACCGCCAGCCAGGATGAAATGCCCGACTTTGAGCGTTCCTTCTTCTATAAGTGCGTGGGCAATTGGCCCGCGGCCATGCTCGACATGCGCCTCTATAATAAGCCCGCGGGCAGATACCGTGGCATCGGCCTTCAGTTCGTCTATGTCGGCCACAAGCAGCACCGTGTCAAGCAAGTTTGTCAGGCCATCGCCCGCCTTAGCGCTAACCTCAACCATTGGCACGTCGCCACCCCATGCCTTGTCATCAGCAACCACACCATGCTCGGCAAGCTGTCCCATGACAAGCCCGGGGTTAGCACCCTCTTTATCCATTTTGTTTATAGCAACAACTATTTTGGTACCAGCGTTTTTTGCATAGCGAATAGCCTCTATAGTCTGCGGCTTCACACCGTCATCGGCGGCAACCACAATGATAACAATATCGGTCAGGTCCGCGCCGTGCTGACGAATTGCTGCAAAGGCTTCATGACCCGGTGTGTCCAAAAAAGTAATTAATCGGTCTTTGTGCTCTACCTGGTAGGCCGAAATATGCTGGGTAATACCCCCGGCTTCTCCCTTGGCTACCTGTGCGCTCCGAATGGCATCGAGCAAGCTAGTTTTACCGTGGTCAACGTGACCCATTACTGCTACCACTGGTGGTCGGTCGGTAGCATTTGCCGTTTGGGCGGCCTTTTGGCGCTTGACTGGTTCTATTTCGACCACTTTACGTGAAAGTTCCACGTCTAGACCAAGCTCACCGACAATAATCTGAGCGGTATCGAAGTCGAGCCGCTCATTTATGGTGGCAACAACACCGTTTTTAAAAAGTTCACCAATAAGCCGCGTAGCAGGCAGCTGGAGCACTTCGGCAAGTTCGCCGACGGTGATACTATCTGGCACTTCGATTGAGGCTGCCATAGTAACCTGCTCCTTTCTGCCCGCCAAACGGGCCAACTATGAATTTACTTAACACTCTTGAGACTGAGAGAGATTTTGCGTGCTTCGGTGTCTATATCGAGCACCTTGAACGTTTTCTTCTCATTCAGCTGGAAGATTTTCTCTGGATCCACACTGTCGTCATCGCCCATTTCACTGACGTGCACAAGCGCTTCGACGCTCGAGCTCAACTGGACAAATGCCCCAAATGGCGTAATACGCGTAATTTTACCCTCGACTTTTTCGCCCTTCTTAAAGGCTTTGACTTCTTTCAGCCAAGGGTCCTCGCTCATTTGTTTCAGGCTGAGACTCAGGCGGTCTTTGTCTATAGCGATAATCTTCGCCTTCACGGTTTCGCCGACCTTCACATAGTCGCGCGGGTTTTCTACGCGCTCCCAGCTAATTTCACTAATGTGAATAAGTCCTTCTATGCCATCAACGTTCATGAATGCACCAAAGTCAATCACACCTGTTACAACACCTTCAACTTCGTCGCCGACTTTCAGCTCAGAGAACCGAGCCTGCATATCATCTTTGACGGCTTCCTTTTCAGAGAAGATGAGCTTGTTGTCTTTGCGGCTCACATCCAAAATACGAACACGCAGTGGTATAGCTGTTAGTGCGTTCAACTTTTGCAGTATTTCGTCTTTGTCTGCGCCACTGACGCGTGGATAGTGCCCCGCCGCCAACTGTGACACGGGCAAGAAACCGCGTATGCCCTCTAGCTCGACAAGAAGTCCGCCACGATTTGCATCGTAGGCCTGGATATCGATGATTTCGCCAGCTTCAAACACGCGCTGGAGTTCATCCCAACCCCGGTCTTTCGCGGCCCGACGCATGCTGAGCAGTGCATAGCCCTCATCCATTTCGGGGTCTATGACGCTTACTGTCACTGGTGAACCTTCCTCGAGAGATTGGCCGTGGCCAACTTCGCGGCGCATGACAATACCAACTCCGCGCGGACCCAAGTCTATCCAGACCTGGTGTTTCCGTACCGAGCTGATAGTTCCTTCGACGACGTCTCCTGTTTCGAGCTGTTTCAGCTCTGACTGCGCGAGCAAGTCATCCATTGTTAGATTAGTAGTAGTTTTTGGCATGTTTCAAATGCCTCCTTTGTAGTGTATTTCTTCAGGGCTCGGTAACGGCAAGCAAGGCCTACGGCCACCTCAACCTGTAAGATTGTGTGTATTATATCTGTTTTTCGTCTGGAGGTAAAGGGGTTACGGTGTCCGTTGGTACGAGCGTGGCGTTAGCGGGTGGACTGACCGTCAGTTCTCTATAGACCGCTCCGACAGCAACCGTTCCCAGAATGACCAGTATAAATGGCTTGAGAAGCGGCGGAAGGTCCGACCAGCGCTGCCAACAAACTCGCACATCGTGTTTTATGCGCTGAATATTCATGCCACATCAGTATAAGTCATGCTACACTGAAAGCAACGAAATGGAGGGAACCGATGTACATCTGCATCGATATTGGCGGCACAAAAACACTAGTGGCGAGCGTCACAAGCGAAGGGATTGTTACTGAGTCAGTAAAGTTCCCCACACCGGAAAAATACGAACAGTTTCTCCCAGAACTGCAGAAGGCTGTTGAAAGTTTGTCAACAGATGATTTTCGTGCCGGCACAGTTGCGGTACCGGGCACGATTGACCGGAAGAGAGGGCGTATTAAGCAGCTCGGTAACCGCGAAAGCTGGCAAAATATCCCTGTTGCGCGTGACATAGAGAACATCACTCGGTGCCCCATGCTTATTGAAAATGACGCAAAGCTCGCCGGCCTCAGCGAAGCTATGTTGTTAAAAGATACATACGAGCGAGTCCTGTATATAACCATCAGTACCGGTATAGGCATTGGCCTTACAGTGAACGGACGCATAGATAGTTCTCTTGGCGACGGTGGCGGCCGGACCATGCTGCTTGCGCACCGGGGAAAGCTCACTCCATGGGAAGATTTTGCGTCTGGAAAAGCAATTGTAAAAAAATACGGGAAAATGGCCTCCGAGCTTGAAGACCCTATTGCCTGGGGCAACATTGCCAGGACACTCACACCCGGGCTCATTGAACTCATAGCCGTCTTAAACCCAGAGGTAATTGTTATTGGCGGCGGCGCTGGTCGGTATTTGCATAAGTTCAAAAAACCCCTCGTTGCAGACTTAAGACAATACGAAACTCCCGCCCTTCAAATTCCTCCTATTGTCGTCGCAAAGCGACCCGATGAAGCAGTAATATATGGGTGCTACGACTATGCCCGTCAACACCACGCCTAAATATTCCGACATTTTACCGCGTCTTCAGCGCGATTTTCCAGAACTGTCATTCGTGGAGTCAACGCAATTTTCATGGCACGCCGGCAGGCAGAATATTGCATATAATAAAGCACGCTTAGGCGACGAACGAGGGGTATGGGCTATGCTACACGAGTTAGGCCACGCCCTGCTTCGTCACACGGACTACGAGAGTGATGTAGAGCTACTGCAAATGGAGATATCTGCCTGGGAAAAAGCTCATGAACTAGCGAAAAAATATGGAGTTTCTCTCGACCAAGATTATATAGAAGACTGCCTAGACAGCTACCGCGACTGGCTGCATGTACGAGCTACCTGTCCGGCCTGCTTCGAGCGGTCGCTACAAACGACGCGTCACACCTATAGCTGCCACAATTGCGGAACGGTCTGGCGAGTCACCCGCAGCCGACTCTGCCGACCATATAGAAGGAGGGGCTAGCCCCTCCTCGCGAATTCGAACTAAATTCGAATTCCCTCTCCTCCCCCTAAAGCTCGGCTGCCGCCTCGTTCGCTACACTCATGACATTTTTTACTTTTCACCCGATAAACGCATTTAACTTCTTATCATTTCACCTCATAAATATAAGAATAGTCTCGAGTTCACTCCGAGACAGTCATGGAAACTTGCTTGAAAAAGAAGTCCGGCCTTCTGGCAGAAGACCGGACAATGAGAAAACAAGCCGAAGGGTCACCGCGTAGCGGGGCCGCTCATGTTTGTCTCTATTAGGCCTTCTTCGTGCGACGGCTAATGCGTCCACCAATGGCACCGTACACACGAGCGCGCTCGCGGCCAGCTTCACCAGCGGCAAAGCCACCGGTTTTGCCATTTTTGCCACCTTTAGCGCCAATTTTGGCGTAGAAGTCGCTGCCGTACTTTTTCTTGTTGGTTGCTGCTGCGGCCATGCCGCCTGCTTTTGTTCCAGCCATGATAACACCTCCCAGTGTCTCTGCGTCAGGGTCGGACCCTGACGCAATCATATATGATATATTTGCTTCAAAAGAAAAGGGCCTCACCTGCTTTCACAAACAGATGAAACCCTCTTATCCTTTCGAATTACGCTTATACTATCACACCAATTTGCTTATGTCAACACTTCCTGTTTATATAAGTTAGAACGGCTCATGGTGATGTACGAGCCACCAATATTTGGGTGGGAGTTTCCGACGGGCAAGCAGCCAATAATCAATATAGATGCACATAAAAAGGGTGGTTGCCACTAAACCAATCACAGTTGCTGCAAAGACATCACCTTGTCCTTTCGCGGTCTCAGCAAGCTGCTTCTGCTCAGGAAAACGCACACGCAACAACACACTTCCGTCAGCGTTCAGCTGCATGAGTGTCATTATGACGTCAGGAGTCGCATCATACGCTACCTGCACTTTTACCGTTTCATTCAAATGAATAACACCTGAATCACGAAACTACCCTCATCTGGTAGCCAAGTAAGACTCGTAGATAATGGACAAAGTACCCCTGCACACTTCTCGGGAATGAGGTGACGAGGTGCTTGTGCTCTTTGAGGTAGTCAAAGACAGCTTCAATCTTTGGCCTGAGCGTCAATAACAGATGTTGCCAGCTGGCCATGACTTGTTTTCGTTGCTTGTAATGGGGCGGTGCAACAACAATAGTTTTGTACTGTTCCCAGAGCCGCCTACGCTGTACGCTACCACCGTAGTGGCTGTCGCCAACGAGTATCCTGGTGTGTTCATTTGCAAGTTGTTCCTCGGCCTGATTGTCGTGCTGGTCTGCTGGCGTAAACACCACCGCACAGAGCCGGTTGAGATGATCAACACTCGCGTGTAACTTAAAACCATAATGGTAGCCCTGCCAGTTCTTACCGAAAGCAGCAACAGCTTTGGCTACCTTGTGTCGCTCGGCCCGAATGAGCTTACAGACGGGCAGCATAGTAGAATCCGCGAAACGCACCTCCGACGAGATCTGTAATGTCAGTTGTAGCAGGTAGACGAGTTGTTCTAGGTTGCGGTGCGCTTGCGCAACAAAGTTCTGGTACTTTGGAAGCTTCGGAAAGTAGTCTGGGTAGTCTCGTTCAATCCATTTGTATAGGTCTTTGAGTGGTCGGTGGCTTTCAGTCAAACCATCCCAGATGAGGATGGTAATGAGTTCACTGTCGCGCAGTACCGGTGGCCTGCCAGTTTTCCCGACTGCGGTTTGTTGGAGTGTGTCATCTACCCAAACGTACACGTCTACGATATGCTGTTTTTGTAATTCGCGCATTTGTTTTCTCCTGTTTGTTTTACCACTACAAGAGTAACAGAGGCGCGATTTACTTTAGGGAGTTTCGTGATTCAGGTAATAACTACTTGCTTGCCCTCGGGCCAAAAACGTACTGTTATTGAGTCAGTGTCGACAGAGATAACTTCCAGCGTGCGGTCGTGCAGCATGCTTGACTCACCCGTCAGTCGAAAAGCGTAGCGCGTATTTGGTGGGGCCAGCAGTACATACCCCCCTGGCGGCTGAGAAGCAGGGTCAGACGAAAGAAATATAGTCTGCTGTCGTAAAAAGAGCTTAGCGGCTTCACCTTCAGTTGGCAACGCAAATGGAGATGCATACTTATTCTTCGGGAGAGATTGCTGCTTTAGGGGTGAAACCAAATACCCGCATCCAGGCGACAGCACATAGCTCGTCGAACCATCGTTGTGAATAACTGTTGTAAGTACGCAGCTTATCTGCCGTATCACCTGCTTGACTTTTACTACGCTAAGAGCATTGACGCCCGCCGGGATACTAAGGACTATGAGCATCAATAAAACCATGGCCACCATGGTGCCAGGCGTATATTTATATCGCAAACGCGTATAGTCTGTCCATTTTGCTGTGTAGTTTCTGGTGGTGAATAAGCGACAAGTTGTTGGCCGTTTTTTCATTGTGCAAGGATTGTTAATGTTAACCCAAGACTGTACGAGGACGGCATCTGTTCGGCGGGGATTGTTTGGCGCACAGGCACCCCAGTAACATCCCAGTAACATTCGGTGTTCGAGCCGACCGCAGCGGTTAAAAGATTAACAGAGTCCACACTGCCCTCAACGTAGTTTTCATCAATTCCTTTGGTGACGTTCGTTATTGAGCAACCAACTTGGGGAGTAATACTGCCGGCAGATGGTTCAACCCGTAGCTTCCCGGCGTACGTATCGGTGTCTGCTCCATCTGCGCACCCCGGCTGAGTACCTGCCGTGTCATTGAAGTCGTAATGAGCTGTTGCGCCGGGATTATCCCATAACCCTATCGGTCCGGCCGTTGGTGCTACTGAAAGCACCCAGCTGGCATTTGCCGTCATATTACTTACTCGAATTTTTTGCGCCGGGGCCCCCAATGCTGCGGTACTTTCCGTGCAGTTAAAAATCAGTCCCTGAGTAGCAAAACTTACCAACGGAGACGCAACGGTAATGCCGCCAGCATCCACAATATCGACCGTAAGCGCACCAGTCGGCGGCACGCGCCACACAGCATAGCGATACGTACCGCCATTTGTATTGGTTGAGGTACTTGTGCCCACCGTGAAACCACCGGCATTTATACTTGTTATGAGGTTTGCGGCATTGGCTGTGTTCGTAAGATACTGTGCGTTACCACCCGTAAGTGTAGATGGCCGCTGCGCCCCAGCAACTGCTGTCGAACGTTTCACCCATACGAGGTCAAACCAAAAAGGCGCCGTCACTTGTCGCCCCGCAACCCCTGTTCCGGTGTATGTACCGACACTGAAGTTCGTACCCGATTTAAACGCAAACCAGCGGTACAATGATGCACTCGTGTTTGACGCTGCATTTGTTCCCACGGTAAAACCGTTAGCATTCAGGGACTGTACAACACCTGCCGTTTCCGCCGTGGCGGCGAAGAAACTAGTAAGATCGCCAGCCTGCGCACTGGTGCGAAATGCCCCAGCAGTTGTGCTATTGCGCTTCAGGGCAACGAAATCAGGCTGAAATGGTATGTCCGCGACCGGACGCGCGGTGAGCCCGCTGCCATAGTAAACCCCTGTCGCAAAGTCAGCTGCGCCACTGTTCGTATCTGATTCATACGCATTACCAAACGCCTGCCAGTGGTATGTGTTGCCATTCGTATTCACAACCGTGCTCGTACCCAGGCGAAAACCCGTGGCATCTAGCGAAGTAATACCCCCCGTAAAATCTGCCGTCGCAGAACCCAAGTAAGCTGTCGCATCGCCGGGCATCTGACGTATACGAAAAACTGCATGGTTCGCCGCATTGTCTTTTATGAGCACAAGGTCTGGGGCAAAACCGATTCCTGTCACCGACCGCGCTGCACCGTTGCCAGTGTACGTCCCCTGCGCCATGGTAAAAGACCCGCTCGCGCTCCCAAAACTCGGTGCCCCACCAAATGCAAACCAGTACATCGTGGTGCCGCTCTCGTTTGTGTTGCTGCCAGCCCCAAGAGTAAAGCCATCAGTTACCATTCCTTGCACCATATTTGTCGCATCTGCCACCGAATCGCTGAGGTAGCTCGCTAAATTACCGAAGTGTTTATCGGTGTAGATGATTGAACGGCGATTGTTCGCAGTAGCGCTAGTACTGTTTTTTATGACTACCGTATCGGGCTGAAACCCAAGCCCCGTAATATTCGTACCCGCCGTGACATTGCCGGTGTATGACCCCTGCGCAAACGTACCGCCACCACTACGAAAGGCTATGTAGTTGTACGTTCCTCCCGTAGCATTATCTGTTGCCCCCACAGTAAAGCCCGTGGCAGTACTGTTTGCTATGTACGCACCGGTTGTGTTTGCAGCAGTTGTCGTGAAAAACTCGGTTCTGTTTGCGGCCATAGCAGTTGTGCGAAAATGTGCGCCCACAGCAGTTGAGCGCTTGACTGTAATCATATCGGGCTGAAACCCTGTGGTTATTGTGCGGCTTGCAGCACCAGTTCCCGTATACGTACCGACACAAAAATAGCCTGTCGCGGAGCAGTCTGAACCACTAAAGGCTTCCCATCGGTACAAAACATTGGCATTATTTACGTTCGCTAGCGCCCCCACCGTAAAACCATCGGGCGTATAGGAGATGGCCGTCGCAGTATTGTCTGCAGTGGCACTAAAAAATGCAGTATTTGCTGCAGCCATAGCACTCGTTTTAAAAACCCCAACGCCAGCAGTCGTAGACGCCCTAATAATCACAAGCTCCGGCTGAAAGCCCAGACCACTGATGGTTTTTGAACTACCCGTACCCAGGTAGTACCCCGTGCGCATACTAAAGTTTGCCGCATATGCCTTAGGCGTAATGAACAGTGCAGAAAGAAGTGATAGTACTAGTATTTGCACGACCGCAAAAACACCCAGCCTTTGTGAAAGTTTGATACTACCCGAATACCGCTTGTGTGTGTTTCTCTGCATTCTCAACAATCCCATAAGCATTAGCGCAAACACAGTATAGCACCCCTGATAATGTTTGCGGCAATTACTTCTTCGCAGAGCGTTTTGCTGGAGTTTTCCGTGGCGCACGTTTAGCCACCTTTTTTCGGGTGCTTTTTTTTGGTTTTGGCGATTCAGGTTCATCTGCCTCAAGATTCCAAGAACTGCTTAAGGCCGGTACTGCACCGCTATCGGTTAGAACACCGAGGTTACGCAGTTCTTCGTCGCTTGCGCCTTCGCGCCAGTCCGGGAATTCAGCATCCTCCGGCTCGGGAAATGCCGGATTTGGAACATGCGGCGGTACAGGATAGCGCTCAGGCACCGGCGCAGAAGGCTGCGTTTGTGCAATTGGCGCCTGCCAGGCGGTTTCAGGCTGTACCGATGAGGGCACAGGGGGTGGAGGCGCAACTGGCGACGGTTGAGACTGTTCAGCAGCCAGCTGAGGCGGCGCAGCGGCATCAACTACCCAAGAGCCTTTGTGAGCCGTACGTTTGCGCCGTAAGCGTTTTTTTGGCTGAGGCAGTAACAGCACCTGGCCGTAGTCGATAAGAAATGGCGGCTTGATGGAATTAATTTTGGCAAGCTGCTTCCAATCAATCCCATGCGCTTCCGCAATCGACATAACGGTATCTCCCGGTACGACGGTATACTTATGGAGCCGTTTTTGTGCAATGCGGCGCAATTTTCGTCGATATAGGAACGTAATAAGTGCAAAAATAAGCACAAACGGTACCGCAATTTCCACCGCAAGCGCCTGCCAGGTTGGCATCATAATGAAATAGCCAGTGGCTGCTCTGACTTTTCGTTCTTGACCGGTCGCATCACCAATACCAGTATTTGTATCTGAATCGTACGCAATGGAAGTCTGCGCTTTGTATATACCACCCCAAAAAGGTCGCTTAAACTCAAACGCCCACCCTGTCGTTGCGCCCGCAATAACCGGATAGGTTGCCTTCTGAACTGGCGTCTCCTGGCCAAAAACGCTCCTTAGCTGTACGCGCGTCGTCACATCGAGCGATACATTTCCAGTGTTTTTACTGACTG